>JBMZDR010000009.1:75220-93351 GCA_049614485.1 Flavobacteriaceae bacterium
TACACTTAATTTATCACAACTCAATGGTCCATCATTATCTGCATTACATCCTGGTGGTGTATTATCGATATTTATTATTACTTCATCTTCTGAAGTACACCCACCAGGTATTGTTACAATAACACTATAAGTACCTGCTGCACTAACATCTAATGTCATTGCTACACCTTCAGGTGCAGGAATGGCTATATCATTTAAATACCATTGGTAAGTTATCCCCTCGGTTACGTTTGTTGATGCGTTTAATACAGTTTGAGGTGTATTACAATCTAAATCTGAAGCTCCAGTAATAGCAACATCCACCTCTGGAATCCTACCTAAATCAAAAGGGCCGGCTAAATCTTTTAGCTCAGCAGTAAAAGAATCTGAAGATCTTGTTTTTACAATTACACTACCTAATACTTCACCACAATCTCCACCTACTGTTCCTCTATCAAAACCTAATTTTGTTAGATTTAGAGCAAACTCAGCGAAAGTATCTCCAAGGTGATCTGCCACGATATCTCCAGATTTAGATATTGTACCCCATGATGGTCCAATTCCAAGACCGGGTCCTGCCGGTATACTTGTGTCATTATTTATAGTTGCATATACAGCATTTGCTCCAAATGGTATTTCTATTTTTGCATAACCATATACTCCTGCACCAGTACCTCCTGAGTAATTCACCCAGCTATTGTTTTCTTTTACAAATGTAAATGACCTTCCTGGTGTCATTGGCGTTGCAAAAGGGAAAGCGTTGTAATTTTCAAAAAAAGAATCTGGCACTCCTACCAATTCCATCCATATATAAATATTTGCTGAGGCAACATCTCCACCGTTTGAATAATCAAAAGATATAATAACATCACCTAGTTTAATTGATTGTCCAGTAGTTGGGTCAAACTCCCAGGCTGTATGTCCACCATCAGGTCCTGTGTTACCTAATGGTTGCGCAAGACTATCGTCATAAGACACTTCTGACCTGAAGTACTCGAAATCTAGATAACTATCACCACTATCATTACGAGTTGAGCCTGCTAAATAAGCCCATTCATCATCTTGAATACTGGTACCGTCTCTTCTCAAATGCCCCATAACGTCTATAATGTCATTCTTCTGAGGAACATCAGCTCTACCAATTGTCCATGTGTTTGGATTGTCGAAGTTTTTATCACTACCAGAAGTGAATACGTTTTGATCTTTATTACTTCCTGTTGTATTTTGATCTCTTAAATACACTGCATCAATCCACAGCCTGCCATCAATTACAGCAAATAAAGGTTCTGACATACGCAATTCTACGGCTGTATTATCAAGCCCCATATTCAAGTCACTAATAAAACTTAATGCGTCTGCAGAAGTGACATCTATAACCCCACGTCCTGTCAATGAATTCAGAAACCAGTCATCTGTACCAGTTCCCAATTGTGGTGGGTTTATAAAAGTAGTTACTCCCGCTCGTACATCTCCGTCAACTCCAAAATTAGCTGCAATAACTCCATCTTGATTTACTTGAGAAAATCCAAAAAAAGAGCAAAAAAAAATAGGCATATCAGCCATTTATTTTTTACTTTGGAATAATCATCAATAATTTCTTTAAAAAAGTACCAAGTACAACACTTCTTGTTGTGTAGGGTACTTTTTTCCATAACATAAAACATTTAAAATTGGTTAATTTCAAAAGTTTTTTTGGTGATGATTTTCAGGGGAAGGATTTTTTAACTATCAAAAACAATTTTGATAATTAATCAACACTTCATTTAGAATGATATGTGAGGTCAAGTGTAATGATAATTGGGTATAAAAAAGGCACCCAATAGATTAGGTGCCTATAAATTTACTAAATAATTAGCTCATAATGAGCTAATTACGATTATTTCTTTTTAGCTTTTTGTTGTTTTTCAGCTTCCTCCATCATCTGTTGCATTTTTCGCTGAAATTTATTGGCTTTTTTAGGCTTCTTTTTGTTTTCATTAATTTTTGCTAATATCCTTTCTTCATCAATAAAGAACTTTTTAATAGCTAACATTATTGTTATTGTTAATAAGTTAGATACAAAATAGTACAAACTCAATCCACTGGCATAGTTGTTAAAGAATACTAACATCATTAATGGAGAGAAATATAACATGTACTTCATCATTTTCTGCATGTCTGGCATTCCTTCTTGTACTGGCGCTTGCATATTAGCTTGTTGACTTTGTGTCATACGCATGTAAAAGAAGATTGCCACAGAAGCAAAAATTGGGAATAAACTCACATGGTCACCATAGAAAGGGACATTGAATGGAAGTTTTAGAACCTCATCATAAGCTGATAAATCTTCTGCCCATAAAAAGCTTTTTTGACGTAAACCTATTTCCGAAGGGAAAAAACGAAATAAAGCAAAGAATATTGGCATTTGCAATACTGCAGGAATACATCCTGCCATCATGTTAACACCAGACTCACGCTGCATTTTCATGGTTTCTTGTTGACGCTTCATAGCATCTTTCTTATCTGGGTACTTCGCGTTAATTTTCTCCATTTCAGGGCGTATAACTTTCATTTTTGCACTTGACAAATATGACTTATACACTAAAGGCGACATGAAAATTCTCACGACAATTGTCATTAAAATAATGATTAATCCATAGCCTAAACTTGCTCCAAAATTAATACTCAAAAAACTGAATACTGGGATAAATAAAAATTTGTTAATCCACCCAAAAATACCCCAACCTAAGTTGACGTTTTTCTCCAAACCTAAATCTTCATAACTCTTTAATATCTTATAATCATTAGGACCGTAGTACCATGACATGTTTTGGTTAATTTCTCCACCTGAAACAGCTAACTCAGTTTGCAATTCGAATCCTTTTAAGTATTCTGCTTCTACGGTATCTCTTTCTATATAATTATCTTGCTTAACAGCTATTTTTTTAAATGTTGTATCAGCTAATAATATTGAAGAAAAGAAATGTTGTTTAAAGCCAACCCAACTGATGTTTTCTGCGGTATCATCGCCTTCAGTAAGGCCTAAACACTCTAAATCGCCATCATCTAAATAGTGGATTGCCGTGTTTTGATTTTCATAGGTTAAACTTTTCTCATTAACACGAGCTTGTAAATTCCAGTCTAAATCAATCCCGTTTGATGTATTGATTACGTCAGACAAACCTTGAGATTTTATTGTGAAATCAACCATGTAATTATTCGGTTGAATTTCATAACGGTATTCTAAAAATTTCGTTTCAGAAACTTTTAAACGCATAGAAATAACTTGGTTCTTTCCGTTTTTAGAAATGGTTGGTTGAAAGTATAAGTCTTTAGTGTTTAAAATTCTATTATCCGTAGTTGTTAGTTTAATGTTTAATGATGCATTATCATCTTTTACTAAATACAACGGCTTTTGATCGAAAGTTTTAAAATCTTTTAATCTTACTTCTTTTAAATACCCTCCTTTATTACTAAACTTTAAGTCTAAAACATCATTAGTAATTTCAGTAACAGCATCAGTTGCAGAAGGCAAACTTGCTCCATAAGCAAAGAGCCCTAATTTATTATTCAAATTAGCTAGAGTAATAGAATCTTGCGTAGCGTTGCTCGAAAAATGTTCTTGAGTTACAACTTTAGTTTCTGTTTTATCAGCCACCTCTGCTTCAACAGGTTCTTCTGTGGTGGTTGTTTTTGCTTGAACTTCTTCAGGATTGGGTGCATTGTTCATCCACATCCATGTTACTAAACCTGCAATTAACACATATCCTATAAGTTGCTTAGGATCAAATTTTTTGTCTTCCATTCTAAATGTTTTAGTATACATAAAAAACACACTAGCTTATAATAGTGTGTTTTTATCATTGTTTTATTTTACTCAAATAAAATTCCAAACATCATTTTAATGACGTATTGGCATTTATTTTGCATTATCGACAGCTGCTTTTACAAAATCTACAAATAATGGATGCGGATTTGCAACTGTACTTTTATATTCTGGGTGGTATTGTACACCAACAAACCAAGGGTGCGTTGGAATTTCTACAATCTCGACTAATCCTGTATCTGGATTAAACCCTGTTGCTTTCATTCCTGCAGCTTCAATTTGAGCTTTATAAGCATTATTAAATTCAAAACGATGTCTGTGACGTTCATCAATGACATCTGCATTATAAATATTATGAACTTTACTTCCGTTTTCTAATTCACATTTCCATGCACCAAGACGCATTGTTCCGCCTTTATCCACAACCGTTTTTTGCTCTTCCATTAAGTTGATAACAGGATTCGTGGTGTTTTCATCCATTTCAACTGAATTCGCGTCAGATAAGCCTAATACGTTTCTAGAGTATTCAATTACGGCCATTTGCATTCCTAAACATATACCTAAAAACGGCACATCGTTTTCTCTTGCATATTGCACTGCAGTAACTTTTCCTTCAATACCTCTACCTCCAAAACCTGGTGCTACTAATATCGCATCAACTTGTTTTAAGTCAGCAACAGTAACATGTTCAGAGTGAATTGATTTCACATTCACTTTTACTTCGTTTGCTGCACCAGCATGAATGAACGCTTCTAATATTGATTTGTATGAATCTTGTAGTTCAACATATTTACCAACTAATCCTACTGTGATTTCAGATTTTGGATTTTTATGACGACTTACAAAATCGTTCCATTTTTCTAAGTTAGGCACCCCATTTAAAGAAAGTTTTAATTGACTTAGTACGACAGAGTCTAACTTTTCTTCTAACATTAAATTTGGCACATCATATATGGTAGATGCGTCAATAGATTGAATAACTGCCTCTTTTTTAACATTACAAAACAATGCTAATTTTGCTCTAATTTCATCTGAAAGCTCATGCTCCGTTCTGCATACTAAGATGTCTGCTTTTACGCCACTTTCCATTAATGTTTTAACAGAGTGTTGCGTAGGTTTTGTTTTCAACTCACCTGCAGCAGCTAAGTAAGGCACAAGAGTTAAATGAATTGTTAGTGCATTTTCATCTCCTAACTCCCATTTTAACTGACGTACAGCTTCAACGTATGGTAGTGATTCAATATCACCAACAGTTCCTCCAATTTCAGTAATTATGATGTCATAATCACCGGAATTTCCTAAAATTTGGATGCGCTCTTTTATTTCATTTGTAATATGCGGGACAACCTGAACTGTTTTTCCTAAAAACTCACCTCGGCGCTCTTTTTGAATAACAGACTGGTAAATTCTACCTGTAGTTACATTATTTGCTTGAGATGTGTTGACATTTAAAAAACGTTCATAATGTCCTAAATCTAAATCAGTTTCTGCACCATCCTCAGTTACGAAACACTCTCCATGTTCATATGGATTTAATGTTCCGGGATCTACATTTAAATACGGATCTAGCTTTTGAATGGTTGTTCTATACCCTCTTGATTGCAGTAACTTTGCTAAAGAAGCGGCGATAATTCCCTTTCCTAATGAAGACGTTACCCCTCCTGTAACAAAAATATACTTGACATTTGACATAATTAGTTGTTGTTGTGTTGTTGAAATCTGCGCAAAAATACGGATTAAAACGGCAATTGCAATAACTAATAAAAGTTATTTGTATGTCAGTTGTTGAAATCTGAAAAGTTTATTTTATTTCATTTTATCGTAATCAACGCCATTTTTTATAAGGCGCTGTTGTTTGATGTATAAATCACTGAAAATACTTTTTGAAGCATTATATTTTTCAAATTTAATTTGACTCAGATCTGAAAAACTATGAAAAAAATCTTCCAGGTTATATTGTCTACTCAAAGTAGTTGAATCTGCTATAAAGTTTGGGTGATTTAATTTATACTTTTCTGATAACCAAACTACAAACGGAATGTCATACATGGGTTTTGTACCATGATACTCATTATGACCTAATAAATTTACCGTATCATACAACTCATCACCATGATCTGAAAAATAAACAACATAACTCTCTGTTTGTTTCGCTTTAACCTTATCAATAATTGTTTTCACAATAAAATCATTATATCGTATTGCATTATCATACATATTTACTTGCTTGATAGACTTACGGTGTTTGAATTTTGTTTGTGAGCTTACACCTTCGAAATAATTAAACGCTTTAGGGTAGCGTTTACCGTAATTATTATGAGTCCCCATTAAATGAATAAATATCATTTTTTTTTGTGACGCGTCACTTAATATTTCATCTAAATATGGCAATAATTTTCCGTCATACACATGGTACATAAAGTCTTCTGAATTTACAAAATATTTATGCGTAGCAGCATTACCAATCATTGTTGGCAAACTCTCATACATACCAACAGGCCTTTGGTTAGACAACCAATATGTAGAAAACCCAGCCTGATTTGCTAACTGAACTATAGAAGCATTGCTTTTTATATTTGGGTTTTGATAATCTGATAGTGTTAAAATTTTTTCCAATGAAGGCATCGTGTGCGTGTGAGGTGATATAACATTATCAAACACATACAACTCATCTTTTAAGTTCACTAACATTGGGTTAGTTGCTCTATTATAACCATATAATTGCATGTGCCATCTTGATGTAGATTCACCGATTATTACCACATAAGTTTGATTATCAACACTGCTTTTAGCAACCTTTAAATTTTCTGTAACCGGTTTAGCTAATTCATTTTTCAGATTACTTTTATAGTCTTTATAATTTTTAAAAGAGTTATATGATTCTAATAAAATATTTTCATTTTGAAGTCTTGAATAAATCATGTATCCCGACAAAAAAGCAAGCATCACTACAGTTAGTTTTAAAAAAATATTCTTAACATAAAACGACGGTAGCTTCAAAAGAGCCGTATCAAATGTATTTGAAAACACAAGTGCTCTACAAAACAATACCCACGGAAAAAGCAGTACAGAACACAATATAAGAATATCAATATTCATAAAATCGGTAATAAAATCAACCGTTTCAGACATGTTCGTTTCAAAGAAAACATATAGTGCCGATGCGTTTATTTTCGCGCCATACAGCTGATAAAAACTTAACTTAATTAAAAGCAACAGTGTTAATATGCTGTAAAAAAAACAGGTTAGGTATTTTTTTACTTTAAGATTTTTAGGTGCCGTAGGGAGCACCATGACGATGAATGTTAAAAAACCAAAAGCTAAAACTTCTCTGAAGTAACTATAAAAATTGGGGATGTACCACAACCCTAATAGTAATAAAACTAGCAGTGGATATATTTGGGCGATGACAAATACCAAAAGTTTTGAATCAACATTAATAATCTGTTTTAAATTCAATGATAAATGTTTTTAAGTTATTGTAGGGTTAGTATTAAAGTTTCTTTATGTTTCGCACTAAATCTTCCAAGCCATTTAATTGCAGTTCATAAACCAGTTGCAACATATCTCCTAGTTGCCCTTTTGGAAAACCTTTATTCTGATACCACACAATATAATGCTCGGGCAAATTGATTAAATCTCTCCCTTTATATTTCCCAAATGGCATTTTAGTATGGGCTAGTTTTACTAAGTAATCTCTATTATTTACTGGCAAAATTAATTAGTTTTTGAAGTTCCGATTCAATTTTTAATTGCCACTTTTTTTGCGCTATTTTATTTTTAGAATGATCCGTTTCTACATCGTACAGCTTTTGAGCTTTTACTTTTTCATCAGAAATTTCTTTGTATATATACTTAATTTCTGACTTTACGTTTTCAGTAAAATTCTTGACACTTAAACGTTGTCTAAATTTTCGAGCATACAATTCTGTAATATCAAAATGTAATTGTTCATGTTTCAACAATACGTTATCATTTAAATACCATTTTTTAACCCATGATTTATTAGCTACAAAAAAAGACTTCACATCATAAGTCACTAAAACCTTGCCTCTAACTATTTCTGCTGAAAAACCATAAGACATGCCAGAATACGTTATTGCTGCATACGGATGATTAAAATCTGGCTTGCCTTTAAAATCAGACCAGGTCAATTTTTCTGCTGCTTTCCAAGGTTTTTCGATATCTTGAGCATAAGATAACGAGAAAACAAACACAAAAAAGAAAGCTAACAACTTCATCATAAATTTTATTAAAATAGGTTTAATTTTTACCCCCTTTACGCAACAATTAGTGCACTATAGTATTAGGTTGCATAGTAGCTTCTTCAATTTTAAATTCTGGAGTGTATTTTAATATATACATAGCTTTATTTATATATCCACCACGTTCTGATTTATAATAATTAAACTTATTCTCTAAATAAGACGTTTCTCCTACTGATAGCACAGAGTTTTCTAAATTACCTGAAACTGCTTGTCTCAACAAAATATCCATCACTAAATCATAACCTCTTAAAGCATAGATACTTGGGAGTTTTTGATATTTTTCTACATATTGTTCTACAAATACATCCTTTTCAACAAATAATTTTTCTTTTGTAACTGCAGGAAAATGAAAGTTTAATTTGGCTTTATACCTATTAGCTATTGCTTTATCTTCAAAAACTTTTTTACTAGTAGTGGTAAATAACGTAATGCTATAATCTTTAACTTTCGTATCTAAAATACTCGTTACTGTGGCAGCCAAACTAACTTTTGACGCTTCAACAACCACTACATTCTCTACATCCTTACGCAATAAGCCATTAAAATCTTTTGGTATGATTAAATCACCTTTTCTTGGTGTTACAACTTTTGCCAAAGGAAACTTAAGTAGCAACTCGGTTTTTATTGATTCATTAGCTTTATCAATGATGAGTATCACGTTTTTATCTTTTGCATAAGACTCTAAAAAAGAAACTGTATTATTCTTCTGTGCATTAATAGGCATTGCGGTTTCATATAGGTTTTTATACGGCATTGATGCTTTTATAGGAAACGGTGCAACAACAGGAATATTTTTAGCTTCTAGACCTTCAGCTACAAGACTCACATTTGATGATGCCAACGGCCCTACAACCACTTCGTTTCCTTCTAAAGGACGCTTTAAAAAAGTAGCAATACGCCTCTGGTTTGCTTTTACATCTCTACCGTTATACTCTGTATCAAATACCTTTATCCTTGTTGAAATACCTAATTTACTCATTGAATCTACAGCCATTATTGCTCCAGAATAAAAATCAAGTGCTGTATTTACAGTTCTATCTCTTAATAATCGCTCTTTTAAATTTGTTACAGAATCTGTTTGAATTACTTTATTTAAACGTAACGGCAACAACAGTGTGATATTCTGTGGGGCGTAATTAGAAATACTATCCAATAAATTAAACCGCGCGACATCTTTTTTTACAAATTTACTAACTGGGTACCTCAATTCCATTCCTAACTTAATCCCTTCAGACAATTGCGGATTTAATGCTAGTAATGAATCTTTAGAAATCCCTAACTTCTTCGTTAACCTATAAAACCCTTCTTTTGGTTTTACTGTGTATAATGCATATGTATTTTCAACCTCTTCTGATGTTCCTGAAACTTCTTCAACAACTTTCTTTTTAGTGATTGTTAATACTTGTCCGATTTTTAAACCATCTTTTATTTGCGGGTTTTGCAGTTCCAATTCAGAAATTGAAATACCATACTTTTTTGAAATACCATACTTCCCTTCTTTAGGTTGCACCACATGATTTACAGTTTCTAAACTCACTGTAGTTGTTGATACTTCTATTGTTTCTTTAGGAGATACAGGTTTAGGATAAGCCATATTTTTCTTAAAAACAGGAATTTTTATCTTATCCCCTTTAGAAACCTCTATAGCATATAAACTAGTATTATATTTTTTTATATCAGATTCACTTACGCCATGTGCAACAGAAATATCAGTTAAAGTCTCTTTTTTCTTTACCTTATATTTCATCAACCCAACTAAATTTGGGTCAAACGGATATTGATTGTTTCTTAACAATACTAACACATCACCAACTTTTAACCCTTCTTCTGCATCAGGATTTAATTGAAATAACTCATATGGTGACACTTTATATTTTTCAACAATAACTTGAACTGTTTCGTCTGGCATAACTTTGTGCTCTTTAAAACCTTGAGCCATAACAGTTATACTTGCACCTAAAATAAAAAGTAAGCTTAATAGTATTTTTTTCATCTTTTAAATATGTTTCAAAAACTTAAACGCAATCATCTTGCCAAAAATAAGTCATCCTACAATATATGATATAATTTATTGTTATTAAAAAACAAAACCACCAAATAATGGTGGTTTTTGAATATTTCTTAAAACGGAATTATTCCCACTCAATAGTTGCAGGTGGTTTAGAACTGATGTCATACACCACTCTATTTACACCTTTAACTTTATTAATGATATCATTTGATGTTTTCTGCAAAAACTCATATGGTAAATTTACCCAGTCGGCCGTCATACCATCAGTACTTTCAACAGCTCTTAAAGCAACTGCTTTTTCATAAGTACGTTCATCTCCCATTACCCCTACAGATTGTACAGGTAATAAAATAGCCCCTGCCTGCCATACTTTATCATACAGTCCGTGCTCACGTAACCCATTAATAAAAATAGCATCTACTTCTTGTAACATAGCTACTTTTTCCGGAGTGATATCTCCTAATATTCTAATTGCTAATCCTGGTCCTGGAAAAGGGTGACGTCCTAATAAATTTTTATCTATTCCCATAGATGCTCCTGCTCTACGCACTTCATCTTTAAAGATCATACGTAATGGCTCTACTATTTTCAATTTCATAAAATCTGGTAACCCACCTACATTATGATGCGACTTTATTGTTGCTGATGGTCCGCCATCTGCAGAAACAGATTCAATAACATCTGGATAAATAGTTCCTTGCGCTAACCATTTTACACCATCAATTAAATTTGCTTCTTGATCAAACACATCAATAAACACTTTACCAATAGCTTTACGTTTTGCTTCAGGGTCTGACAATCCTGCCAACTCATCATAGAATTGTTGAGCGGCATCAACACCTTTCACATTTAGTCCCATTCCTTCATATTGTTTCAATACTGAAGAATATTCGTCTTTACGTAACAAACCATTATTTACAAAAATACAGTATAGGTTATCGCCAATTGCTTTTTGCAACAACACTGCGGCAACTGTAGAATCTACACCACCAGACAATCCTAAAACAACCTTATCAGTTCCTACTTTTTCTTTGATTTCAGCTACAGTAGCATCTACAAAATTATCTGAAGTCCACTCTTGAGCAACTCCTGCAATATGCACTAAAAAGTTTTCTAAAATTTGTTTTCCATCTGTTGAATGGTATACTTCTGGATGAAACTGAATGGCATAGGTTTGCTCTCCTTCAATTTCATAAGCTGCATTTTTAACGTCATGCGTACTTGCAATACACTTATAGTTATTTGGCAAACTTAGAATAGTATCAGAATGACTCATCCAAACTTGCGACCCAACATTGATTCCTTTAAACAAAGGAGATTCTGTGTTGATGTACGATAAGTTTGCACGACCATACTCACGTGTATTAGATGAACCAACTTCGCCGTCAAAGAAATGTGCCAAATATTGCGCCCCATAACAGATACCCAACAATGGTTTTTTTCCTTTAACTGAAGACAAGTCTATTTTTGGCGGATTCTCCCCTCTTACAGAATGTGGAGATCCTGATAAAATAACCGCTTTAAAATCGTCAAAATTGTATTTTTTACTGTTATAAGGATGAATCTCACAGTAAATATTTAGTTCTCTAACTCTACGTGCTATAAGCTGCGTAACTTGAGAACCGAAGTCTAGAATAAGTATTTTATTTTCCATGTGCAAAAATAAAAATTGAATATTTATCCACCTAAAAAAACCTTTACTTTTTTAACTGTTTTTTTTAAGACTGTTTTGCTACAAATGAGTAATACATATTAATACCCATAATTGCTGCATTTGTAATTATTATTGGCAATCCCACTCTTATGGTTGGCATCATAAAACCGTATACTACAAATAACAAGCACCCCACCATATTTACGAGTCTTAATTTTTTCACATCTTTCATTGTAAATGACAACAAGACTACTATTGATGCTAAGTACCCTACTATTTCTACAAGTGTTATTTCCATATTTCTTCAATTAACTTAAAACCACTAACAATACTACAAAAAAAATGTCACTGTAAAATTTACAGTGACATTTTATATCTTAAATCTACAACAGTAGATGAATCCTTATTTTAACGGATTACGTTTTCTTTCGTTCTCAGTTAAATGTACTTTACGTAAACGTAAGAAGTTTGGTGTTACTTCTACGTATTCATCTTTCTGAATAAATTCTAAAGCTTCTTCTAAAGAAAACTTAATTGCCGGAACAATTTTCGCTTTATCATCTGCCCCTGAAGAACGGACGTTAGATAATTTTTTAGTTTTTGTAATGTTAACCGTCATATCATCACGTCTAGAGTTTTCTCCAATAACTTGACCTTCGTAAATATCTTCACCTGGATCAACAAAGAAACGTCCTCTATCTTGTAACTTATCAATAGAATAAGGAATCGCTTTTCCTTTCTCCATAGAAATTAAAGATCCGTTTTGACGCTCAGGAATACCTCCTTTTAACGGTTGGTACTCTTTGTAACGGTGTGCCATAATTGCTTCACCAGCAGTAGCAGTTAACAATTGGTTACGCATACCAATAATACCTCTTGAAGGAATGATGAATTCACAAATCATACGGTCACCTTTAGCTTCCATAGAAATCATTTCACCTTTTCTTAAAGACACCATTTCAACGGCTTTACCTGAAACTGATTCTGGTAAATCAATAGTTAATTCTTCAACAGGCTCACATTTTACACCATCAATTTCTTTGATGATTACTTGCGGCTGACCAATTTGTAATTCGTATCCTTCACGACGCATTGTTTCTATCAATACTGATAAGTGTAATACCCCACGACCAAATACTAAGAATTTATCTGCACTATCAGTTTCATTAACACGTAATGCTAAATTCTTTTCTAATTCTTTTGTTAAACGGTCTTTAATATGACGAGATGTTACAAACTTTCCGTCTTTTCCGAAGAACGGAGAATCGTTAATTGTAAACAACATACTCATTGTTGGCTCATCAATAGCAATAGTTGCTAATGGCTCTGGGTTTTCAACATCAGCAATAGTATCACCAATTTCGAATCCTTCTAAACCAACAATCGCACAAATATCTCCAGTTTTTACTTCGTCAACTTTAATACGACCAAGTCCTTCGAATATGTGCAATTCTTTAATTTTACATTTTACTATTTTACCATCACGCTTACAAAGAGAAACCTGCATACCTTCTTTTAGGTTCCCTCTTGTTAAACGTCCAATTGCAATTCTTCCTGTAAATGAAGAAAAGTCTAATGAGGTAATTAACATTTGCGTATTCCCTTCAGTTGGTTTGTATTCAGGAATGTGCTCAATAACCATATCTAATAATGGCTCGATGTTTTCAGTTTGATTTTGCCAATCATCACTCATCCAGTTGTTCTTTGCAGAACCGTAAACTGTTGGGAAATCCATTTGCCATTCTTCAGCTCCTAATTCGAACATTAAGTCGAATACTTTTTCATGAACTTCGTCTGGTGTACAGTTTTCTTTATCAACTTTGTTTACAACAACGCAAGGTTTTAATCCTAAATCGATTGCTTTTTGCAATACGAAACGTGTTTGAGGCATTGGTCCTTCAAAGGCATCTACTAAAAGCAATACACCATCAGCCATATTCAATACTCTTTCAACTTCTCCACCAAAATCGGCGTGACCAGGAGTATCAATAATGTTAATTTTTGTTCCTTTATAGATTACAGAAACGTTTTTAGAGGTAATAGTTATACCACGTTCTCTTTCTAAATCGTTGTTATCAAGAATTAAATCTCCAGTATTTTGGTTTTCGCGAAATAACTGGCAATGGTACATAATCTTATCTACCAACGTTGTTTTACCATGATCGACATGGGCAATAATTGCAATATTTTTTACAGAACTCATAACTATAAATCTCTAATTTAAGGGCGCAAAGGTACTCATTTTTATTGTAAACCATACAAAAGGACACCATATAATAATAAAAGCCGTAGTACGTATGATAAAAATCAGGATAAATCTTTTCAAAAAGCGTATATTTGCGCAAAAATTTCTCCTATGAATTTAGATTTAATTCCGAATATCAAACATACATCAAGTAACAATTTCTTTTTATTAGCTGGTCCTTGCGCTATTGAAAGCGAAGATATGGCCTTACGTATTGCAGAAAAAGTGATTGGTATTACTGATAAATTAGAAATTCCATACATCTTTAAAGGGTCTTTTAAAAAAGCCAATAGAAGTAGAATTGATAGTTTTACTGGAATAGGAGATGAAAAAGCTTTAAAAATATTACGCAAAGTTTCTGAAACATTCAATGTACCAACAGTAACTGACATCCATGAAGTATCTGACGCTGCTATGGCTGCAGAATATGTTGATGTATTGCAAATACCAGCGTTTCTTGTCCGTCAAACTGATTTGGTAGTTGCCGCTGCAAAAACCGGAAAAGTTGTCAACTTGAAAAAAGGGCAATTTATGAGTCCTGAAGCTATGCAACATGCAGCTCAAAAAGTAAAAGACGCAGGAAGTGATAACGTATGGATTACCGATAGAGGAACTATGTTTGGCTACCAAGATATGATTGTCGATTTTAGAGGCATCCCAACTATGCGTCAATTTGCACCAACCATTTTAGATGTCACGCATTCCCTACAACAACCTAACCAAAACTCTGGAGTTACAGGAGGACGACCAGATATGATTGAAACAATTGCACGTGCAGGAATTGTAAATAATGTTGATGGTCTATTTATTGAAACACATTTTGACCCAGCAAACGCTAAAAGTGATGGCGCAAATATGTTACACTTAAACCACTTAGAAAACTTATTAACCAACTTGGTTAAAATCAGAAAAACGATTAATGAGCTATAAATTTATTTTTGTAATTCTTTTTATAAGCTTTACAACAATCGGGCAATCGCAAGATAAACCCAAGGAGAATAACACAGCGTTTCAATACAATAAAAACAAAGGAAAAGCATACTTTTATTGGGGTGGAAACAGAGCTAAATATTCAAAATCTGATATTGAGTTTAAAGGTAAAAACTATGAGTTCACATTATATGATGTAAATTCTAAAGACAGACCTAAAGGATGGCATATTGATTATATTAACCCAGCTAGAATGACCATTCCGCAAACTAATTTTAGACTAGGGTACTATATACATAACAACTACCAAGTATCCTTTGGTGTTGATCACATGAAATATGTAGTTATCAGACCTCAAAACGTACGCATCAATGGTTACATCAATTTTGATGGTACTGATGGCGGAGATGTTGCTTATAACGGTACTTATAACAATGACATTATCAATTTAACAGATGCTAAAGATACGGATGGCGATCCTTTATTTTTTCAATTTGAACACACCGACGGCTTAAACTATGTCAATTTTGAGATCGCTAGAGTTGATGACCTAGGCGAGTTTTTTAAATGGAACCCTAATAAAATTCAACTGAACCTGATAGAAGGTGTTGGTATAGGAGGTTTATACCCAAAAACAAATGCAACTATTATTGGAAAACCTAGAAATGATGAGTTTCATTGGTCTGGCTATGGACTGAGTGCAAAAGCAGGACTAAACTTAACGCTGTTTAAACACTTCATGATTCAAACAGAACTAAAAGGAGGGTTTATTAACATGCCTTGGATTAAAACTACAGCGGATGGTGATTCCGCTAAACAAAAATTTTGGTTCATCCAACACAACATAACACTTGGATATGTTTTTCAATTATTTAACTAAACAAAAAAGGTTCAAATTAATTTGAACCTTTTTTGTTTTTAATAGTATCTATAAAAAGAGCCGAAGCATTCAGCAATTCCACAAACCTAAGTTCATCAAACTCCTCTAAACTATCAATTTTTATTGAACGTACACGCTTACGTTGCCTCCCATCTACCAACTCAGGAAAACACTCCTTTAAGAAAACACCATCCATAAACCCCACATCAACATAGTGCGTTCCTTTTAAAATATTAAAATAGCACAATGGTTTTTTGTTATAATGGTAAAACGGAATTTTATAACTAAAGTGTTCAGTAACATCTGGCAAAACCTTTAACAACACACTCCTTACATACAACATAATTGACTGGTATGGTTCGGCTTGTTTTAGGATATAATTCTCCGCTGGATTCATAAGGTGAATATACTTATTTTAAACCAAAATGGCGGCAATTAAAAGTAATCACCGCCATTTTGACAATCATAAATCATTAAATCTATTCTTTACCATCTACATAATCCTGAAGATACGCATAACGCTCCGTTAGTTTTCCATTATGTGTCATTCTAGCACGCTCTAAAACACCATCTGCATCGTTATTAAAAAAAGCCGGAATAACATGTTTTAAAAACATATCCCCAAAGCCTTCACTAGCATCTTTTGGCAACTCACAAGGCAAATTGTCAACAGCCATTACAACTATCGCTTTGTCATCCATAAAATCAATTTCTGACTCGGTTAATGGATCATAACCATATATAGGATCTGCAATTGTTGAAGGACGAATTGTTGACGCTACTGGCCCATCAATATCACAAGATACATCTGCAACTACTTTTATATTAAAATCATCCGATTTACAATCTTGTCTCGTATACAAATACGGTGCGCCATCACCAAAATAATGCCCTGCAATAAAGTAATCTGTTACCTGTGCAAAACGCATAAAATCAGATTCGTATGCTGAAGGATTATTATACATATCATACTTATCAAGCAACTGACCGTCTTTTCGTTTGTTATAATCTAACACATCAATCTTACAATATACTGCCTCATCAAAACTTCTATTCAAATACGCATCTACACTCACTTCTTTAATTTGTAAGTGTTCTAAAATTTCCTGTGCACCGTTAGCAACTTTACCACTACCAGTTAAACATATTTTAATAGCTGGTATTTCAATTTTGTCTAATTCAGATTTCATACCATTTAAATCTGGTAAATTTTCTGCTTTAGGCATATCCCACAAGTTGTATTTTCTACCATAAGCAATAAACCCATTATAAGCTCCAACAATACCGGCATAGCGTCCAAAACCAATAAGTCGCCCACCACTTGATTTTGTAATTACCTCATGGTCATACATTTCTATATTCTTATCCAGCATAGCTCTTAACAAATCTCTATTGTAAGGTTGCTTTTTTATAGTATGAGAAAAAAAGAAATATTTTTTATTCGGAATTAAAGCTGAAATCGGCACTTCCTTAACACCAAGCATTACATCACACTCCTCAACAGAATCAGTTACCGTAAACCCATTATCTGTGTATAACGAATCTTTAAAAAATCGAACATCAGACGCTTCAACCAAAAACTCAGCCTCTGGAAATTTCGTAACAACAGATCTACAAAGATCAGGAGGAAACACAACTCTTCTATCTGGCGGATTCTTACGCTCTTTAATAATGGCAAATTTCATGTAATTGGTCTTTAGGATTATTTGAGCACTAAAATAGTACAATTCAACATAATATCAAGCATTAAAAATTCATGAATAAATTAAAAAAAGTATGTTTTAAAATATCACTCTTATTTAAAGTATTATATGGCATACATTTTGTAGATTTGTACCATATGGGGTCGACTGGTTTTGACAGCGAGACCAATGACATAGTAAGCATGTCGAGTGATGAAATTTGACTCGTAAATCACAATTTCAACCTTTTTAAACGGCGAAAATAATTACGCTCTTGCTGCTTAATCTGAATCATAGTAAGATTTAAGCCTCGTCTGACAAGGTCAGAAAGCAGGATGTCTTCAGAAAGCGTTTGTTAACCGCGTTCTAGTTTTAGACATCGTAAAAGTTAACATAGGAATATTAGAACTTCGATAGTATTTCAACAACCAAAGAAGATAAGGATACTATTGGCAGTTTTTGGTCTATTAGTATCTCGAAAATCAAACAAAAACTACACCTGTAGAAAGCTATCTTATTGCTTGTTTGGACGAGAGTTCGATTCTCTCCGACTCCACAAAACAAAAAAACAGTTCATTTATGAGCTGTTTTTTTTGTTATAGCCCTAAACAACCCCCATAACTTTAAGTTTCTTGTAAAAAAAAACCTCCATATCGTTAGATATAGAGGTTTATTAA
>JBMZDR010000010.1:0-79390 GCA_049614485.1 Flavobacteriaceae bacterium
CTATGGTTAACATCACCAAACCAACTGTTAATGCCATTTCATTAATTACAGTTAATTCTTTAATATTCAAATCCATTTTCACCTTATTATCCTTTGTTGTGAACAACATTAGCAATAACGTAACAATTCCTAAGATAGCTCCTAAGGTAAATGGCCCATAACTCGCCACAATAATTGCCACGTGAATCATCAACCAATAACTATCTAATACCGGCTGTAAATTACCAATAGCAGGGTCTATAAAACTTAAATTAGAAACCCATAACAACATGGCGGTTACAAAAGCAGTAGCAGCAATAGTTAAATCAGATTTTTTCCCAAATATTAACCCAAATAACATTGTTGCCCATGATACGTATATAATAGACTCATAGGCATCACTCCATGGCGCATGACCAGAAATATACCAACGTGCAATTAACCCTGCTGTATGTATAATAAAACACAATACAATAATGCTTTTTAAAGCTAAAACTGTTCCTCTAACAAATTTATTATCAGAGAATATTTGCGCTATTAAAAAAATGAATAATACTGCCCCGAATACAAAGTAACTGTATTGTAAATTTTTAAAGACATTAGATTTATTATACATTAACTCGGCTTTAATTTTACTGTCAGAAGGCATAATATCTGCACTGTACTTCTTTTGTAAAACCTTAAACCCTTCCAATAACTTATCCGCAGAGCTGTAATCACCAGTCTCCTTACCTTTCATTAAGGCACTAATATATGCTGGCAACAAGTTTCTAATGTTCGTATTCATTTCTGCAGTTCCATAATCAACCTCTCCTAACTCTGGATACGACACCCATTTGTTATTTGAATCATTCGGTATTGGAAAAATCTTTAAGACACTACCCATTAATGCCTCAGAGAACAATTGTTCTTGTTGGTAAATTTTGGTAATATCCTTTTGAAATTTATTTGGATTAAAAGCCTTAGTTGCCGCTTCTAATTGCTCATTTGATATTTTATGTTGACCTTTTGAATCAAAGAAATCTGATAACGCTACATATTTAACATCTGAAGCAATATTTAATATTTTTCTAATACTATCATTACCTCTTTTTAATTTAATAACAGGCACATCAAACCACAAACGGCTATTTTGTACCATAGATAAAAATACCTGATTAGGATCTAAACCTTCATACGTATCTTTTTCTGATAACTTCCTTAACAATTCTGACGAATACGTATTTAAAGGTTTCATACGACCTCCAAAATCTTGAATTACTAAGGCTCCAAATTTAGCAGCTGCCTCCTTTGAAAAAGCGCGTTCATGTAAAATAGAATCAACTTTACGTTTTTCTAACTTTGTGTGTTCTTGAGAAAACCCAACCGTAGTTGTTAATAGTATTAATACGGTTAGTAAATTTTTCTTTTCTTTAATTTTTTGTAATTGTTTTCTTAAATCGGAAAAACGCGTGTTCTTTAAAAATATAATTGCCAACATTGCAGCAAATAATAAGCCGTATCCTAAATAAGAAATCCAAGTTCCCCAGAAATCATGATTTACCGATAATATCGTTCCTTTTTCATCAGGGTCAAATTGAGCTTGAAAAAACTTATACCCTTTATAATCTAAAATATTATTCATATAAATATCATAGTCAAAAGAATTATCACCATCTTGAACCGTAACTTTAGATTTAAATGATTTAAATGCTTTCATATTTCCTGGGAATTTATCTGCAATAAAATCATTTAAGTGAATTGAAAATGGCAACTGAATTTCTTTAGAACCGTAACTTAAATGAAAGTCTAAGCCTCCTACTTTAAGAGATTTCATAGGGTTTACAGACCCCTTCCCCCCTAACAAGGTCACATGTTTCGTTTCATTATTAGCTGTAATTTCTAATTCTAAAGCATCTTGAGCTTGTTTAGTTCCTTTGTCAGAAGCTTTCATTTTAACAATTTCGTATTTCCCTCTCATTACAGGTTCAGGTAATACAAACTGTGTTTCGCCTAAATCATATAGCGACCTAAACTTTAATGGCTGTACACTATCTTTAACCACAGGTGTTTTTTGCTGATCTGCCATACGCATCACTGTTCCGTCAAATGGTGATGATATTGTTGGGTTTTCAGGGTCTGCATCTGAAATGTTTATCGCCCCTGTAGTTGGTTTATTAAAAGCGAATAATATGTTGTGAATATTCTCTACGGTTCCTTCTTCAATGAAGTGGTCATGACGTGTACCGCCACTTGCTTCTACCAATTTAACGTATCTGTTTCCTAACGGATCTTCAACTAATTCATTTACAGCATCGTCAATATAACTAACATATTTAATTTCAACAGGTGTGTTATTGTAGTCTGTGTTAATTTGAAAGTCATTTGATAATTTTTCTGACAACATCAATTCTCTACTTAGAGCCCTACGTTGTAATGCGCCATCAACCTCAAAATCACCATCAATAAATGCTTTTAAATACACTTTTTCAGATAACATCTTGTCACTACTAGCGCCTTCTCTAATTGGCATAACCCCCTCATAACCAATATAACGGGTAACAAAAGCACCAAGTAGTATAAATACAAATGCTAAGTGCAGTGTAAGGGTTGCTAATTTTTCTTTTCTTAGTAATTTGTATCGGAAAATATTTCCTGCAAAATTTACCATAAAAAGTCCCATAATTGCTTCAAACCACCACGTGTTATATACTAATGATCTTGAGTATGGGGTTGGAGAAGTTTCTGCTCCCATGTCTAAAAACGTTCCAACAGCCATTGCTACTGCAAAAGCTATAAACAAAACGGCCATTAAACGTGTGGAAAATATAATTTGGGCTAGTTTAGATTTCATTATAAAGTACGGTTAAAATAATGCGTACAAAAATACATTAAATATTTAATGTATATAAAATATTAACATTTAATAAAGAGTCTGGTTTGTTTATTTATTCTGCCTTGAACGAAAGATTTCCATAAACATAAAACTGGCAATATTTCTTGCTCTATCTTTAGCCAAATCTGCTAAATGCCCTTGAAATAATTCATCAATTGTTCCCAACCAAAACTGTAACCATAAACCAAATAAATCATTGGATAGTTGATTGTTATTATTTTCATCAACTTCAACATGTTTCTTTAGCGGATTACCCGAAAATACATTTTTCCTGAACAACTGACTTTCCCAAAAATTAGTCAAATGAATTAAATGAGAATCCCAGTCATCTATAGCCCTGTTAAATATTGGCCCCAACTCATCATTTGCTCTAATTTTTGTGTAAAACGTATTAACCAATAAGGCCACATCGTCTCTATTTTCAATATCATTCATAGTCTTTAAAATCTCTTTAAAGCAAGTTAATAATTATCAATGAAATATTAATTAGCAAAGTTGCTATTAACATATTAAATACAATCTTAGTTCTGGCTTGCCCTAAAATTGCTGCATTATACGCCATAGATGCAGAAATACATAATGCGAGCTCAAAAATTGTTGTACCAGAATTATCCATTAACAAATACATCACTGCAGCAGACCCTATTGCGGTTTGTAAAATAATTGTAATTGGTATCATCATTAAATACCCTTCTTCAAATTCTTTTAATGCTTGTTTATACGTTTCCATTTTTAATTTTATTTTGTTTACTGCAAATTTCCAACAATAAATAGTGTATTTTTATGACTCAAATCATAATCATAACATGATACCAGAACAACTACTACTTACATATGGTGGCCTATTAAAAACTTATGAAAAAGATGAAGATATTCTAAAAAAAAACCAATCAGCTAATTTTTTTTACCAAATAAAAACTGGAGCGGTAAAAATGTATAATAATTCCGAAGACGGAAAAGAGTTTGTACTAGGCTATTTTAATGATGCGCAGAGTTTTGCTGAACCCCCTCTTTTTGGTGATTTTGAATATCCGGCTAATGCATGTGCAATTGAACAAACTAGCATTTACAAACTTAATAAAACTGCCTTTTTTAAACTTTTAAAAGATCATTTTGACGTGCATTTACAGGTGAATAAAATTTTATGCCAACGTATAAAGTACAAATCAATGATCATGTCTGAAATTTCTGTTCACACACCAGAACACCAACTAATTAGCCTGCTGAATTATTTAAAAAAAGATTCTAATCATAGTACCGGAAAATATGAAATTCTACTAACCAGACAACAGCTTGCAGACTTAACAGGTTTACGTGTAGAAACTGTGATACGCACAATTAAAAATTTAGCTACTAAGAAAAAATTAGAAATCATAAATAGAAAAATTTTTATTTAGCCGTACAACCATTATTTTAGCTCTATGATAAAAATTGTGCTTTTAGGTACCGGAAATGTTGCCACACATTTATTCAACGCGTTTCAAAACAACGACGATACTGAAGTTATTCAGGTATACAACCGTTCATATAAAAATTTAGACAGATTTAAAACCGTAAACACAACTACATCCATATCTAAATTAAAAACAGCGGACATTTATATTATTGCTATTGCTGACGATAGTATTACAGAACTTTCAAAAAAATTACAGTTCCATAAAAAGTTAGTTGTTCACACATCTGGGTCTATACCAATGCAGGCTATTTCAAACCAAAATAAACGGGGTGTCTTCTATCCGCTACAAACATTTTCTGTAAACAAACCTGTAGATTTTAAAACCATTCCTTTATGTGTAGAGGCTGAGTTTAGTGATGATTTGATATTACTAAAACACCTAGCAAATACTATTTCAAATTCTGTTTATCAAATTAACTCTATACAACGAAAGGCATTGCACATAGCAGCGGTATTTGTCAATAACTTTACAAACCACCTTTACCAAAAAGGGGAAGAAATTTGTTTAGAACACAAGGTTCCTTTTGACATTTTAAAACCTTTAATACAAGAAACTGCCTCCAAGATAACACGTTTATCCCCAGAAAAGAGCCAAACAGGACCGGCTATTAGAAATGACCAAAAAGTGATACAACAACATTTAGGAGATTTACATAGTACAACTCAACAAGAAATTTATAAATTGCTCACAAAATCTATACAACAAACACATGGCAACAAGTTATAAGCAACTCATGAATAACATTACAACATTTATTTTTGATGTTGATGGTGTATTAACCGACGGTACAATCATGGTTACCACAAACGGAGAAATGTACCGAAATATGAGTATTAAAGATGGTTATGCGCTGAAAGCTGCAGTTCTAGCAGGTTATAATGTTTGTATTATTTCTGGCGGAAGCAATGAAGGTGTTAGAAAACGTTTGGAAGGACTTGGTATAACTGATATTTATTTAGGTGCACATCAAAAAATGTTACAATTTGAAGAATATTGTATTGCTAAAAACATCAATCCTGACCAGGTATTGTACATGGGTGATGACATTCCTGACTTTCCAGTTATGCAAGAAGTTGGCTTAGCCGCTTGCCCTCAAGACGCTGCTCCAGAAATTAAAGATATTTCAGAATATATTTCACCTATAAAAGGAGGAAAAGGCTGCGGTAGAGATGTTATAGAACAAGTTATGCGCGTGCAAGGCAAATGGATGACTCAATTTGAAGCAAAATACGATTAATATTTTATAGCCCCCTGAAATGAACCTTCTTAAACTTATCAGATTTAAAAACTTATTTATGATTGCGTTTATACAATGCATTATAAAATATGTGTTTTTTGAACTACCTCAATTTAAAAATGCAAACTTAACAACTGCTTTAGATACTTATGCGTTTACAAGCCTCGTTTTAGCAACCATATGTATCGCCGCTGCTGGCTATATTATTAATGATATTTTTGATGTTGTAACTGATAGTATAAACAAACCTAAAAAAGTTATTGTTGGCAAACTTATTTCTGAAAGTATGGCTAACAACCTTTTTATGGGGTTTACAGTTGTCGGGATAATTTTTGGAGTTTATGCCACTTGGGATATTGATAAAAACAGCTATGCTACAATTTTTTTAATTGTATCTGCATTACTTTACTGGTACGCTACCGCATTAAAACAAACTATATTAATAGGCAACATTTTAGTTTCTTTTATAGTTGGATTAAGCATCTTAATTGTTGGGGTTTTTGAAATCTCTCCAATGATTACCTCAGATAGTAAAGACGCTTATTTATTCATGTTTAAATTTATAGTAGACTATGCAATATTTGCTTTTTTAATAAACCTTGTTAGAGAACTTGTTAAAGACCTGGAAGATATTGACGGAGATTACAAAGCAGGTTACAACACGCTACCCATAGCAATAGGTAGAGATAGAGCTAATAAAGTAGCCTTTGGTGCGTGTGTGTTAACCATTATGGCAGTAACCTATTATGTAATCACCTATTTATTTGAAAATCAGTACTTGCTTATTTATTTTATATTTTTAATAATAGGCCCGTTATCATATTGCGCCATTAAACTATTATCAGCCAAAACCAAAGCACAATATTCACAGTTAAGCACAATATTAAAAGTTACAATGGTATTAGGTATGTGCTCAATTCTGCTTTTAAAATTTATATGATATGTTAAAAGAGAAGTTAAAAAACAAGCATCTGATTTTAGCTTCTGGCTCACCTAGGAGACAACAGTTTTTTAATGATTTAGGTCTTGATTTTGAAATAAGATTAAAAGACGTTGAAGAAGTATACCCTCCAAAATTAAAACATTTTGAAATCAGTGATTACTTAGCACAGTTAAAATCCTTACCATTTGAAAATGAGCTAAATGAGAATGATATTTTAATTACCAGTGACACAATTGTTTGGCATAATAACAAGGCGCTAGGCAAACCACGTAGTGCACAAGAAGCTTTTGAAATGCTATCTGCCTTGAGCGGCACTACACATGAAGTTATTACATCTGTATGCTTTAAGACTATTACATTTCAAAAAACAGTTGCTTCAGTTACTAAAGTTACTTTTAAAGCACTTAGCCCTGAAGAAATAAATTATTATATAAATGAATACACCCCTTTTGACAAAGCAGGTGCCTACGGTATACAAGAATGGATTGGCGCTATTGGCATCACAAAAATTGAAGGGGATTACAACACTGTAGTTGGTTTACCTGTACACGTACTTTATAGAGAGCTCTGTAACTTAGCTTTATAAAATACAAAACCCTTCTCTGGGTAAAGAAGGGCTTTGTTAAACTAACCAATATTAAATCTTTCCTGAAAAACAATGTTTTTCTATATGAACAATTATAATACAAAAGTACAATCTATTTACATTGTAAAACCCCAAAGGTTGTAAAGCTCTTAATATCTGTTGTTTACAGCCTGTTTTTCGATGTTATTACATTGTAAAAAAAAAAGACCCTTCCGTTTGGGGGACGAAAGGGTCATTAAACTAACCAATATTAAAATTTCAATTTATTGAAACAATAATTATAGTTCAAATATATAATTATATTATTTATTTTATTTCTTTAAAAATCTATATGTTGTGAAAGGGTTAATTTTTGTGGTTTCCAATACATTTCACAAAAAAACCCTTCTATTTGGGGAAAGAAGGGTTTTTTGTAAACTAACCAATATTAATAATTAACTAAAAAACAAGTTAATTACTAATTCAAATATACGCACAACTAGAACTTAAAAGAGTAATATGTTGCAACACCCTCTATTTTTGTGGTTAATGACCAATTATATGTGGTACGCAGTGTATAAATTATGCTATTCCAGCAACAACTTTTATTTCTGAAATTATTTGTTCTGCCAAATCATCAGCTATATGTTGTGATTTAGCTTCTGTATAAATTCTAATAATAGGCTCTGTATTTGATTTTCTTAAGTGAACCCAATTATCAGTAAAGTCAATTTTTACTCCATCAATAGTTGTAATTTTTTCATTAGCGTAACGTTCTTGCATTGCAGTTAATATAGCATCAACATCTAGCTGGGGTGTTAATTGTATTTTATTTTTACTCATAAAGTAACTTGGATAAGAATCTCTTAAATCTCGTACTGATAATTGTTGCTCAGCTAAATGTGTTAAAAATAACGCAACTCCAACTAAGGAATCACGTCCATAATGTGATGATGGATAAATAATTCCTCCATTACCTTCTCCTCCAATAACAGCATTGTTTTTTTTCATTAACTCAACAACATTAACCTCACCAACTGCAGACGCTTCATAGGTTCCTCCATGCTTTTCCGTGACATCCCTTAAAGCTCTGGATGAGGACATATTGGACACCGTATTACCTTTAGTTTTACTTAAAACATAATCTGCACAAGCCACTAATGTATACTCTTCTCCAAACATTTCACCATCATTACAAATCAATGCCAAACGATCAACATCAGGGTCTACCACAATACCTAAATCGGCGTTTTCTTTAACTACCAATTCTGAGATGTCTGTTAAATGCTCTTTTAAAGGTTCTGGATTATGCGGAAATTCTCCGTTAGGCTCACAATACAACTTTACTGTATGCACTCCTAAGCGCTCTAACAATAATGGTATTGCTATACCTCCTGTAGAGTTAACGCCATCTACCACAACTTTAAAGTTTGCTTTTTTTATAATATCAGCATCCACTAAATCAAGCGCCAAGACTTCATCAATATGAATGTCTATATAAGAGTCATTCTTAGTTATTTTTCCTAAATCATCAACTTCAGAAAATTCAAATCCATCATTTTCAGCAATCGTTAAAATTTTTGCCCCCTCAACACCATTTAAAAACTCACCTTTACTGTTTAGTAATTTCAAAGCATTCCATTGTTTCGGATTATGAGAAGCTGTTAATATAATACCCCCATCTGCATGCTCTAAAGGCACAGCAACCTCAACAGTTGGTGTTGTAGACAAACCTAAATCAATCACATGAATCCCTAAACCTACTAATGTATTCATTACTAAATCCTGAATCATATTACCCGAAATACGAGCATCTCTACCCACTACAACTCTATATGTGTCCTTTTTTCTATCATTTTTCAACCAAGTTCCATAAGCCGCTGCAAATTTTACAGCATCAATTGGAGTTAAATTTTCACCAACCGCACCTCCTATAGTACCTCTTATTCCTGATATTGATTTTATTAAAGTCATTTTTGTTTGTTTTTATAAACACAAATATACAATTAGATATGGTATTAATTAATTCTGTTTTTATAAATTGGACCAATGAATTTTTTAGCCCACATATACCTTTCTGGAAACGATGATTCTTTAAAAATTGGTAACTTTATAGCTGATAGTATTAGAGGAAATAAATATTTAAATTATCCTGAAGAAATACAAAAGGGGATTATTTTACACCGTCATATAGATACCTTTACAGACAGTCATCCAATAGTTAAAATCAGTAAAAAACGTCTTTACAAAAACTACAGCCACTACTCTAGCGTTATTGTTGACATTTATTACGATCATTTTTTAGCAAAAAATTGGTCAGATTACTCAACAGAACCTTTAGAGAGCTATGTTAATCAATTTTATGAATTATTAAAACATGAATTTGATATGCTCCCTACGCCTGTTAAAAAAATGTATCCACACATGGTAAATGATAATTGGCTTAATAGCTATGCTACTATTGAAGGAATTACTAAAGTTTTAGAAGGAATGAACCACAGGACAAAAAATAAATCTAAAATGAATTTAGCAGTAAATGAACTTCAAGAATTTTACCTTGATTTTGAAAAAGAATTTACTGATTTTTTTAAAGAATTAATGTTATTTGTAGAACAAGAACTGAAAAACAAACATTTCAAACTATAATAGTGTACATTTGAAAACACATTAAATAATGAATATTATGATACGCAAAATTTTAGCCATCACAACCATCTTTTTTATTAGCAGCTGTGCTGAACTACAACAAGTAGTTGATAGCCTACCACAACAAACAGAAGGAATCCTTTCAAATGCAGATATTGGATCAGGATTAAGACAAGCTTTAGATTTAGGTATTGAAAAACAAGTTTCTAAACTGACTCAAAAAGACGGCTTTTTAAGCAACGAATTAGTGAAAATAGTTTTACCGGAAGAATTAAAAAAAGTAGACAAGGGTTTGCGTGATATTGGCTTAAGTAAATTAGCTGATGAAGGTATAAAAGTATTAAACAGAGCTGCCGAAGACGCTGTTAGTACCGCTACCCCAATATTTGTTGATGCTGTAAAAGGAATTACTTTTAACGATGCTAAAACTATTTTATTAGGTAATGATAATGCCGCAACTACATATTTACAAAACGGCACAAGCTCTGCATTATACACTAAATTTAACCCCGTAATTAAAAACTCATTTGCAAAAGTTGGAGCTGATGAAATATGGACAAACATTATTACTAAATATAACAACATTCCATTTGTTAAAAAGGTAAACCCAGATTTAACTGACTATACAACCAACGAAGCTTTAAAGGGGGTATATACTATGATTGCTGTTGAGGAAAAAGAGATTAGAACCAAAGTTGGCTCAAGAACCACAGCATTATTACAAAAAGTATTTGCTATGCAAGATTAACCCTAATTTTGAAAAAAAATAGTTTAAAAGCCAGTAGTCATACTGGCTTTTTTTAGCCGTTAATCGAGTGAAAAAATAGTTTAACATACTTTTCACAACATTTTAACTTATTTTTATTGAATGAACCTTATTTTTTACTAACTTTAAGTTGTTAAATACCAACAACTTAAGACGTTATGCAAACTACATTAGACACTTATAGAGACACGACACGATTAGAAGCGCGTTATAAAAAATTAGTTGAAAAAGCTTATAACTTTAAACAAACCAATAGTACTTTGAGTGATTTAGCTGCTTTTAAAGCTATGAAATTACTAGAACGTATTAATAGAATTAAATTCGGATACTAATTCTTAACAACAAGCTGATTGTGCAAGTTTTTGAAATACTCAAATGCTCCAAGTAATCTTGTGCCATACCACGAGAAGTATTCTCCATCTACAAGGATAATTTTTACATTAGGTAACACCTGCTTTAATTCTGTGATATGTTTTTCTTTAAACGGATAAGGTTCACTAGATAAAAACACGACATCAGGCTTGCGAGAACCGTTTAACGTTTCTAAAGATACTTCAGGGTATCGAGGTAAATCTCCAAATACATTTTCAAATTTATTTACTAACAATAAATGATTGATAATTGTATTATTACCTGTAACCATCCAAGGGTTTCTCCAAATAAAATAAGCTACTTTAATAGGTATTACTTTACTTATTTCATTTTTAAAATCAAAAACCAGTTGAGTTAATTGAGTTGTAATTTCTAATGCTTTTTCTTGAACAGAAAATAACTCACCATATTGCTTCATTAGAGTAATAGTATCGTTTATGGTATAAATATCAGACACATGAACGGGAACAATTTTCTCTAAAACTTCAACCATTTCCTTAGTATTTTCCTCTTTATTACAAAGGATAATATCAGGTTGTAAAGCTTTAATTTTATCATAATGTACTTGCTTTGTACCTCCAACAATTGTTTTTTGCTTTCTTAAATGTGTTGGATGAACACAGAATTTAGTAACACCTACAATAGAGTCTTCTAACCCCAAATCAACTAACAATTCAGTTTGCGAAGGCACTAAAGATACTATCCGCTTCGGAATAGCAGTGAGTTTAATTTTTCTATTTAATTGATCTTTAAAAGAGATCATTATTGGTTGTCTAAAATAGTAGCCATTTGTTGTTGCAGTTCTAAAGCTTTATTTGCTGCAGCATTTGCAAAATCCGTTTGATTTGAAGCATATATAATTCCTCTTGAAGAGTTAATCAACAAACCTATATCGTCAGACATTCCATATTTACAAACATCTTGTAAGTTACCGCCTTGTGCTCCTACTCCTGGAACTAATAAAAAACTATTTGGAATAATTTGTCTGATTTCTTTAAAGTATTCAGCTTTGGTTGCTCCAACAACATACATTAAATTTTCTGAGTTTTCCCAAGTTTTAGAGGTTTCTAAAACTTGTTTGTACAATTCTTGTCCGTTTGTTTCTAATGTCTGAAAATCAAAAGCTCCTTTATTAGACGTTAGCGCTAGCATAATGGTATGCTTATCTTTAAACGCTAAAAATGGTTCTACTGAATCCTTGCCCATATATGGCGCAACAGTAACAGAATCAAACGCTAAGTCTTCTAAGAAAGCTTTAGCATACATAGTAGATGTATTTCCTATATCGCCACGTTTGGCATCTGCTATTGTATAAATCTCAGGATAATTTGTGTTTAAATATTGAATCGTTTTTTCTAAAGATTGCCAACCTTTTAACCCATACGCTTCATAAAAAGCTGTGTTTGGTTTATAAGACACGCATAAATGATGTGTGGCATCTATAATAGCTTTATTAAACTCGAAAATAGGATCTTCAGTAGTTAATAAATGTTGTGGAATCTTAGTTAAATCGACATCTAAACCAATACATAAGAATGATTTTTTGATGCGTATTTGTTCAATTAATTGTTGTGTTGTCATGCAATAATTACTTAACCGATACTATATAAAAATTCCCGCCTAGTAGCGGGAATTAAATTCTTTTTAAATTTCGTCTGAAGCTGCTTTTAACTTTTCAGTATTAACAACTATTTTTATTTCATCAATTATCTTCTGAATATCACCATTTACGATGTTTGGTAAATCATATAATGTCAATCCAATTCTATGATCAGTAACACGGCCTTGTGGGTAATTATAAGTTCTAATCTTCGCTGAACGATCTCCTGAAGCAACCAAACTTTTACGGGTTGCAGAATCTGCAGCTTGTTTTTTAGCCAATTCTAATTCATATAAACGAGAACGTAATACTTTTAACGCTTTTTCTAAATTTTTATGAGATGATTTTTGATCTTGACAACTTACAATCATACCTGTAGGTTCATGATGTAATTTAATTGCAGAATAAGTTGTGTTTACAGACTGGCCTCCAGGTCCTGTAGATGTTGTACGTTCAATACGTACTTCTTGCATATTCAATTCAACATCAAATTCTTCAGCTTCTGGCAATACTATTACTGTTGCTGCAGAGGTATGCACTCTACCTTGAGTTTCTGTTTGAGGTACACGTTGTACACGATGAACACCTGATTCATATTTCATGGTACCATAAACTTCATCTCCAGAAATTTCAAAAATAATTTCTTTAAACCCTCCTGAGGTTCCTTCACTTAAGTTAACCACATCAACTTTCCAACCTTTATCACTTGCATACTTAGTATACATGCGGTATAAATCTCCGGCAAAAATACTTGCTTCATCTCCACCTGTACCAGCACGAAGTTCAACAACAACATTCTTAGCGTCTTCAGGGTCTTTTGGAATCATTAACACGTTAATTTCTTCCTCTAAAGCGGGTAATTGTTCTTTTGCTTCTTCCAACTGCATTTTGGCCATTTCAACCATTTCTGCATCAGAACCATCTTTTATAATCTCGTTTGATTCTGCAATATTATCTGTAAGTTCAACGTATAGATCACGTTTTTCCATCATGATACGCAAATCTTTATACTCTCTATTTAAAGCGATATATCTTTTTTGATCCATGATAATGTCTGGTTGAATAATCAAATCCGACACTTCATCAAAACGTTGTTTTACTATTTGTAATCTTTCTAACATTCTTCTTCTTTCAATATTTGAACGCAAATTTAAGCAAATGATTTCATTTTTCTAGTATTTATAAAGATGTTGTTTACACTAAAAAACACTTCTACAACTAACTTAAATCTGATGTTATTAATTTTAAAAATTCATTTCTTGTTTCTTGATTTTTAAAGGCCCCTGTAAAACCTGATGTTGTGGTTACAGAGTTTTGTTTTTGCACACCGCGCATCATCATACACATGTGTGAAGCTTCAATAACGACTGCTACTCCTTGAGGCTTTAATGTATCGTCTAAGCATTTTAAAATTTGATCTGTTAAACGTTCTTGAACTTGTAACCTGCGAGAAAAAACATCTACGATTCTTGGTATTTTACTTAACCCAACTATATGCCCGTTTGGAATATATGCTATGTGTGCTTTACCAAAAAAAGGAAGCATGTGATGTTCACAAAGTGAATACAGCTCAATGTCTTTTACAATAACCATGTTATTATAATCTTCCTTGAACATGGCGCCTTTTAAAATAGCCTCAGCGTCTAAATCATAACCTTGCGTCAAAAATTGCATGGCTTTAGAAGCACGCTCTGGAGTTTTTAATAGTCCTTCTCGTGTAACATCTTCACCTACTTCTTCAATTATTTTAGCATATCTTGCTTTAATTTCATTTGTAGTTTCTTCAGTATAATCTTCAAAGTGCTTGTACCCCATTTTACTTTATTTTATCTTGGTAATGTTTTTTTAATTTTTCTAGTTTCGGATCAATTATAATATTACAATATCTGAAATTTGGATTGTTTTTATAAAAATTTTGATGCTCCTCTTCAGCTTTATAAAAAACTCCTGCCTCAGTTACTTCGGTAACAACCTTGCTGTTAAAGAGTTTATGAGCATCAAGAAAGGAAATCATTTTTTTTGCAGCATATTTTTGCGCATCATTATGATAATAAATAGCACTTCTGTACTGTGTTCCTACATCATACCCTTGCCTATTTAATGTTGTAGGATCATGGGTTGCAAAAAACACTTCTAGTAAGTCTTGGTAAGAAACAACCGTTGCATCAAACTCAATTTGAATAGCTTCAGCATGCCTTGTTGTTCCCATACATATTTCTCTATAACAAGGGTTTTTAATAAAGCCTCCTGTATAACCAGATATTACTTTTTCTACACCTTTTAATTGTAAAAAAATCGTTTCTGTACACCAAAAGCATCCATTAGCAAAAGTAGCAAATTGTATGTCTTTAACTCTCATAATTAAACCCAAAGATAATCTTTTAACTTTTATTTAGCACCCTAAACTAAATGCTAAAGTAAATTTGCGAAGCATAAGAACACTATCTAAATACCAGTAAACGAAACTTATGAATCATTATTTTTTAGTTCTACTATCTTTAATTGTATATACTAGCTACGGGCAAGGCAAAAAAACTTTACATATAAGCCGTACAAATTCTGCCCCTAAAATAGATGGTGTTTTAGATGATGTTATCTGGAAAAAAGCAGAAGTAGCCTCTGACTTCATACAGTTTAAACCTATAATGGGAGAGAAAGAAACTAATCAAAACAAAAGTCGTGTGCAACTAACTTATGATGACACGGCAATATATATTGGTGCATATTTATATGACAATCCTGAACTTATCATGCGACAATTTAACAGTAGAGACAACTTTGGCCAGTCTGATTTTTTTGGAGTGATTTTTAACCCAAATAATGATTCTCAAAACGATACTGAATTTTTTGTGTTTAGTTCAGGTGCGCAAGCAGATGCCGTTTCAACCCCTTCTAGCGGAGAAGATTTTAGCTGGAATGCTGTTTGGGATAGTGCAGTACAAATTGTAGATGATGGTTGGATTATTGAAATGAAAATTCCATATTCTGCATTGCGCTTTTCTAACAAAGGGCCACAAACTTGGGGCTTAAATTTTCATCGACACATCAGACGTAATCAAGCACAATACACATGGAGCCCTATTGATGTCACAAAAGGAAATGTAGGCTTGTATCATGGTGAATTAAAAGGCTTAAAAAATATCACTCCACCAACACGTTTAAGTTTTTACCCATTCATATCAGGTACAGAAACACGGTTTAATAACACTCAAAAAAGTAATTTTAGTGCAGGCTTAGATGTTAAATATGGTATTAGTGAAAACTTTACTTTAGATGCAACCTTAATTCCAGATTTCAGTCAAACAAGTGTGGATAATGTCACTTTAAATTTAGGCCCATTTGAACAAACTTTTTCTGAGCAACGGCAATTTTTTACAGAAGGTGTTGATTTGTTTAATAAAGGGAATTTATTTTATTCTAGAAGAATTGGAAACAGACCAACTAAATATTTTAACTCAAATAATTTGAATTCCGATGACGTTATTGTCGAAAACCCTGAAGAGGTAAGCATGCTAAATGCTATTAAATTATCTGGAAGAACAAAAAAAGGCTTAGGTATTGGTGTTTTTAATGCTATAACAGAAAAAACTGAAGCCAAAATAGAAAACACAGTAACAGGCACCACCCGAAAAGTAACAACCGAACCTTTTACAAATTATAATGTATTAGTACTAGATCAACAATTTAATAAAAACTCTTCTGTAAGTTTGGTAAACACAAATGTTACCCGAAATGGCAACTTTAGAGATGCTAATGTTACTGCTGCCCTACTTAGTTTATCAAATAAAACCAATACATATAATATTAGCGGTCATGTGAAAATGAGCAATTTAAATATTGAAACAGGTACAGAAACTGGCTTTAACTCAAACATCTCAATTGGTAAAATTAGCGGAAACTATCAATTTAGAATTACACATAATTTAGCCGATAAAAAGTATGACATTAATGACTTTGGTATTTCTCAACAAAATAATTATAATAACTTTTCAGCTAACGCTTCATATAGGATATTTAAACCCACCACAAAATTAAACACCTATAGCATAAGCACCTGGCTAAATTACAGGCAATTATTCAACCCAAACACGTATACAGGTAATAATTTTGGAATGAATTTTTATGCAAGAACTAAAACATTACATGACTTTGGAGGAAGTATCAATTATGAGGCAGGCAAACAATATGATTATTTTGAAGCACGTACAGAAGGTAGGTATTTTATATACGAAAACTCATTAGACTCTAGTATTTGGGTTTCTTCAAACTACAACAACACTTTAGCTATAGATGCAAATATTGGGTTTAATACTTTATTTGAAAACGGTAGAAATTATTTTGATTATTGGTATAAAATAACTCCCATTTTAAGAATTAATGACAAATTTAAAGTGAGTTACACCTATGAATATAGCCAAGAAGCAAATGATAGAGGTTATGTAACCACTTACAACACTGGTGATATTATATTTGGACAAAGAGATCAAAAAACAACAATCAATAGTTTTTCCGGAAATTACAACTTCAACACACTTCACGGATTAACACTTATTTTAAGAAATTATTGGACTATCGTTGACTATGAAAACAACCTGTTTACTTTAGAAGAAAACGGACGCTTATCTAGTGGTAATGGCTATACTGTTGAACAAACTTTAATTAGTGACACTAATTACAACAACCCAAATATCAATTATAATATTTGGAATTTTGATTTGCGTTATTCATGGCAGTTTGCCCCAGGAAGTCAGCTTATTGCTTTATACAGAAATCAACTTTTTAACAACACTAAAAACTCTGAAATAGGCTATTTAAATAGTTTAAACACCCTATTTAAAGAGCCATTAAAGCAAACATTTTCATTAAAATTAGTTTACTATTTAGATTACAACAACATTAAAAAAATATTAAAAAAATCAACCACTTAATTGGCATACTCTATGTTTTTAAGTACATTCACTTCCTTATTTAAGACCATATGATTGAAGCAAAAAACATCCATAAATATTACGATAATTTACACGTCCTTAAAGGTGTAAATTTACATATTAAAAAAGGAGAAATTGTTTCAATAGTTGGTAGTTCTGGTGCAGGAAAAACAACATTATTACACATATTAGGAACATTAGATTTTTTAGACAAAAAAAACACGGACGGTTCTTTAATTATAAACAATGAAGTTGTTAATACATTAAAAGAAAAACAATTGGCTAAATTTAGAAATGAACACATTGGGTTTATTTTTCAATTTCATCAATTATTACCAGAATTTACTGCCTTAGAAAACGTATGTATCCCTGCATTTATAGGCGGTAGAAATAAAAATGAAACAGAACAACGTGCAAAAGAACTACTTGATTTCTTAGGTTTATCACATAGATACTATCATAAACCTACTGAGCTTTCAGGAGGAGAACAACAACGTGTTGCTGTGGCAAGAGCTCTAATAAACAATCCTGATGTGATTTTTGCAGATGAACCCTCAGGTAATTTAGATTCTGAAAGCGCAGAAAACTTGCACCAATTATTTTTTCAACTTCGGGAAAAGTTTGGACAAACATTTGTCATCGTCACACATAATCAAAAATTAGCTGATATGGCTGACAGAAAATTAGTGATGAAAGATGGTAATATTGTAGCTTAATGACACAACAAGACTTAAAATCATTTCTTGATGAAAAAGTAGAGCAATACAACACAACTGAGTTTATTGATAGTGACCCAATACAAATTCCACATTTATTTACGCAAAAAGAAGATATTGAAATTTCTGGGTTCCTAACAGCTACAATAGCGTGGGGCAACAGAAAGATGATTATTAAAAATGCTCATAAAATGATGGCCTTACTTGGAAATTCACCATATGATTTCGTTATAAACCATAAAGAACATCATTTAGAACAATTAGAAGGTTTTGTACATCGAACCTTTAATTCAACAGATTTCATTCATTTTATAAAAGCGCTTCAACACATATACACAACTCATAACGGCCTTGAATCTGTATTCAACAAGTATGCTACTCAAGAGTCACTACAACCTGCAATACATGAATTTAAAAAAATAATATTCGAAATACCCCATCCATCACGTACTACAAAACATGTATCAGATCCATTTAAAAATTCTGCGTGTAAAAAAATTAATATGTGGTTAAGATGGTTAATTAGAAACGATAAAACTGGAGTAGATTTTGGACTTTGGAAAAATATTTTACCAAATGCACTCTCCTGCCCCTTAGATGTACACTCTGGAAATGTTGCACGTAAACTAGGCCTATTGCATAGAAAACAAAATGACGCAAAGGCTGTTCTAGAGTTAGACACAAGTTTAAGACTGCTGGATAAACATGACCCTGTAAAGTATGATTTTGCTTTATTTGGCTTGGGTGTTTTTGAAAAATTTTAACCACACCACAAGAGTTATAACACTCTAACTTACAACACCTAACCAGTATTAACTAGATAAAAATACCCAATAGCAGGTATGTTATTGCACAGATAAAAATTGTATCTTTGAATAGTCCATAAGTAAGATTATGGATTAAGTAAGTTTTTTTGGGGTAAAAAGATCTGTTAGTCAAGCTAACAGATCTTTTTTTTTGAACTAACATGAAAGTCATTTATTATAAGTTGATTATAAATGATATATTTGAATTGCAAAATGCAGTTTAACAACCCTAACATATTATACGCATTATTTGCACTATTCATACCTGTTATAGTGCACCTTTTTCAGTTGCGAAAATTTCAGAAAACAGAATTTACAAACGTTAAGTTTTTAAAAGAGCTTGTTATAAAAACACGTAAAAGCTCTCAATTAAAAAAATGGCTATTACTTGCTTGTAGGATGTTGATTTTTACAGCAATTATCCTTGGATTTTCTGAACCTTATCTAACACGGGATAAAACTCCTATTGAAAAATCTGAAACGGTGTTTTATATCGATAATTCTTTTAGCAATCAAGAAAAAGGGCCTAAAGGAGAACTGTTAAAAGTTGCTATTCAAGAGCTTTTGGAACACTACCCTAATGACGAAAAAATTAATGTCATCACAAATACCAAGTCGTTTAAAAATAAAACACTACATGACATTAAATCTGATTTAATTGATTTAAAGTATACGCCTTTTCAACTTGATTATAAATCTGTTGCATTAAAAGCCGAACAACTATTTAAACACAAAACAAACAGACAATTTATCTGCATATCTGATTTTCAAAAAACAAGTCGTTTAGATTCTAGCTATTTTAACTCTAGTTACAACACAACGTTAATACAAGTTTCACCTGTTTCTAAGAGCAATATTAGTATTGATTCTGCTTATTTTTCAACTCAAAACACAGCTGCTTCATATTTGAATATTATAGTTAGAAAGCAGCATAGCGCTCTAAAAAACGTACCAATATCCATTTATAACAATGATAGCTTAATAAGTAAAACTGCTGTTGAGTTAAAAGGTGAAAAAAATATTTTATCCGTTTCAACACCAAATACTACAAACTTAAATTTGAAACTTCAATTAACAGATCAGAAATGTGTTAATGATAATACTTTTTATGTTTCAAAATCAACCCCCATAAAACAACACGTTTTAGCTATAGGTGAATTAAAGGAGAATGCTTTTTTAGCAAAAATATTTACTGATGATGAATTTAATTTCACACAAAACACACCCTCAAAAATTGATTTTAGCACGTTAAAAACACAACATTTAATTATTTTAAACGAATTAGAATCACTTTCTATTGCTTTAATTAAAAACTTAAAATCATTTTCTAAAGCTGGCGGAGTAGTACTATGTATTCCTCCAGAAAAAGGAACTATAAACACCTACAACTCCTTAAATAATATATTTGGTACTGCATTTAAAAACAGCATCAGATTAACAAAAATACACTTCTCACATCCCATTTATTCAAATGTTTTTGAAAAAGAAATCTCCAACTTTCAATACCCAATTTTTAAAACACATTACCAATTAAAAAATTACCAAAATACATTGCTAACCTTAGAAAACGGACATCCTTTGTTAGTTAATAATGGTAATTTTTATACATTTTCCGCTGCCTTAAACACTCACAACACTAATTTTAAACAAGCGCCACTTATTGTACCTACACTGTATAATATTGCTAAAAGTAGTTTAAAACCTGTAACACCATATTATCTGATAGGGAAGGAAAATACTATTGATATTCCTTTAAAAATAGAAAAAGACAATGTTTTAAATCTTCAAAAAAACAATTTTCATTTCACTCCTTTACAACGTATTCAGTCGGAAAAAGTAACACTTAAAACATTTAAAACACCTAGTGAATCAGGTCTGTACACAATTACAAAATCAACTAACAAAACGGGGTTTACACTAGCATTTAATTATGATCGGTCTGAAAGTAATATGTTATATCATGACATTAAAACCTTAGAAAATAAACACCTTAAAACAGATACATCACTAGTAAATACTATAAACACTTTAAATTCTATTACTCAAGTAGCCACTCTTTGGAAATGGTTTGTTATTTTTGCCATATTATTTTTGCTCGTAGAATTACTCATTTTAAAATATTTTAAATGAATATCCTGATTAAATCAGCAACTATCCTGGATAAATCCAGTCCTTACAACAACCAAACAAAAGATATTCTTATTGAAAATGGAATCATTATTAAAATTGATGATACTATTGAAAACACTAACGCTTTAGAAGAGGTAAGTCATGAAAACTTACATATTTCACAAGGTTGGCTTGACAGCTCTGTGTCTTTTGGAGAACCTGGTTTTGAAGAACGTGAAACCATAATTAACGGATTACAAACTGCTGCATTGAGTGGTTTTACAGATATTTTAGTTAACCCCAATACAAATCCGGTTATTGACAATAGTGCCACTGTATCTTTTATAAAAAATAAAGGGTTTCAACATACTGTAAACATTCACCCCATTGGTGCATTAACAAAAAATTCAGAAGGACATTATTTAGCTGAATTATATGACATGAAACAAGCTGGAGCAGTTGCTTTTGGCGATTTTCAATCAGCTATTGAAAACCCAAACATGTTAAAAATTGCCTTGCAATATGCACAAAATTTTAACGGCTTGGTGCTTTCTTACCCTCAAGAAAATAAAATTGCAGGTAAAGGTATTGTTAATGAAGAAGAAAATGCTACAAAATTAGGGCTCAAAGGAATTCCTAATCTAGCTGAAGAATTACACATTGCTAGAGACTTATTCTTATTAGAATACACAGGTGGAAAATTACACATTCCAACAATTTCCACAGCCAAATCTGTAGAACTTATTAAAGCTGCAAAATCTAAAGGTTTAGATATAACATGTTCTGTATCTGTTTTAAATTTAATTTTAACAGATGACGCTATTACTGATTTTAATACCAATTTTAAAGTATTACCGCCTTTACGAACTGCCAAGGACAGAAAAGCTTTACTTACCGGTGTACAAGATGGTACAATTGACTTTGTTACAAGCAACCACTCACCTATTGATATCGAATTTAAAAACATTGAATTTGACCATGCTCAATATGGAAGTATTGGATTGGAATCAATTTTCGGGGCATTAAATAGTATTTTTAAAACAGAACACGTAATTAACTTACTTACACAAAAGAAAGACCGATTTGGTTTATCTGCAGTAAGTATAAATGAAGGTGAACAAGCAAATATGACGTTATTTGACCCTGAAAGCACCTATCAATTTACCAAACAAGATATCACATCAACTTCTAAAAATTCTGCCTTATTAGGGAGTACTTTAAAAGGACAAGCTATAGGTGTCATTAACAACAATCAACTGATTTTAAAATAAAATATGTCAACAAAAAATACTAGTAGTAAAACTACTGCAACTATAGCCTACCTAACAATTTTTGGAACTATCATAGCTTTTTTCATGAATTTTGAAGAAAAAAATCAATATGCCTATTTTCATATCAGACAAGCAATGGGCTTATTTGCAACATTCTTTTTTATTTCATTATTCATAGGTTATTTTGATAGCCTCATGATTTCTGGGTCATTTTACGTATTTTTTATTGTTCTATGGTTTTACGGCTTTATGTCTGCGTTAAACAACAGTACAAAACCAGTTCCACTTTTAGGTGATTTTTATCAGAAATTATTTAAAATGGTTGGTGAGCAATAGAAATTATGAAAAAAATTCGAACACACACGCTTCTTTATATAGCAATTTCACTGTATATTTTAAGTGTTTTATTTAAAATCATGCATTGGCCATACGCTAACAAACTTCAGTTATTAAGTTTAGTTACAGCAATCATTTGGATTTACACATTTTTCAAAAACAGAAACAATGACTAAAAAATTATCATTACACCATATTGTAAGAACTGCAAAAGATTCAACTACAAAAGCCCCTTTACTTATATTACTACACGGCTACGGAAGTAATGAAGAGGATTTATTTTCATTTGCAAGTGAGTTACCAGAAGAATTTTTTATTGTATCTGTAAGGGCTCCATTTGATTTACAACCATACGGTCATAGTTGGTATGACATTCATTTTACAGCAGATAACGAGAAGTTTTCTGATGATGATCAAGCCATACAATCAAGAAATTTGATTGCTAATTTTATTGACGAACTTATAGCTACTTATCCTGTAGATGGTGATAATGTTTCTTTAATAGGATTCAGCCAAGGGACAATTTTAAGTTATGCCGTGGCGTTATCGTACCCTGAGAAAGTCAAAAATGTGGTCGCATTAAGTGGCTATATTAATGAGACAATCATCAGCAAAGATCTAAATTCAAAAGATCATTCTAATTTAGACATTTATATCTCTCATGGTAGTGTTGACCAAGTTATTCCTAATACATTGGCAAATAAAGCTCCTGAGTTTTTAAACAACTTGAATATCAAAAACTCTTATAGAGAATTTCCTGTTGGTCATGGTGTTGCGCCTCAAAATTTCTTTGAATTTAAAAACTGGTTGGTTGAAAGACTATAGTTAGTAAGTTCCTCTAGTTTTTATATTTAATTCACAAAGTTTAATAATTTCAGCTATACGTTTGTCTCGTGTAGCTTTTCTTTTTCCAGAGTGCAACCAATATAAATAACCTTTTCGGTAAGATGGCGCAAACCCATTATAATTACTAAACGCTACTGGATTACAATCAAATTCAGCTTGTAAATCTTCGGGTATTTTTAAACTTTCTACATCATCAAGAGCAGTCCAAGACCCATCCTTTTTAGCAACTGCAATTTTTTTAAGGCCACTTGCATGCATTAATTTAGAAGCAATGAGTTCTTCAATATGAGCTTTATTTAACTTACTCCAAACGCTTTTAGAGTTTCTTGGGGTGAATAATTGTCGGCGACGTTCATCATCTAATTTCTTAACGGTTGAATCAATCCAGCCATAACACAATGCAACTCTAACAGCTTCTTCCCAACGCATTGAAGGTTTATCAGAACTTACTTTATATAAAATAAGATAAACTCCATTGGAAGACTCATAGTTTTGTGACAACCAGTTACGCCAGTCATCAGCAGTTTTAAAATATAGTTCTTCACGAGTATTCATTAATAACGTATAATACGTAAATATTTAAAGTTCATATATAACGGCTTAGTATTACCTTTATTTGTTTTTATAGCGAATACTATTGGCAAAACGATATTTATCAAATATAACATTACTAAAGAATATATAAATAGCTTAAAATTATTATGCATCAATTTTCCTAACACACCAACAATCATAAATGTATAAAAAAGTATTGTCCATAATATCTGAAAATTTATCAAGTTTGCTCCTATTTCATTTAAACCTGAAATTTTATCTTTTTTTGTAAGCCACAAAATTAAGGGTAAAATAATATTACCAATTGGAAATACTACAAATACAATAACAGATAAATGAAATAACGTAAGGAAAGTTTTATCTTCATGTTTTCCGTAATCAAATATACTTTCAACATTTACATCTAAAACTTCACAAATTAAGCGTAATGTTTTCCCATTTGGATTATTCTCGTTGTTTTCTATTCTTTGAATCGTTCTTAAGTTTATACTTGCGTTTTCTGCTAGTTCCTCTTGAGACAACCCTTTTTTAATTCTAATCTCTTTTAATTTTTTACCAATTTTATTCATAACAATCTACATATTTTATTTGGTGTAAAAGTACGCTGCTAACTATTGTTTTGATAACGGTAATTATATGACATCTTTATGACATTACTGTCATTAAGTGGATTACATCAAAATTATTCTATCACATCAATTGGATAAAGAAAAGAATCTTTAGTATTAAAACTGATCGTTTTGTCTTCATTATAAGTACATGCAATTAGCACTTGCCCCCAATATTTACCATCACTAAAATCAGCAATAATCCATTTATGGTTTAACATTTTTGTGCTGTTAATCATCATTTTATCACCAAACATTGGCGCATAAGGCACCAATGGGTTTCCGCCTTCTTCAATATTTAAACTTATTAATTGATCTTCAACATGCGGTATTAATTCTTTATAATCTATCCCCTCTTTATACAGATGCTCAATAGCATAGGCATCCTCTTCTAAAGTAAACTTACCTAACTCCATAGCTTCAATTCTTAAGTTTGCTATAGTATCTTGGTATTTATTGTTTTGTTCAGAATTAAATGTTTTCAGTTTAGTAATTTTATCTTCATAAGATTTCATTTCCTTTTTGGTATTCACAAAAACAAACAATAGCATTAAGGCAGTTAATAGAAATAGGTATAAAAACAATTGCTTTTTCATAAGATGATATTATTTTAAAGATTTAAGTTTAGCGTATCATAAGCCAAAAATACATTTTTTGGAAGAGTTTTTTGTACTTCTTCATAAAAACCTAACTCATGGCTTATATGTGTTAAATACGCTTTTTCTGGCTTCACTTTTTCTATTAATTTTAAGGCTTCAGCTAAGGTAAAATGCGAGTGGTGCTCACGTACTCTTAAAGCATTCACAACCAAAACCTTTGTGTTTTTTAACTTGTCCATTTCTGCTTCAGCAATCGTTTTAACATCAGTTAAATAGACGAAGTCTTGAATGCGAAATCCGAAAACTTGTAAACTACCATGACACACATTTATTGGAGTAATCGTTACTGTTCCAATTGTAAAGTTGTTATTATTCTCTATAGTATTTAAAGCCACGGTTGGCGCTCCTGGGTATTTATTTTCAGTTTCAAATATATACTCAAAACGTTGCTTTAAGGATTCAAAAACACGTTTATGGCCATACAACTGAAAATCACCTTCTTGCTTAAAGTAAAAAGGTCTAATATCATCTAAACCTGCAGTATGGTCTGAATGTTCATGTGTAAAAAGGATTGCATCTAAATGACTGGGATTTTCACGTAACATCTGAGCTCTAAAATCCGGACCACAATCAATTACTAAAACGGTTTGATTAACTTCTATCATAATAGATGATCGTAAGCGCTTATCTTTACTATCACTACTCAAACATACAGGATGTGTACTACCAATTACCGGAATACCTTGTGATGTACCTGTACCTAAAAATGTAACTTTCATTAACTTTATTATTAATTCTAATGTAATTATATGCTCTACAAACTAACCATAAAATTATGAATATCCTAACAAATTAAATTTCTTATAAAAAACCACAAAATTCAATACTATTTTTATCTTTAAGCCTAGTTATTTACTATTTTTGTATCACTAAGAGAAATAACCTCAATTAAATATGACCATTAAACTAAAAGGCGATAAAGCTTTTGAAGCTGCTCCTTCACTTAAAAACAAGGCGCTTCGTATTAATTTAAATGAACACATTTACGGAACCTTTGCTGAAATTGGTGCTGGCCAAGAAACGGTAAGGAATTTCTTTCGCGCAGGTGGAGGGTCTGGAACAATAGCAAAAGCGATGTCTGCTTATGACAAAGACTTTAGTGATGCTATATATGGTATTGAAGATGATAAACGCTATGTTACTGAAGCGCGTTTAAAGAAAATGCTAGACCATGAAATGAATTTATTAGAGGAACGCATCTCTAGAGATAAACACCCTAATAAATTATTTTTTAGTTACGCCAATACAGTTGCTACAATTGATTTTGCAAAAAAATATAAAGGGCATGGCTGGATAGGTTTGCGTTTTCAAGTTAATGCAACAGATGAATTTAGTGACATCATCTTACACGTCCGTTTTAAAGAAAATGATGCCAGGTTACAACAAAATACGTTAGGAGCACTAGGAACTAACCTAATTTATGGTGCCTATTACAAGCACAATAACCCTAAAAAATTATTAACATACCTCTATGATCATTTAGATAAAGATCAAATAGAAATTGATACTATTAACTTTTCTGGACCCTTATTCAGAAATGTTGACAACCGCTTAATGAGTTTACAATTGGTAAAGCATGGCATGACAGATGCCGTAATGTTTAGTCCTGATGGTAAAAACTTATTAGCAGGAAAAATACTTTACAAGAAGAACATTCTTGCTTTAAGAGGTAGTTTTAGACCAGTTACAAAGGTAAATATGGATATGTTTAAAAAATCATATGACATGTTTATTAATGACAATAAGGTTGATAAAAACAAAACAGAAGTTATTTTTGAAATTACATTATCAAACTTAAAAGAAGGTTTAAACGAAATTAATGAACGAGACTTCTTAGACAGAGCAGAGTTATTATGCTCCTTAGGGCATACGGTAATGATCTCTAACTTTAAAGAATACTACAAAGTTGCCCAATACTTCAATAAGTTTACTAAAAAACGTCTTGGCCTAGCTATGGGAGCTTTAAATCTTATAGAATTATTTGATGAAAAATACTATAGAGATCTGCCAGGAGGTATTCTTGAAGCATTCGGAAAATTAGCTACAAGTGATATTAGAGTTTTTGTATATCCGTTTATGGGTGAGGATGAAGAGCTAATGACCATTGACAACATCAAGGTACACCCTAGAATGAAAGATTTATATAAATTTTTCAAGTATAATGGTAAAATGATTGATATTAAAAATGCTGATTTAAGCATCTTAAATATTTATTCTCGTAAAGTTTTAAAAATGATTGAAAAGAATGAAAATGGGTGGGAAAATATGCTGCCAGATGGTATCTCTGAAATAATTAAAAAGCAAAGTCTCTTTGGTTATGAAGCTGAAGAGGAAATCGATTTTGAAGAAGATGAAGAATATTCTGATTCGTTTTAACCTACCTTTCTAACATAAAAAAAAGCCACTCAATTGAGTGGCTTTTTTTTATGTTAGAAGTATCAACCTCCTATTTACTTAGCAATATTAACTGCTCTTGTTTCCCTAATAACCGTCACCTTTACTTGACCAGGATACGTCATGTCTGTTTGAATTTTTTGTGAAATTTCAAATGATAAGTTCGCTGCTTTTTCATCAGACACTTTTTCACTTTCAACAATAACACGTAGCTCTCTACCGGCTTGAATAGCATATGCTTTTTTAACCCCAGTAAACGCAAATGCAATTTCCTCCAAGTCTTTTAAACGCTGGATGTATGAATCTAACACTTGACGTCTTGCGCCTGGTCTTGCGCCTGATATAGCATCACAAACCTGAACAATTGGTGCAAATAACGATTTCATTTCCACTTCATCATGGTGAGCTCCAATGGCATTACAAACATCTGGTTTTTCACCATGCTTTTCAGCCCATTGCATTCCTAAAATTGCGTGAGGTAATTCCGTCTCTTCTTCTGGTACTTTTCCAATATCATGTAATAATCCTGCTCTTTTTGCTAATTTAGGATTCAATCCTAACTCAGAAGCCATAACACCACATAACTTAGCTACTTCCCTTGAGTGCTGTAATAAGTTTTGACCGTATGATGAACGGTATTTCATACGCCCAACCATTTTTATTAATTCTGGGTGTAAACCATGAATTCCTAAATCAATCACAGTACGCTTACCTACCTCAACTATTTCAGACTCTATTTGCTTTTGAGTTTTTCTAACAACTTCTTCAATTCTTGCTGGGTGAATTCGTCCGTCAGTCACTAATTTGTGTAATGACAATCGTGCTACTTCTCTTCTTACAGAATCAAAACAAGATAAAATAATAGCGTCTGGAGTATCATCTACAATAATTTCAACACCTGTTGCTGCTTCTATTGCTCTAATATTACGTCCTTCTCTACCAATGATTCTACCTTTAACATCATCAGACTCTAAGTTAAATACCGACACACAGTTTTCAACGGCTTCTTCTGTTCCAATACGTTGAATGGTATTTATTATAATTTTCTTTGCTTCTTGCTGAGCTGTCATTTTCGCTTCTTCTATACTATCTTGTACAAAAGACATTGCATCTGTTTTTGCTTCTTCTTTTAAAGAAACTATCAACTCTTCTTTAGCCTCTTCAGCCGATAACCCAGATATAACTTCTAGTTGTTCAACCTGCTTTTTGTGCAAGCGTTCAATTTCTTCATTCTTTTTTTCTAAGAAATCGATTCTATAATCGTAATCCTTTTTCTTTTCTTCAACTTCTTTATTCGCCTTTTTAGCTTTAGACAACTCGTTAGAAATTTGCGATTCTTTATCGCGTATTCTTTTTTCTACGTCAGCTATTTTTTTGTCTTTAGACAGAATTACTTTTTCATGCTCAGACTTTAATTCAATAAAGCGTTCTTTTGCCTGAAGTAATTTATCTTTTTTAAGAGACTCCCCTTCTTTTTTAGCCTCTTTTACAACTAGCCTAGCTTCTTTTTCAGCAGAAGCAATTACGCTAGAAGCACTATTTTTAGCAAGTATTTTTGCAATCACAAAACCTACTGCTACCCCAATTACGATACCAATTATCACTGGTATAATTATTTCATTCATATCTATCATTTATTTATATAAAAAAACCCACATTAGTATGAGTTTTGTATAAACTCCTATAAACAGGTTTAAAGCTAACTAGTTGGTCAAGGATCTGCTCAAAGGCAGCTTGCTTTTACAACAAAGACTCACTTTTTTTAATTGAAACTTGTTGAGTTTATCAAAAAATAATAACTAATGCGGGTAGTAATTTTACGCTATTTTAAAGAACTATTATATATATTTATCAAGCAGCTCCTGCATCGCACTAAGCTTCTCAGTAACTAAACTATTATCTTCATCAATATCCAAACTCTCTTGCTCTACTTTTGACGCAAATTGTAACGCACACATGGCCAATACATCTTGCTTATCTCGTACAGCATAATTTTGTTCAAACTGCTTCAAGAGTTTATCTATACTTTTAGCAGCTTTCCTTAAGCCTTCTTCCTGTCTGGGGTCAATCGTTAATGGATAAACTCTATCTGCTATAGAGATTTTTATCTTTAGCTTTTCAGACATTTTTTTATTTTGAAAGCTGTGTTATACAATGATCAATTTCTCTAATCAAAGTATTTATTTTAAGCTTGGTTTCCCTTTTATAATCTTCACTACCCAACATAGAACTTGTTAACTTAAGTGCTTCATACTTGTCTTGCCAATTAGCTAAAACAATATTTTGCTGTTTGATATTTTCTTCTTTTAAAGCTAATTCTGCTAAAAGTTGCTTGTTTATTTGTTCTTTTTCATCTAAACGCGACACAACTTTTTGTAACTTAACTTCTAAAGAATCAACAAGTTTTAATAATTCACTCATTCAACCAACCAGTTCTTATGTGTTAAACACAAAGTTAACATTTCAAAATTAATATTACTATAATATCCCTATTTTTTTCTAAGTATTAATTCGACGTTATTTTTGGCGTAGATTTTGTAATATTTTTAAAAATAAATTTAACTTTATAACTCCAATTATTTTTAATAACCCCCTTCATAAAATAATTTTGTTAAAACCATTATATAGATGAGAAACATTCTGTACAGTACCGTATTTTTTTTGCTAACATCACCTCTATGTGCACAAGAAAATTACCCTAATGACTACTTTGGAAACCCTTTAGAAATTGGAACAATTTTATCAGGAACATTTGCTGAATTACGCTCAAACCATTTTCACGGCGGACTAGATATTAAAACGCAGCAACGCGAAGGATTAAATGTTTTAGCTACAGCAGAAGGGTATATTAGCAGAATAAAAGTTTCACCTTGGGGGTATGGAAAAGCTCTTTATATCCAACACCCTAATGGTTACACCACCGTTTATGGACATTTAAAAGAATTCGCCCCTGAAATTGAAGCCTATGTGAAAAAACGTCAATACCAGAAAGAAAAATTTGCTATTGAACTCTTCCCTTCTGCTGATTCACTACCTATTAATAAAGGGCAACTGATTGCACTTTCTGGAAACACAGGAGGGTCTGGCGGCCCGCATTTACATTATGAAATTAGAGATAGCAGACAACACCCTATGAACCCCATGCTTTTTGGTTTTGCAGTAAAAGATTCTAGAAAACCAACGGTAAATGGAGTCTATGGCTATAGTTTAACAGATTCATCTCAGGTAAACAATCATAACAATAGAGTGAAAATAAAACTCACTAAGGGCGACGATGGCAATTATTTAGCCGAAACTGTTTACGCCTCTGGCGTTATATCTTTCGGAATCAACACCTATGACAAACAAGATTTGGCTCATAATAAAAACGGGGTATATAATGTAAAAACCTACATAAACGGTACACTAAATTACGAATTAGACTTTAAAAAGTTTTCTTTTAAGGAAAGTAGACATCTCAATCAATTAATAGATTATAAGTACTTTAAGGAAAAGAAATCACGAATACAAAAACTATTTAAAAGTGAACGAAACCCGCTAAGCATCATAAAAAATGTTGAAAACTACGGTCAAATCATTATTAAAGAGGGCGAGCAAATTAACTACAAAATTATCATCTCTGATTTCAACAATAATAAACGTACCGTTACAATACCTATTATAGGAGAAAAGAAAAAAATCACACATTTTAAAGACCAAATTGAATCGCCATATTATGTGTATGCAGATAAAGGCATCACTTTAGAAAATGATGAAAAACAAGTTTATATTCCTAAAAACGCACTGTATGACAATACACCATTAATTTTTGAAACAAATGGCGATACAATAACTCTTGGAGATCCTAATATAGCATTACACAAAAATATAAGCTTAAAGTTTAATGCTCATAAGTTTTCAGCTGACGATTTAAGTAAAATTTACATCAGTGGTTTGGGCTATAACAACAAACCATATTTTTACATTAATACTTATAAAAAAGACGGAAAAATTATTGGGAAAACCAAATACTTCGGAAAATTCACTTTAACCACAGATAATGAAAACCCAACTATAACCCCTATAAACACTCAAAATGGCAAATGGATGACAAAAGCCAACACCCTTCAAATGAAAATAACTGATGATTTATCTGGTGTAGATAAGTACAGAGCAACAATAAACGGAAAATGGGCCTTGATGGAGTACGATGCCAAAAAGGATTTGTTGAGTTACAAATTCTCAGATAATGTCCATATTTCTGGCGAAAACAAATTCAAGCTAATAGTTATCGATAATGTTGGAAATAATAGTATTTTTGAAATGACTTTTTTCAGAAAAAACTAAATAATGTACCTAAAACTTAAGACGCTTTTTAGCATAGCTCTAGTATTTACAATATCTATTTCATTTGCTCAAAATGCGACGGTTAACGGTGTTATTTTAGATGGCATGAATTTGCCTATTGAGAATGTAACCATAACCTATAACACTACTGGTGTAAAAACCTCTAAAGATGGTGACTACAGTATTCAAATTCCTGCTGAACAAGATGTAACCTTAACATTTTCGCACATTAGTTTTAAAAAAGTTGTGCAGACTTTTAATTTAAAAAAAGGAGAAGTTTTTGAATTTAACCCCGTATTAAAAAGTAATGAAGAGCAACTAGGAACAATCATTATTACCGGGAACAAACGCAAACGAATTGAGGGAATAATTACAATCGCTCCAAAAATGTTACGAAAAATACCCGGTGGAAATGCAGGTGTAGAAAATATACTAAAAACACTTGCTGGCGTTAGTGGTAATAATGAATTGAGCTCTCAATACAATGTTAGAGGTGGAAATTTTGATGAAAACCTAGTATATGTTAATGAAATTGAAGTATACAGACCATTTTTAGTACGCTCTGGACAACAAGAAGGCCTAAGCTTTGTAAATAGTGACTTAGTACGTAATGTTGATTTTTCTGCCGGTGGATTTCAAGCCAAATATGGTGACAAACTTTCCTCTGTACTGGATATAACATATAAAACCCCACGGAAATTTGGCGCAAGTGTTGACGCAAGTTTACTTGGAGGAAGTGTAAGCATAGAAGGTGTTTCAAAAAACAACAAACTATCTGGGGTTTTAGGAGTGAGATACCGTGATAATAGCCTATTTGTACGTGCAAAAGAAACTGAAACCAATTACGACCCAAAATTCGCAGATGTACAAACCTTTTTAACCTATAAAGTATCCGATAAATTTGATGTTAATTTCTTAGGAAACATGGCAATCAATAAATACAATTATGAGCCACAAACACGTCAAACCAACTTTGGAACTTTATCAAACCCAATCGCATTGTTAGTAAAGTATGATGGGCAAGAAAAAGACCAATACAACTCTTATTTTGGAGCTATAAAAACAAATTATAAAGCTAATGATAATTTAACATTAAAACTTATCGGTTCAGCGTACCACACCATTGAAGAAGAATATTTTGATATAATGGCCAATTATGCTTTAGGAGAAGTAAACAGCAATATTGGTGATGAAGATTTTGGAGAAGTAGAATTTACTGAAGGAATTGGCTCACAATTAAATCACGCCAGAAACGACTTAGACGCCTTGATTTTAAGTTTTGAACATAAAGGAATTTATAAAAAAGATAGACATCAAATTAGTTGGGGAGTTAAATATAACTACGAGAATATTAGAGATAAAATTGTAGAATGGGAGGTTATTGACTCTGCAGGTTTTTCTGTTCGCCCTTTAGATGAAATTAGTAACTCACAACCTTACACACCGTACGCAGGAATACTCAAACCATTTCAAGCTATTCATGCCAAAAATGATGTGACTATAAATAGGTTGTCTGGATTTACACAATACAATGGCGAAAGTACGATTGGTTCTCATGACATATTTTATAATGTTGGGGTTAGAGTTCATAACTGGACCGTTTCTGGAGATGGTTTTAACACACACACACAAACAGTTTTTAGCCCAAGAGCACAATTCTCCATTAAACCAGATTGGAAAAAAGACATCAGTTTAAGAGTTGCTACCGGACTATACCATCAACCCCCTTTTTACAGAGAATTAAGAGACTCTGAAGGAGCGGTTAACCCGAAAGTAAAAGCACAACAGTCAATTCATGCAATAATTGGTGGAGATTACAAGTTTAAACTATGGGATAGACCATTTAAATTATCCTCAGATATTTATTATAAGAGTTTATCAAATGTGAATCCGTATACTGTTGATAACGTAAGAATCAGATATGCCGCTGATAATTCTGCAAAAGCTTATGCTACTGGTTTAGATTTAAGACTGAATGGAGAGTTTGTACCCGGAACTGAATCATGGTTTAGTTTTGGATATTTAAAAACTGAAGAAAACATTAATAATAGAGGTTATATTTCAAGACCAACAGATCAGCGATTAAAATTTGGTGCCTTATTTCAAGATTATATGCCAAACTTACCAAATGTAAAAGTATACCTGAATTTAGTATATAATACTGGTGTACCTGGAGGATCTCCAAGTTATGCTGACAAGTACCAATATCAGAACAGATTAAGAGCTTATAAACGTGCTGATGTAGGTTTTTCTTATGTGATTGTTGATGATAGTAAAAAGTTTGAGAAAGGACATTTATTTCATCATTTAAAAGAATTTCAAATTGGGTTTGAAATCTTCAACATGTTTGATGTACAAAACTCAATTACCAATACTTGGGTAAGGGATGTATACACAAAAAGTCAATATGCAGTACCAAACTACTTAACACCACGAATTTTTAATTTAAGAATGGGATTAAAGTTCTAAAATCACTTATAAAATAGTTATAAAAACCTCAAGAACTACTTGAGGTTTTGTATTTTTAAGCCCTTATGAAATGGAAAAATGCCTTAGCAGATTATAAACATTATCTAAAACTTGAAAGAGGTTTATCAGAAAACTCTATTAAAAGTTATGAGTTAGATGTAGTAAAACTTATTCGGTTTTTAGATGCACATAACTGTACGGACTCCCCTATTACTATTTCGTCATCAAGATTAAAAGAATTTATTTATGAGGTTGCAAAAGTTGTGAATGAACGTTCACAATCACGTATTATATCTGGGCTCAAAAGTTTTTTTAACTATTTAGTTTTTGAAGATTATAGAGCAGATAATCCGTTAGAATTAATCGAATCGCCAAAAATCGGGCGAAAATTACCAGATACTTTATCCATTGAAGATATTGATAACATCTCTGGTGCCGTAGATTTAAGCAAACCCGAAGGCGAACGCAATCGTGCAATTATTGAAACGCTCTATGGTTGTGGCTTACGTGTATCAGAACTAACTGCACTTAAATTATCCGATTTATTTTTTGAAGAAGGTTTTATAAAAGTCACTGGTAAAGGAAACAAAGAACGTTTTGTACCTATCGGACCTTTAACTCAAAAATACATTAACATCTACAGAACAGAAGTCCGTATTCATTTAAACATTCAACCAAGTTTTGAAGACACCTTGTTTTTAAACAGACGCGGAAAACAACTCACACGCGCTATGATTTTTACCATTGTAAAACGTTTAGCAGAAAAAATTGGACTGAACAAAAACATCAGTCCGCATACGTTTCGCCACTCTTTTGCCACACACTTACTAGAAAACGGCGCCGATTTAAGCGCCATTCAATTGATGTTAGGTCATGAAAGTATAACAACTACAGAAATCTACATGCATGTGGACAGAACACATTTAGCAAACGTCATTGAGCAATTTCATCCGAGAAAGTAATACTTATTCGCCTAAAATCTGAGCCGTATGAGCTTTGGTTTTTACTTTATCAATAACATCAATAATAACTCCCTTTTCATCAATGATAAAGGTAATTCTGTGGATACCATCATAAACACGTCCCATAAATTTCTTTTCTCCCCAAACGCCAAAGGCATTAATTACATCTTTAGTCTCATCAGCTAATAACGGGAATGGCAATTCTTTTTTATCAATGAAATTTTGCTGGCGTTTTGCAGAATCTGCGCTTACCCCAAGCACATCATACCCTTTTGCTAAAAAAGATTGGTAATTATCTCTTAAATTACATGCTTGCATTGTACAACCAGGCGTACTTGCTTTTGGGTAAAAGAAAACTACTAATTTCTTTCCGGCATAATCAGATAACTTTATAGTATTTCCCGCGTTGTCTAAAGCTTCAAAATTTGGCGCTTTATCTCCTACTTTTAATGTATTCATCGTTTTAATTTTTCTATTTTTACATTCGTAAAGATACAACTATGACTAAGCAAGAAAAAGTAAATTTCGTAATAAAAACATTAGCGGATACATATCCGGAAATTCCTATCCCTTTAGACCATAAAGATCCTTACACACTTTTAATAGCCGTATTACTATCTGCACAAAGTACAGATGTTCGTGTAAACAAAATCACGCCGTTATTATTTGCAAAAGCTGATAATCCGTATGACATGATTAAGTTATCCGTTGAAGAGATTAGAGAAATTATTAAACCTGTAGGCTTATCACCTATGAAATCTAAAGGCATACATGGTTTATCACATATTTTAATTGACAAACATAATGGTGAAGTTCCAAAAACTTATGAAGCTTTAGAAGAGTTGCCTGCTGTTGGACACAAAACTGCAGCGGTAGTATTATCTCAAGCTTTTGGTATTCCTGCATTTCCGGTTGACACACATATTCACAGGCTAATGTACCGATGGAATTTAACTAACGGTAAAAATGTAGTACAAACAGAAAAGGACGCTAAACGCTTATTCCCTGAAGAACTATGGAATGATTTGCACTTACAAATTATATGGTACGGCAGAGAATATTCCCCAGCAAGAGGTTGGAATTTAGAAAAAGATATTATCACAAAAACGATTGGACGTAAAAGTGTATTAGACGCCTATTACAAGAAATAAGCTAAAAACTAATAAACAACCAACATCTGTTTAATAACACTTAAAATTGTTGCTGGTTGTTTATTTCCAAAAAAAAATGGACTAAAGCATGCTAATTCTGATGCACTTCTACTTGTACATTTCCTACTCGTATAACGCGCATCGCTTTAGAGTAATTTAATATAAAATTAATCGTTTCTTTTTTGGGGTGTAATATGTTCATTTTTTTTGAACCTTGAGCGTAAAGTTTTGGCATATATAAATTGTTTGATTATACCTTATTAACGCTCAAAAAAAGACTTTAGTATCTACTGAGTTAAAATAATATTATGCTCATTTACTAAGCGCCTTAAATTTATAATTGCATAACGCATTCTACCTAGAGCAGTATTAATACTTACATTGGTATTTTCAGCTATTTCTTTAAAACTCATATCTCTATATAATCGCATAACAACAACCTCTTTTTGATCATTAGGCAGCTCTTCAACCAGTTTCCTGACATCATTAGAAATTTGGTCAGTAATTAACTGGCTTTCTGCATTTCTATCAGAATCACTTAATAAAGAGAAAATATCAAACTCTTTATCTTTTGACTCATATTTTGGCATTCTATTACTTTTTCTAAAATGATCAATCACTAAATTGTGTGCTATACGCATAATCCATGGCAAGAATTTCCCTTCTTCATTATAATTTCCTTTTTTTAGTGTTTTAATAACTTTAATGAACGTATCCTGAAAAATATCCTCACTTAAATCACGATCATAAACCTTAGAGTGAATAAAGTTGTACACCCTGCTTTTATGGCGCAGCACAAGCACTTCTAATGATTTCTCATTACCTTGAATATAATCTTTAACTAAAATTGAATCTGGAGCGGTTACTTTCATAAACATTACTTTTATAGGTTAACTAACAAACACAAGATATTTAGGGCTATCTTTTTTAATTGTAATTTGTTAAAAGTAATGTTATGCTATAGGCTATTTTTAATTTGTTGTAAATTCAAATATAACAAAAAAAAAGTGCTAATTAAAATTTTAACACTTTTTTATATTCAATTTACTAATACTACACACCAAAGATATTAAATAAACACTTCAAGTATTAACTACTATAATTTTCCTTAAATTCGCAAGATTGTATCAAACTATCTATTAAGGTGTATGTCAAAACTTGATTTATCTACAATTAACCCAAAAGAGAACATCATTATTAAAGGTGCTAAACTGCATAACCTTAAAAATATTGATGTGGTTATTCCAAGAAACAAACTGGTTGTCATTACTGGTTTAAGTGGTTCTGGAAAATCATCTTTAGCCTTTGACACCCTATATGCCGAAGGGCAACGCCGTTATGTAGAAAGTTTATCGTCTTATGCACGTCAATTTTTAGGGCGTTTAAACAAGCCAAAAGTTGATTTCATAAAAGGTATTGCTCCTGCAATTGCAATTGAGCAAAAAGTAAATTCTACAAACCCAAGAAGTACTGTTGGTACAAGTACAGAAATTTATGACTATTTAAAATTACTATACGCTAGAATAGGGAAAACATACTCTCCTATTTCTGGAAATAGAGTAAAAAAAGATACCGTTTCTGATGCTGTTAACTATTTAAAAACACTAGACAATAGAGATAAATTATTGCTTTTAGCACCAGTAACAGCTGAAGAATCAAGGTCATTATTACAAAAAGTAACCATCCTACAAAAACAAGGGTTTTCAAGAATAAAAGTTGACAATAATGTCATTAGAATTGATGACTTTAAAGATGATGACACTATAAAAACTTTAGAACTTGTAGTTGATAGAATCATAATCAATCAAGATGATGAGGACTTTTACAACCGTTTAGCAGATGCTATTCAAGTTGCTTTTTATGAAGGCAAAGGTACATGTAGTATTGAAAATTTAACCACAAATACCACAACCGTTTTTAGCAATACATTTGAATTAGACGGCATGACGTTTTTAGAACCCAACACACATCTGTTTAGTTTTAATAACCCATATGGTGCCTGTCCTACTTGTGAGGGTTATGGTGATGTTATTGGACTTGACAGAAATTTAGTAGTACCTGACTCATCGTTATCAATTTTTGAAAATGCTATTTTTTCATGGCGAGGAGAAACTTTAAGTTGGTATAGAGATCAGTTGGTAAACAACGCCTATAAATTTGACTTTCCAATACACAAACCTTTTTTTGAGCTCACAGAAGCTCAAAAAGAATTACTCTGGACAGGGAATAACTATTTTACAGGATTAACAGAGTTCTTCAAGGAGCTTGAAGAAAAAAGTTATAAAATTCAAAACAGAGTACTCTTATCACGTTACCGTGGAAAAACAAAATGTGATACCTGTAAAGGAAAACGATTGCGTGCGGAGGCAAGTTATATTAAAATTCAAAACACATCTATTTCTGATTTGGTTGAAAAATCGATTAAAGACTTAATCAGTTTTTTTAACAACTTAGAACTAGACGCTTATGACACACAAATAGCAAGCAGATTACTGAAGGAAATAAATAACCGCTTAGGTTTTTTATCTAACGTTGGTTTGGAATATTTAACCCTAAACAGAAAGTCCAATTCACTCTCTGGTGGTGAGAGTCAACGCATAAATTTAGCCACATCCTTAGGGAGTAGCTTGGTTGGCTCCATGTATATTTTAGACGAACCAAGTATTGGTTTACACCCTAAAGATTCGGAAAAACTAATTAATGTTTTAAAATCATTACGTGATTTAGGCAATACAGTTATTGTTGTTGAGCACGATGAAGATATTATGAAGGCTTCTGATCAAATTATTGATATAGGCCCCGAAGCAGGGACTTTTGGTGGTGAAGTTGTTGCCACTGGAAACTATAAACAACTGTTGCAATCAAAGTCATTAACAGCCCAATATTTAAATGAATCCTTAAAAATTGAAGTGCCTAAAAAAAGACGCACATCTAAACACCAAGTAACCATTACAGGAGCACGCGAAAACAATTTAAAAAACATTGACATCACCTTTCCTTTAGATGTATTAACAGTTGTAACCGGTGTATCTGGAAGCGGAAAAAGTACGCTTGTAAAATCAATATTATACCCTGCTTTACACAAAGAGTTAGGAGGTTATGGTATGAAGCCAGGAGAGTTTACAGCAATTTCCGGAAGCTACAAACACATCAAACACATTGAATTTGTTGATCAAAACCCTATTGGACGTTCATCAAGATCAAATCCTGTGACTTACATTAAGGCTTATGATGACATTAGAAGTCTGTTTGCTGAACAGAAAGTATCTCGCATAAGAAATTACCAACCTAAACACTTTTCGTTTAATGTAGATGGCGGACGCTGTGAAGTTTGTAAAGGTGAAGGTGAGGTCACCATTGAAATGCAATTTATGGCCGATGTGCATTTGGAGTGCGACACATGTAAAGGAAAACGGTTTAAAAAAGAAGTCCTTGAAGCTACATTTGATGGCAAGTCTATACATGATGTGTTAACAATGACCATAGATAACGCCTTAGCTTTTTTTATGGCTAATGAGCAGCAAAAAATTGTAAATAAACTTCAACCTTTACAAGACGTGGGACTAGGTTACGTGCAGTTAGGACAGTCCTCTTCTACTCTTTCTGGTGGCGAGGCACAACGTATAAAATTAGCCTCCTTTTTAGTAAAAGGAAAAAGCAAAGATAAAGTGTTATTTATTTTTGACGAACCTACAACTGGCTTACATTTTCATGACATTCAAAAACTACTAACCTCTTTTAATGCATTAATAGAAAAAGGACATTCAATTATTGTTATTGAACATAATTTAGAACTAATTAAATGTGCTGATCACATCATTGATTTAGGTCCTGAAGGGGGAGATTTTGGAGGAGAATTATTATTTTCAGGAACACCCGAAGAGCTCGTAAAAAGTAGAAAATCAATTACATCAAAGTATTTAAAAAGTAAAATATAACATTCTCAACACAGAGCCAGAACAGTATCACCCCCCTGTATACCAAGCAAATAAGAAAACACAAAAAACCATAACAACCGAGTTGACAAACATCAGTATTTAGTTTTGGCACACTCTTTGAATTTCTATTAGTAATAGCGAAAGCCGAAAAGCTATAAATGAGTAGGCCTATCCTAAAACTATATGTTATGAAAAAGAATATACTATTACTAGTCTTTTTATTTGGTGTATTTGGTATTTCAAATGCAAACGAAATAAATGAAAACAAATTAACATCCCTTAAAGAAACATCACGTTATGGATATATGGAACCTTTTAAGTTTGTTGAACGTGGTATAGAGTTTTATGTGTTTCCTAACGGTGAATTTGATTTTAACACACATCCTCAATACAGAACAGCACCTAGAAGAAATGTTTCAATTAATATTTCATATGGTGCTCCAGCAGACTACCACCCTACAAATTACGGGGTAAATATAGAACATGACCATATGGGTAGAGTTAGACGTGTAGGAAATGTTTTTATAAATTATGATGCTTTTGATCGAATTAAAAGAATCGGATCTGTTTACATGAACTACAGACATGATTTAATATCAAATATTGGTGGATTGTATATTTATTACGACAGACATTATAGAATTATAAGAACCTCAGGATATATCAAACACAACCTAGGATGTCATTTCTGCGGAAGTCATAGTTGTCACTCAAATCATTACGGAAACTCTGGTCACGGGCATAATAACGGACACGGGCATGCACACAACAATCACAACGGTTGGAACAACAATATGTACTATAGAGGAAAGTCATCAAAAAAGAAAAAAAACAAGAACAAACGATAAATACATCAGTTAATCAAAAAAGCTCCAAATGCAATGCATTTGGAGCTTTTTTATGATACATATTTTAGTGCAAAATAACTTTAAATGTTTTCTGTGAAGCCTGTAACTGAAGGTTTATAAAATAAAATCCTTTTTCAAAACCTGATAAATCTACACTTTTAGCCGCACCACCTGTAATTAGTTGTTGTCCTAAACTATTAACAACTGTGTATGTATAATTAATACTTGATAAGTTATTAATATGTACAATACCTGATGTTATTGTTGGGTATAATTTTAATGCCTCCAATTGCGCATAATCATTAGTCGCTAACAGGTTCCAATTATCTTGTGCGGCTGGTCCATTCCAAATTTGAGTAGCTAAATATGGATTATCAATAAATGGGTTCCTATTACCTTGTACCCCTTCCAATATGTCATTTCTATTCATTTCATATTGCGAAACTGGGTCTTCTTCGTTCCATTCTAAAAACACATTTGGCATATCATTAAAATCAGAATATGATGCACTCCCCACACCAACAGCAGTAGCTGCGCATTGGCTAGGATAGCGTACATACATATACATAATCATTCTTGCTACATCACCGCGCCATTCATCACCCGGATACCAATTACCTGTAGTTGGAGTAATACCAGCTGTTCCAGAACCATCTTCATAAGGTCTGTTATTTCGTGAACTATTCATTTGCCCGTCACAGGCACGTAAATTATGAGCATCAGTACCTGTCCCAGGATCATCCGTTTCTAAAGCAGGTGTTGCTAATGATTTCGGGTATACGTGTTCTCTATTCCACAAGCCTGTACATCCTGATTGATGACACGATAACGATTCATCTCTTACTCTATCATCACGTGTTTCAGTATCTCCAGTATCATAAGGGATTTCATCATAACCATATAATAAAAACACATTAGAACTATTTGAAGGGTCTAAATCAGTTTGTTTCAAAGCATCCCAGGCATCAAAAGCACTAGATGTATAATATATTTCTGTAGTATGCGTATTGGTTATTAAAGTTGTTAATTGTGACTTTAAAGCATCACCTGTTTGACTAAAATCAACACCATTATAATAGGCAGGAACTTGTCCGAAACTCAATAATGGCAATAAAAGCACCAATATATTCTTCATAGTAATTTTTTGAGGGAGGACAATATAAGTTTTTTTTATTAAACAATACACATAAACAGATGAATGCCATGCTTTTATAGACAACACGTAATTTAATGTATCTATTCTATATGCAGGAAAATAATTATTGATTATATTTCATGAAAATTAATTAATATGACATTTACATTTGATGTGCAACAGAAAACCAGAGGGTTTTTAAAACAGTACCTTGAAACTTTAACTCTAAAAGAATTAAATACAATCCCGAACGGTTATAACAATTCAATACTTTGGAATATTGGCCATATTATAGTAACCCAACAATTATTAGTTTATAAGTTATCTGGGCTACCTATGCTTGTTAATGAATCTCAAATTAACAAATACATGAAGGGAACAAAACCTGAAGCAGATGCTACTCAAAATGAGGTTGATGATTTGAATGAATTACTTTTCACCACGGTTAGGCAAACAAAAAATGATTATGAAAATGGAAAGTTCATTAATTTCAATGAATATGTTTTATCTACAACTGGTAACACCTTAACCAAGGTAGAGGAAGCAATCAATTTTAATCTTTTTCATGAAGGCATTCACCTAGGGTATATTATGGCTTTAGTAAAGGCCTTAAAATAAGCGCTAGTTGTTGGGTGAGATTTTTTCTATGAAATTTCTGTATACCAATACCATTAACATGTAATACATTAGTTTGATAAGCGTTAAAACAAGACAATACAGCAGTTTTAATTGCTGCTTTTTCTCTTTGATTATAACTAAAAGTCATCCCTGTATTTGTTTCAGAAAGTATACTTTTAAAATCTGATTTTTCAGGCCCAAATGCTAATATAGGTCTGTTAGATTGCATGTATTCAAATAATTTTCCTGGAATAATGCATCGTGTTTCTGGAGAGTCTATCTCTACTAATAACAGTACTTGAGATTGGCGTTGTTGAATTTGTGCATCATTATGAGATATGTAACCTAACAATGACACAAAATCCTTCAAGCCACTGTTATAAATTGATTTCAACACATCATCACTCACTGCTCCTATTAATTTTAATTCAAAAGCATTTTTAAACGCAGTGTTTTCTTGAATCAACTCTGCAAGTACTTGCCATAAAACCTCAGGATTTCTCCCGGTTAACAATGATCCTATATGCGCCATTGTAAACTTCGAATCCAACTCAATTTTTTTAAGTGAGACATCATCAAAACCATTAGTAATAACTGAAATTGGTTGTTTGGTTAACCGTTGAAATTCTTCTTTTGTGGTTAAACTAGTTACTATAATTTCATCTGCTGTTTGTAGTACTTTTCTTTCTAAATTTTTGTGTTTTTTTTCTGATGCAGTAGTCAATTTCATCTTTTTATGATACCCAATGGTTGTCCACGGATCACGGAAATCAGCAACCCAATTCACACCTAATTGTTCTTTTAATTGTCCCCCAATTAAATGTACACTGTGCGGTGGCCCAGTTGTAATTATAGTATTAATTTGATGTTTTTTAATATATGCACCTAAATATTTTACAGATGGTTTTACCCAAAATTTACGCGCATCAGGTATAAAATAATTTCCTCTTATGTACAACAGAAGTCTTTCTGCTACGGATTGTTTTTTGGTCGCTATAATTCCTGAAGCAATTGCTTGGGTTTTCTTTTTTGAAAATAATGACGCAAACTTATATGGCTCAAAAATTGGTTGTTTAATAATTGTAACCCTATCAGAAATTTCACTCTTTAGAGCGTTATCAATCAACGGGTAATTAGGGTTCTCTGGGCAATACACAACAGGTTCAATATCAAAATCTGGTAAGTACTTTACAAACTTCAGCCAACGCTGAACTCCAGGCCCACCTGCTGGCGGCCAATAGTAAGTAACAATAAGTACTTTTTTATTTGACATACGTGAACTGTTCAAAAAAGACTAGCTCTTTTTCTTTTTAAACTCATAAAACAATCCTCCGAAAATTAATAACACTAACCCTACGGATGACGCTAAAGCAATCGTACTTCCTGTTTCTATAACCTGAGGTTCAAACTTGAAATCAATGGTATGTTTTCCTTTAGGAATTTCTAATCCTCTTAATAAATAGTTTGTCTTAAAATGTGGTTTTAAAACACCATCTATATAAGCATTCCAACCATTTTCATAATATATTTCTGAAAACACTGCTACCCCATCATTAGTATTAGACGCTTCATATACCAAATGATTTGGTTTATATGAGATTAGCTTAATAGTTGCTAAGGAATCTAATTTATAGGTAGATTTCAGATTAGAGCGACCTTCAAGAACAACAGCCTGCTTCTTTAAGTTTAAAGTATCTAATATTAATAATTCTTCATCTGCCGTAGCGACAGATTTCAAGTCTTCAACAAACCATGCGTTTCCATTAGCATACGGGTTATTCATTACAGATAACCTGCCTTTTTTCTCTTGAATAATATATTTCAAGTTCAGCATGTTAATTACTGACATTTTATTTCTACTTACATAGAATTCAAAAATATCTTCTGCTCGTTTTGGTTTTGCTGCATGATAACCTCCAAATGCGTTGTGAAAATAAGATGTTCTTGCCGTATTAAATGGGTTATTACTAAAATCTAATACTCTGTAATGTGATGTGTCTTCTAGTATTTGAGCGTCAGCAGACGTCATTTGAAATGGTGTGTTAACTTGTGTTGCAGTTACAAAGTCTTCAGAGTTTACATAACGTTTATCTACACCTACTAAATCAAATATAATCAAACACCCAATAACAACAAGCACTACATTTTCTTTGAATTTATCTTTTAAATACATCCATAAAGCTGTAGCAGTAAGCATTACAAATGCAAAAGAACGCAATACATCTTTCGTAAATAATGCTTCACGTTCACCTTTAATCATCTTTAAGAAATCGGGGCCATAATTTTCAAGAAGCATTCCATCTCTATTACTTACAAAGTCAAATAGCGAGCCTTTTAAAAAATAAAAAGCAATGGCTAGACCACCAGTAATCCCTAGTGTATATTTTAAAGCTTTAAGTTTATCTTCTTTTTGTTCATAATTATTTAGAAAACGATATAGGCCGAAAATTGCTAAAATTGGCACAACCAACTCTATAATAACTTGAATAGAACTTACTGCTCTAAACTTGTTATATAAAGGCATATAATCAATAAACAAATCAGTTAATACGCTGAAGTTTTTACCCCACGACAGTAGTAATACTAGCACACCGCCTATTACTACCCATTTTTTTAAACGTCCTTTTACTAAAAATAGCCCTAAAACAAATAGAAACACCACTACTGCACCTAAATAAGCTGGTGCGGCAACATAACTCTGATCGGACCAATACATTAACTGCCCAGTAAATTGTTGCGCTTCTGCGCTTGAAATACCAAATAGTCGCTGCATTTTTTTAACTGCATCAGAATCTTTAGCAATTGGCTCATTATTAGAACCACCAAATAAACGAGGCACAAATAAATTTAAACTCTCAGAAATTCCATAGCTGTATTCAGTAATATACGCTTTACTCAATCCGCCTGTTCCTATTTTTTTTGAACCATCTGGGTTTATCGTTAACTCACTTTTACTTCGTGTGCTTTCTTTAGCATATTCTGAAGTTGCCATAAGGTTAGTAGCGTTTAACCCTAAAGAAAAAATAACTGCTACTGCAAGTATCGCAATAGATGTGAAATAATGTTTTAATTCTTTCTTTTTAAAAGCGTCTACTAAATACACTAAACCAATAACTATAACTAATAACAGTAAATAGTATGTCATTTGAAAGTGATTGGCACTGAGTTCTAACCCCATAGCCAAAGCCATGATTACAAAGCCTAGTACGTATTTCTTTCTAAACACTAAGAATATGCCTGATAACACTAAAGGCATATAGGCAATAGCGTGTGCTTTTGCATTATGACCAACACCAAGTATAATGATATAATAGGTTGAAAAACCAAAAGCAAAACTTCCTAATAATGCATAACGCCAATCGACTTTTAAAACTAATAATAACACATAAAAGCATGCAAAATACAAGAACACATAATCTGCTGGTCTCGGTAAAAAACGCAGTAAGCTGTCTAACTTCTTAATATAATTATGAGGATATTTCGCCCCAAGTTGATAGGTAGGCATTCCTCCAAAAGCAGCGTCTGTCCAATATGTTTCTTGTCCTTCAGTTTTTTGAAAGTCTTTTTGTTGTTTAGACATCCCAATATACTGAGCAATGTCTGATTGTTTAATTTGTTTCCCTTGTAGGATAGGAGAGAAATAAAGAACAGCTGCAATTATAAATAATAAAACAGCTGCTATATGCGGTAGTACTTTTTTAAGCGATAAATTCATGTGATAAATCTAATCAATTTCTTCAAAATCAATGTAGTCACCAACTTTTTTTGTTGAACTTCTTTTATGCACTGGTTCTTTTGGTTGCTGTTGCTGAGTTTCTTGATGGTGTTGGAATTGTTCTTTTACTTTCTGTTCCATTTTTCCTGCAGCGTATTTCATTAACATTGGGGCAAAAATTCTCATTAAGAATTTTCCAATGTAATACACAGCCATAATTATTACAATCGTTCTTAATAATTGATATATCATATTCTTAATCTTTTACTCTAGAATTGGTATTACACAAGGCGTTATTACTACAAAGCTACATAAAATTAACGATGCACAAAGTTGATAACATTTTTTTAACTTGTGAAGGCTGATATTTTAAAAGAAAATGTATTTTTATATCCACAATTAGAAGAAAAATATTCAAGCATGACATTATTTAGAGTTTTATTTTCAGCATTCTGTTTTACCAGCTTAAGCACTTACGCCCAATATACAGAAACAATAAACTCCAACAGACCTGGAGCTTCATCAGGAGCTTACGCTGTAGGAATTAATGTTATACAAGCTGAAGGTGGTTTTATTTACACTAAAAACAATCATGAATTACAAGATGCTGAATTTGGTGGCGCAGGCTTAGAATATGAATTTAGATATGGTATTTGGAAGGAAGCCTTAGAAGTGAATTTGAGTGGTAGTTTTCAAGCCGGAAAAGTCACTGATAATTTTTTAGGAACATCAGAGTCTGTCGGTAATTTTAGAATGAATACTATTGGAGCAAAATACTTGTTTTTTGATCCATATAAAAAGAAAGAAGGTGAGGGTGAGGAAAAACCTAACTTATACAGCTGGCATGCGAATCATAAATTTCAATGGAAAACATTAATCCCATCTGTTGCAGTATATGCTGGAATGAATTTTAATATTACAAACACACCATTTGTGTATGGTAGTAATTTTAACTTCAACAATTTAGAAGAACCTACGCTATCACCAAAAATTATGTTAATCACTCAAAACAACTGGTCTGGTGGCTGGGTGTTTACAATGAACTTTATTGGAGATCGAGTGTTTATGACTGACTACCCTATTTACTCTTACATTCTAACACTAACACATGCTTTAAGTGAAAAAGCTGCCGTGTTTGGTGAACACCAAGGCATTATTAATGACATATACTCAGACTCTCTATTCAGATTTGGAGGCGCCTACTTGTTATCTAAAGACATTCAATTAGATGCCGGACTAACTTTAAATACTAAAAATACACCTTCTGTATTTGGCTTAAATGTTGGGTTCTCATATCGAATGGATTTTCATAAGGATCCTGAGAACAACAATAGTGCAGAAGATGAAAAAGAACGTAAAGATAATGCTGGCGGTAAAAACAGAAAGAAGAAAAAGAAAGATGGAAGTGGTAATAAAGAGAAGAAAAGCAATAAAGATGTTATTGACTTTAATGACTAAGCCTTTTTAAAAACTAATTATTAAAAGCATCTCTTTTAAACATATCATTTTTACTAAACCACTACATACCACATAATTACATCATACATTCCTTTCAAAAAAAGAAAAAAATCCTTATATTTGAGAGACAACTTCATAGTAATAACTTTCATGTAACTTAGCACTAGTTAGTTCTGCTATTGTGTTTATAACACCCCAAAAAGATTAAAATTACTTTATTTTTTATTAATCTTTATATGTTATAAAATGAAAAAATACGTTATTCTAACTACCAGTCTCTTTGCCTGTATAACTCTACAAGGGCAATCAATTAACGAAATAAAAGCTGAACATAATTCTGAAATTAAAGACCTCAAAAAAGAATACTATAAAAACTTACAAGAAAATCAAGACGCAAGGGTTTTTTCTATTACTAAAAATCGCAATGATTATACCTATCAAAAGCTTGAAAATATAAAACAGAATGCTGCATTTAACTCAAAAAAAGATAGCATTAAACGAATGCAATTAAGTACTGAAAAACAACGCCTATTTAATTTAAAGGTCACAAATTATAATGATAGTATCGCTAATGCTATAGGTTATAGACGTGTGAGTAAAGCGATTGATGATTTAGAAAAAAAACGAAAACTAGAAGAGTTACGAGCCTCTAACAGACGAGAAGCATTTTACAGAAGCCAATCAGTACTCATAAAAAAAGATGATAACAAAAATAATTTAAAATCAAGACTGAACACACGACATAAACAATTGAAAAAAAAATATTCTATTGAATAATAACCGTTGTTGTTTTATCACCTGTTGGCCTCTAAAGCTTTAATAGCATCACGTAATTGTGCAGCTTTCATAAAATCTAAGTCTTTTGCTGCATTTTCCATAGCTTTACGAGTTTCACGAATTTTCTTTTCTAACTCAGGTTTTGTCATATAAGCCGCCTCCTCTTCTGCTACTTGTTTGATATTGGATTCATAAAATGCATCTACATCATCTTTAGCTAACGGATTTACTATTTTTTTATTTAATGCTTTTGGCACCAACCCATTACTTGTATTGTAAGCAATTTGCTTGCTTCGTCTATAGGAAGTTTCATCAATTGTTTTTTGCATACTCTTAGTAATTTTATCTGCATACATAATTGCTTTACCATTAATATTACGTGCAGCCCTACCAATAGTTTGGGTTAATGAGCGATGACTCCTTAAGAAACCTTCTTTATCTGCATCTAATATTGCAACTAATGAGACCTCTGGTAAATCTAAGCCTTCACGTAATAAATTAACACCTATCAATACATCAAATAATCCTAAACGTAAATCTCGCATAATCTCAACACGTTCTAAAGTATCAACGTCTGAGTGAATATAACGACAACGAATTTGTATTCTTGCTAAATATTTGGTCAATTCCTCTGCCATACGTTTGGTTAAAGTTGTTACCAAAACACGCTCATCTTTATCTATGCGTTGCTGCATTTCTTCAATTAAATCATCAATTTGATTTAAACTAGGACGCACTTCAATAATTGGATCTAACAAACCAGTTGGTCTAATAACTTGCTCGACATAAATACCTTCTGTTTTTTGCAATTCATAGTCAGATGGTGTAGCACTTACATAAATAACTTGATTTTGAATAGCTTCAAACTCTTCAAACTTTAGAGGCCTGTTATCCATGGCTGCTGGTAAACGAAACCCGTATTCAACTAAATTTTCTTTTCTACTTCGGTCACCTCCATACATGGCATGTACCTGAGAAATAGTCACGTGACTTTCATCTACAATCATTAAATAATCATCTGGGAAATAATCTAATAAACAAAATGGACGTGTTCCTGGTGATCTCCCATCTAAATAACGAGAATAGTTTTCAATTCCAGAACAGTATCCTAATTCACGAATCATTTCCAAATCAAATTCTGTTCGTTCTTTTAAACGTTTTGCTTCTAAATGCTTTCCTATTTCCTTAAAATAATCAACCTGTTTCACCATATCTTCTTGAATACTATGGATGGCATTCTGTAAAACATCTGGTGAAGTCACAAACATATTTGCTGGATAAATATTTAAACGATCATAGCTCCCTAATACCTCATTTGTTTGCACTACAAAGGCTTCTATTTCTTCTATTTCATCGCCAAAAAAATGAATTCTAAACGCATTGTCCTCATATCCTGGAAAAATATCAACTGTATCACCTTTAATACGAAATGTACCTCGTGTAAACTCGGCTTCTGTTCTTGAATATAGACTTTGAACTAATTGATGTAATAATTTGGTTCTAGAAATCACTTGATCTTTTTCAAGAGAAATTACATTTTTTTGAAATTCTACAGGGTTTCCTATACCGTACAAACAAGATACTGAGGCAACAACAATAACATCTCTTCGCCCTGAAAGCAATGATGACGTAGCACTTAATCGCAATTTTTCAATTTCATCATTTATTGACAAGTCCTTTTCTATATACACTCCAGATGTAGGAATATAAGCCTCCGGTTGGTAGTAGTCATAATACGACACAAAATACTCAACGGCGTTTTCAGGGAAAAACTCTTTAAATTCAGAATATAATTGTGCTGCTAAAGTTTTGTTATGTGCTAAAACAAGTGTTGGTTTTTGTGTATCATTAATAACATTAGCTACCGTAAATGTTTTCCCTGAGCCTGTTACCCCTAACAATGTTTGGTATTTATCATCTTGATGAATACCCTTTACCAATTGTTTTATAGCTTCTGGCTGATCTCCTGTTGGTGAAAATCCTGATTTTATATTGAACTTCATGTACTCCTACAATTTTTAACTGCAATCTATACTACGAAATTACAAAATCATTAATTGATATGTTCTTAATAATTCATATAAACCCACCCAAGTAGTGGTTTTTCAAAATTTGGATCGTTTAAATGCAGCACATAATAATAAGTCCCTACTGGTAGTCGTTTTCCTGTGTTGTTAATTCCTTTGTTTGAAATTCCATTCCAAAATCCTAATTCTTCACCACCTGCATATATTAGAGTCCCGTAGCGGTTGTAAATTTTCAATTCAAAATCTTCAAAAATTGTAAGCAATCCTGAAATTTCAAATTCATCATTCGTACCATCATCGTTAGGGGAAAACCCTGTTGGTATCCATGGTGGGCAATTTATGGTTGTCAAATTAAAAGAGGTTATTTGATAACAACTAGCATTATCAACTCTAACATAAATAGTTTGTGGATCTGCACTATTTTGATAAGCAGTTGGCATACTTATGGCATTTGTTTGTAAAACTGCATCATCATGAGTTGTATAATATTCAATTTGATTAGTGCTTATTGTTAGTAAATGTTCATTACTTGTCAAATTAAATGTTGCGGTATTAAAACCAACATCACATGCTTCTATAGTTGGCAAATTAGATACTTGAGGCAAGAGTAACATTGTTACTTGAGTTGATGCCGTATTATTGGTCTCGTTAGTTTCCTGTATTACTCCATTTCCATTACCATTATCATCCGCAACAATTATTAAATTAAAAACATCTGGTATGTTTTCAGGTAATGTTATAATTATCGTATTGGGTTCATTATCGCCAATTAAAATATCGTTTTCTGTTTGTGATGTTGCAACTAATACATCATCAGCATAAAATGCAATTGGTGTGCCTGCAGGCAATAATTCCGTAGCATTGACATTAAATATTGTGTAGTTAACTTGTATATCTTTATTATCACATGCTACAATAACATCATCAACTTGAGCAGTAGCATCTGGCAACTGACTATTTAATACGGTAACTATATTATTAATTATAATTAAATCAGCTGCAGTTGTTAATTTTATTGTTGCAGAATCATCTCCAATAGAAATATAATTTTCTATATCATAAACATCTAAATCCATGTTGTATGACGCAGAACTGTTTGCGAATGAATTGGTGCCATTAAACGCATTCGTAGCTGGGTTTAACGGCAAACTCTCTAAGGCGTTACCATTAAACACTAGTGACTCTAAAACATTTAAGGCATTATCACCTTCCCATGCTAAAAACCCCATTTTAGCGCCATCATTATCTAAAACATTTAAGTTTTCAATTACAATATTTATTTCTTGTTCGTTTCTATTAATAATTTCTAAACCATGATAAATACTCACTTGATTTAATGGTAAGGTCATGTCTTCGTACACAACAAGAATTGACCAGCCTGCAAAATTGGTTTTGTTATCACAGTAACCTGGGTTAGCAGCCAAAACATCTGAAATATCTAAATTTGATAAGGTGTAATTTGTACTACCAGAAGTTTGGATTAGTTCAGTGATATTTTTATAACATGAAAAATAGGTTAAAAGACCTCTAAACGGATCATCAAAATCTACTGTTAATGTAGCGTCAGCACTAATATCAGTTCCATTTAAAGTAACTTCTGTGTCACCAAAACCTGAGCCTGCCCAATAAATATATGCTGCAATAATATTTTGACCTGAAGCTAAACTAAGATCTGCTGAAGATTGGGCTAAAGTTTCACAAAAATAAGGTGGTATATTATTTTCTGATGGGTTTAAAGTATTACCTATTGCTGTATAACTATACCGCCCATAATATTGTTGAAACACATCTATATCTTGTGCAGTAGACGTTAAAAAAACTAAGTATGCAAGGAAAGTTAAATACTTTTTCATATATATCATAACATGCCCCTAATGTAATCAATTTAATAAGAACATAAAACACCTAGTATACTGATCAATGCATAATTAATCATTTATACTGACGTATGGCAAATAAATACGATAAACTAATACTCATACCCTTTTTTAACCTGTACATTTGATATCGTTATAGTTACTCGTATGACCAATGAAAAATCACATTACCATTATAAAATGTAAATAGTCTGTAAACTCAAAAACTTTACCAACATATTCAAATGTCTAGACAAATACTAAGTCAAAACGATATTTACACAAACTCCCTTAATTAAATTTGTAAGTTTTAGTATCTTTGGCGTCTTAATCTGTACTCAAAATAAAAAAGAGTGACATATTAAATAAAATAACGAAACGTATTACTGTGAAAGAAATAGACGACATTGGAGACAACCATATAGGAACTTCATTTGATACACCATTACGAAATGATGCATTTGATTTGGATGACAAATCAAAAATAGAAGCAATTAGGAAAGATGTAGCTAGCATTATGCAAACATTAGGTTTAGACCTAAGTGACGACAGTTTAAGTGGTACTCCAAACAGAGTTGCAAAAATGTTTGTAAAAGAAATTTTTGGAGGCTTACACCCAAACAACAAGCCAAATCCTTCTACATTTGACAACAAGTATAAATACGGTGAAATGTTAGTTGAAAAAAACATTACCCTATACTCTACTTGTGAGCATCATTTATTACCTATTGTAGGTAGAGCCCATGTAGCTTATATATCAAAAGGAAAAGTTATTGGACTTTCTAAAATGAATCGTATTGTTGATTATTTTGCTAAAAGACCACAGGTTCAGGAGCGCCTAACAATACAAGTAGTTCGTGAATTACAAAAAGCCTTAGGCACAGATGACGTTGCTTGTGTGATTGACGCTAAACATTTATGCGTTAATTCAAGAGGAATTAGAGATATTGAAAGCAGTACAGTAACTTCAGAGTTTGGTGGCGCTTTTAAAAACGATAAAGTACGTAGAGAATTTTTAGATTATATAAAATTAGACACTCAGTTTTAAGTCTTTTTGGGGCAACAAAACTTTAGTTATAATACTTTCAATCCATGAACACATATCACAATCAACACATTAAAATTCAAAATTCTTTAACAGGAAAAAAAGAACTCTTTAAGCCCATCACAAACGGGTTTGTTGGTATGTACGTATGTGGTCCTACGGTTTATAGCAACGTGCACTTGGGTAACGTGAGAACCTTTATGAGTTTTGACATGATATACCGTTACTTATTGCATTTAGGTTACAAGGTGCGCTATGTAAGAAATATTACGGATGCTGGACATTTAACTGATGATGACGCAGAAGATAAAATTTCTACTAAAGCTCGTTTAGAAAAATTAGAACCAATGGAAATTGTACAGAAATATACTGTTGATTTTCATGAAATTTTAAGACGATACAATTTCCTACCTCCTAATGTGGAACCAACCGCAACAGGACATATTGTAGAACAAATTGAAGCCATTCAAAAAATTATAGATAATGGCTTGGCTTATGTAGCAAATGGCTCAGTTTATTTTGATGTCTTGAAATATAACGAAACAAACAATTACGGAATTTTATCGAAGAGAGTTATTGAAGATGCTATTGAAAATACAAGAGCATTAGACGGACAATCCGATAAGAAAAATTCACAAGATTTTGCACTTTGGAAACGTGCAGAACCAGAGCACATTCAACGTTGGAATTCACCTTGGTCTGAAGGATTTCCGGGCTGGCATTTGGAATGTACCGTAATGAGCACAAAATATTTAGGCGAACAATTTGATATTCACGGTGGTGGAATGGATTTAAAATTCCCACATCATGAATGTGAAATTGCTCAAGCTCAAGCATGCAACCATAAAGCGCCAGTAAATTATTGGATGCACACAAACATGCTGAATTTGAATGGTAAAAAAATGTCGAAATCTACCGGAAATCACTTGTTACCACAAGAAATTTATTCTGGAGACAATACCATTTTATCAAAAGCATTTTCACCAAGTGTGACACGTTTTTTCAATATGCAAGCGCACTATTCAAGCATTTTAGATTTATCTAATGATGCTTTATTAGCTTCAGAGAAAGGACACAACAGATTAATGGAAGCTATCAATTTGTTAGACAACATCAATACAAGTGACGCATCAACTTTTGATGTGTCAGCATGGCAACAGAAATGTTATGATGCTATGAATGACGATTTCAATACGCCCATTTTAATAGCAAATTTGTTTGAGGCTGTAAAATATATCAATCAAATTAAAGATCAAAAAGCTACCATTACCACAGACGACTTAAAGGTATTAACATCAACTCTAAATGCCTTTACTTTTGATATACTCGGCCTGATGAACGAATCAAAATCTGAAAATAATTCTGATAAATTATCAGGAACTATAGAGTTGTTAATCAAGTTAAGAGCTGAAGCAAAAGCCAATAAAGACTATGCGCTTTCAGATCAAATTAGAGACGAGTTAATGAACATTGGCGTACAACTAAAAGACGGACGAGAAGGCACAAGCTTTTCTTTAAATTAATATTAAAAAGTCAGCTTCACCGCTGACTTTTCTGTTTATGCTTAAAAAAATCGCGACATATCCCTTTATACTTTTAATCCGGTTTTATCAATCCGCAATATCACCTTATACCCCTGCTGCATGTCGATTTTCCCCTACATGCTCAAGTTATTCCTTGGAAGCTTTACAGGTTCACGGATTACTCAAAGGAAGTTGGTTGGCTATAAAACGTATTGGGAAATGTCACCCTTGGGGCGGTTCAGGTTATGATCCAGTTCCCGAAAAAGATTCTGAATAAAGAGACTACAAATTATAGTATATTCGTAACATGAAACTTCCATAACGAATCGTCGATATTCAAGGAGCAATGATTATGAGGAAGCTACATGTGACCATTGAAAAACAATAAATATAAACACATGAAATTAGCAATTGTCATCTTAAACTGGAACGGACAACAGCTCTTAGAGCAGTTTTTACCGTCTGTTGTTGCATATTCTAAAGAGGCAACTATTTACATTGCTGATAACGCCTCTACAGATAATTCTATTGAATTTGTAACTGCTCATTATCCAGAAATTACAATCATTAAAAATAAGGAAAATGGCGGTTATGCCAAAGGTTATAATGATGCGTTGCAATATATAGATGCTGATGTTTATTGCTTACTGAATTCTGATATAGAAGTTACTAAAAACTGGTTAACACCAATCATTTCTGAATTTAATTCAAACAACAACATTGCTGCAATTCAACCTAAAATTTTAGATTATAACGGCAAGTCTAGGTTTGAATACGCAGGAGCTGGCGGCGGATTTATTGACAAATACGGTTATCCATATTGCAGAGGGCGTATATTTAATACTATTGAAGATGACTTAGGACAATATAACGATATCGTAAATATTTTTTGGGCTTCTGGCGCATGTTTATTTATCAAGAGTGACACATATCATGATTTAAACGGATTTGATGAAAATTACTTTGCACATCAAGAAGAAATTGACTTGTGTTGGCGCATTCAAAATTTAGGAAAGCAAATTAAATATGTTGGTACTTCAACAGTGTACCATGTAGGTGGTGCAACATTAAGCGCGCAAAATTCAAAGAAAACCTTTTTGAACTTTAGAAACTCCTTATTCAATTTAGTAAAAAACACACCAAAAAATAAAGGCTTTGAGTTGATTTTTATACGCTTATCCCTAGATGGTATTGCAGGTGTTAAATATCTTTTTGAAGGTAAACCTTTACACACATTTGCCATTATTAAGGCGCATTTTAGTTTTTATGCTAATTTGATAAAAATGTTGAAAAAGAGAACTTCTGAAATTAAAAAACTAGAGTACTATAATACCAAAAGTATTGTTTGGAACTATTTTATAAAAAGTAAGAAAACATACAATTCATAAATAAAAAAATCCGTTAGAAATTTCTAACGGATTTTTTTATTCTAAAGCTTAATTTTATGCGTTTTGCTTTTTAATTAAGTTTAATGCAGACCCTTCATTATACCAATCAATTTGACCTTGATTGTACGTATGGTTAGCTATAATTGTGTCTTTACTACCATCCGCATGAACAACTTCAATAGTTAATGGTTTACCAGGAGCAAACGCGTTTAAATCTGTGAAGTTAAATGTGTCATCTTCCTGAATTAAATCATAATCAGCTTCATTAGCAAAGGTTAACCCTAACATTCCTTGTTTTTTCAAGTTAGTTTCATGAATACGAGCAAACGACTTTACAAGAACTGCAGCAACACCTAAATGTCTTGGCTCCATTGCAGCGTGTTCTCTAGAAGAACCTTCACCGTAATTATGATCTCCTACAACAATTGTATTAATACCAGCTGCTTTGTATGCTCTTGCCGTAGCAGGTACAGCATCATATGCACCATTTAACTGATTTTTTACAAAATTAGTCTTCATGTTGTATGCATTTACTGCTCCTATTAGACAATTGTTAGAAATATTATCTAAATGCCCACGGAAACGCAACCATGGTCCTGCCATAGAAATATGATCTGTAGTACATTTCCCATGTGCTTTTATTAATAATTTAGCTCCATTAATATCGTTTCCTAAAGGTTTAAACGGTGTTAATAACTGCAAACGTTCAGAATCATCAGCAACAACAACATTTACACCACTACCATCTTCCATTGGTGCTAAATATCCATCATCTTTTACCTCAAACCCTTTTGGAGGCAACTCCCATCCTGTTGGTTCATCCAACATAACCTCTTCACCATTTTGGTTGATTAGCTTATCTGTCATTGGGTTAAAATCTAAACGCCCTGAAATGGCAATGGCAGCTGTTATTTCTGGAGATCCAACAAATGCGTGCGTGTTCGGGTTTCCATCTGCACGCTTAGCAAAGTTTCTATTAAACGAATGAACTATACTGTTTTTAGGTGCATTTTTAGGATCGCTATATCTTGCCCATTGTCCAATACATGGTCCGCAAGCATTTGTAAATATTTTCGCATCTAACTTTTCAAAAACATCAAGAATTCCATCACGATCTGCTGTATACCTTACTTTTTCAGAGCCTGGGTTTATACCTAGTTCTGACTTCATTTTTAATCCTTTATCTAGCGCTTGTTGTGCAATTGAAGCTGCTCGTGATAAATCTTCATAAGATGAATTAGTACAAGAGCCTATGAGTCCCCACTCTACTTGTAATGGCCAGTCATTTTCATTTGCTTTGGCAGTCATATCGCCACCAACTTTTGTTGACAAATCTGGTGTAAAAGGGCCATTTAACAACGGGCTTAATTCTGATAAGTTAATTTCAATAACTTGATCAAAATACTGTTCTGGGTTTGCATATACTTCAGCATCACCTGTTAAATGTTCTTTCACCTCGTTTGCTGCATCTGCAACATCATCTCTATCCGTAGCACGTAAATAACGTTCCATAGATTCGTCATACCCAAACGTAGATGTGGTTGCTCCTATTTCAGCTCCCATGTTACAAATTGTTCCTTTTCCGGTACATGACATGTTTCTTGCACCTTCACCAAAATATTCAACAATAGCACCAGTTCCTCCTTTTGCAGAAACGATACCTGCAACTTTTAAGATGACATCTTTTGGCGCTGTCCATCCAGATAATTTACCTGTTAATTTAACACCAATTAATTTAGGGAATTTTAATTCCCAAGCCATTCCTGCCATTACATCAACAGCATCAGCTCCACCAACTCCAATAGCAACCATACCTAAACCTCCTGCATTTACAGTATGTGAATCTGTTCCAATCATCATCCCTCCTGGAAACGCATAATTCTCTAAAACTACTTGATGAATAATTCCTGCACCCGGTTTCCAGAAACCTATGCCATATTTATTAGATACTGACTCTAAAAAATTAAAAACTTCATTAGAATTGTTTAAAGCGTATTGTAAATCTTCTGATGCGCCTACTCTTGCTTGAATTAAATGATCACAATGTACTGTTGTTGGTACAGCAACCTGTTTTTTACCGGCTTGCATAAATTGCAATAATGCCATTTGAGCTGTAGCATCTTGACATGCTATTCTATCAGGTGCAAAATCTACATAATCTTTTCCTCGAGAATATGCTGTAGTTGGTTTACCGTCCCAAAGATGCGTGTATAAAATTTTCTCTGCAAGTGTTAAAGGTTTTCCAGTTAATTTTCTAGCTGCTGTAACACGCTCTTCAAATTTACTGTAAACTCCTTTAATCATATTTATATCAAAAGCCATATCATTTTTAGTTTTTATTTTGAACACTAATTTAGCAAAAATAATAGATAAATACAGCCTGTTTATTTAATTATACAACAATACAAGGTTGATTATTAAATAACAGCCACAAAAAAGAATCCCGAGTTTTACAACTCGGGATTAATATATTCTAATAACTAATTTTAATTATATAGCCTGGGCAATAAAAAAATTACATTACCAATTGTTTTTGTGATGGTTTAAACTTCGTTAACACAATGCCATCAACGGCAGATTCATACTCTTCCATAGTAGGTGTTCTTCCTAAAATTGTAGATAATACTACTACTGGCGTAGAAGACAATAAGGACTCTCCTTTTTTCTCTCCAGAATCTTTTACAACTCTTCCTTGAAATAAACGCGTAGAAGTAGCCATTACAGTATCTCCTGGCTCTGCTTTTTCTTGGTTACCCATACAAAGGTTACAACCTGGACGCTCTAAGTACAACATATTTTCATATTTTGTACGTGCTAATCCTTTTGGCGCAGCATCATCAAATTCAAACCCTGAATATTTTTGCAATACTTCCCAATCTCCTTCTTCTTTTAATTCGTCTACAATATTATAGGTTGGTGGAGCAACTACTAATGGAGCCTTAAACTCAACCTTACCTTGTTGCGCTTCAATATTTTTTAACATTTGAGCTAAAATTTGCATATCGCCTTTATGAACCATACATGATCCTACAAATCCTAAATCTACTTTTTTAGTTCCTTCATAAAAAGATAATGGACGAATTGTATCGTGTGTGTAACGCTTAGAAACATCATCATTATTTACATCAGGATCGGCAATCATCGGTTCAGCAATATCGTCTAAATCAATGACTACTTCTGCGTGATACTTCGCATTTGCATCTGGTCTTATACCTTGTTTTTCACCAGATTTAAGTTCTGAAATTCGTTTATTTGCTTTATCAATTAACCCTTGTAAAACTTTCCCTGCATTATCCATTCCCTTATCAATCATGATTTGGATACGACCTTTTGCTATTTCTAATGATTCAATTAAGGTTTCATCTTCAGAAATACAGATAGATGCTTTTGCTTTCATCTCTGCAGTCCAATCAGTAAATGTAAACGCCTGATCGGCTGTTAGTGTTCCTATGTGTACTTCAATGATTCGTCCTTGAAATACATTTTCTCCACCAAACTGCTTTAGCATTTGCTGTTGTGTGGCATGAACCACATCACGGAAATCCATAAAGCTTCTCATAGCTCCTTTAAACGTTACTTTAACCGATTCTGGTATTGGCATTGTTGCCTCTCCTGTTGCTAAGGCTAAAGCTACTGTTCCTGAATCTGCTCCAAAGGCAACTCCTTTTGACATTCGTGTATGAGAATCTCCTCCTATAATAATATCCCAATCACCTACAGTAATATCATTTAACACTTTATGAATAACATCAGTCATTGCATGGTAACTCCCTTTAGGGTCACGCGCTGTGATTAATCCAAAATCGTTCATAAACTTCATTAACCTTGGAATGTTAGCTTTTGACTTATCATCCCAAACTGAAGCGGTATGACATCCAGATTGGTAACCTGCATCAACGATTGGAGAAATAACTGTAGCAGCCATCATTTCCAATTCTTGAGACGTCATTAAACCTGTTGTATCTTGAGACCCTACAATGTTAACTTCAACACGAACATCAGACCCTGCATGTAAGGTTTTACCTGGTGTATTTCCAACTGCATTTTTATTAAATATTTTTTCAACAGCTGTTAATCCTTGCCCTTCAACAGAAATTTCTTTAGATGTGGCATAAACTTGAGGTATATCTATCCCTAAAGTTTTACACGCAAATGTTTGTAATTTTTTACCAAAAACAACTGCATAAGATCCTCCTGCTTTCATAAACTCCATTTTTTGTGGCGTAAATGCTGTAGAGATATCTTTTAATTCATTAGCTCCGTTGTAAAGTTTTTTTGTTTTTGTATTGATTGTTAAAACCGTTCCTGTTTCAACAGAATATTCTTGCTTTAAAACTGGTTCACCATCTGCATCAATAATAGTGTTTCCGCTAGCATCTTTTTGCTTTACCCAGTTTTTAAGATCTAAACCTATTCCTCCTGTTACACCTACCGTTGTTAAGAATATTGGAGAAATTCCGTTTGTTCCTGCAATTACAGGAGCAATGTTTATAAAAGGGACATACGGACTTGCTTTAACACCTGTCCAAAGCGCAACATTATTTACACCAGACATTCTAGATGACCCAACTCCCATTGTTCCTTTTTCTGCAATTAACATCACACGTTTTCCTGGATGTTTTTCTTGTAAAGCTAACAATTCATTTTGCATGTCTTTATTATGCTCAAATAAACACTGACCATGCAACTCTCTATCTGATCTTGAATGTGCATCACCACCTGGAGATAATAAATCTGTAGAGATATCACCAACACCAGCAATATAAGTGACTACTTCAATTTTTTCATCAATCTCTGGTAATTTTGTAAAAAACTCCGCTTTTGCGTAACTCTCTATAATATCTTTAGCAATAACATTTCCGCTCTTGTAAGCATCTTCTAAACGTTTAGTATCGGCGTCGTATAAAAACACTTGTGTTTTTAAAACTTTTGCAGCTTCTTGTGCTACAGACTCTTCATTATCTAAAGCTAAATCTAAAAGAACTTCTACTGAAGGACCTCCTTTCATATGTGATAATTGCTCTAAAGCAAAGGCTGGTGAAATTTCTTCAACCACTGCTTCACCAAGAATAATTTCTTTTAAAAACTTAGCTTTAACTCCTGCTGCACTAGTAGTTCCTGGTAAAACATTATAGATAAAAAAGTTAAGAGACTCTTCTCTATGACTGTTATTTACGTCTTTAATTTGTGAAATAATATTGTTTAAAAGCTCACTTCCATCAATTGGTTTTGGATGCAATCCTTGGCTTTTTCGTTCTTCAATCTCTTTAAGATAATCTGAGTATGTGTTCATAAAAAGTTTATTTTAATGCAAAGAGTTTTTTTGTTAATTTCCAGCTACAATATTGTGCTTTGTAATTTACAACACGCCTTACTTATGTTTATTAAATTATTATTTTTGAAGTCTCGCGAAATTACGGAAAATATAGGGTAATTAGAAGATATTCAGTCATTAATGACTTTTGATTAATTATTTTTATTAACTACACAAAATTGCTACACTATTTTCACGTAATCATAAAAAACAGCCTAAATATATTGATACATTCTTAATTGATTTTTTCAGAAAACCATCATTTTTTATGAAGAGAAACATTTATGAAGGGTATTTACGATGTCTATAGCGCATAATTGGACGCTCAAAAAATTTATAAACAACAGAAGATAAAATTATTGTTAGTACTAAAAATAAAATTAAAACCCCAATTTTTGAGACAAACCCCATACTAGAAAAATCATAGAAATACTCTAGTGTCAACAGTACAATTGAGTAGTTAATTAAATAAATAGAATATGATATTTTACTTATATAAACAGTCAGCTTACTTCCAGTACCTGTATAATTAAGCATTGAAAAGTAAGGCACTACTAACGCCAAGCTTAAAACTACCAGACTTAAATATATAAAAACATAAAACCATAAGTGTGTTTGTGGCAACAATTTACACCAATAGATTACCACATGTAAAAACAACAGCAAAAGCCCCCCTAACACGCTAAAAAATACGTTATAACGTATCATAAGTTTTGTTTTTACATGTGTCAAATAGGCAACTAAAAACCCAATATAAATAGCATCTAAGCGGTATACAACTACTTTCCTATATGTTGCACTCCATTGTTTATATGAATTTACTTCTGCGGTGTAGAAGTAAAATATTTTAAAAACAAATAACAATATAATACTAGCCAATGATACTATAAAGAACAGGCGTGACTTATCTGTTTTCCTCCAAACACCTATACTTAAAAACAACACTAAAGGCAAGAGTATATAAGCATATTCTTCTATCGACAAACTCCAGGCCTCAGTAAAAAAATCAGGATGTGGTGTGGTGAAGTTTTGAAAAAACACAAAATAATTAGCAATATTATCTGGTAGTGTATAGCCCAAAATTACCCCCAATAGAATATTAACTATAAGAATTAAAATATAATTGGGTAAGGTTCTCAACCACCTGCGTTTCCAAAACAACATCAAGTGGGAAAACGTAACTTTATTATTTAGTAGAGTTCTTAAAAGAATACCTCCAATTAAATAACCACTTAACACAAAAAATAAATCAACACCAATAGCTCCGAATACTCGTATTAAAGTTACTAGAGAATTTGTGTTTTCTGGAAATAAAATATACGTACAATGAGAAACAACTACAAGACTAATTGCTATGGCTCTTAATAAATCTAATCCAAAAATTCGTTTTTTCTCTAACGACTTCATCAACAATTAGATTTAAAATAGCTTCATTAAAATAAATTGGTAATAATTTCCTCTTTAGTAATTCCTTCAGCTTCTGCTTTATAGTTTTTTATAATTCTATGTCTCAAAACACTTATTGCAACGGCCTGAATATTTTCTATGTCAGGAGAAAATTTACCATGAATTGCGGCATGCGTTTTGGCTGCTAGTATCAAATTTTGTGAAGCTCTAGGCCCTGCTCCCCAGTCAATATATTGATTAACTTGATCAGGTGCATCAGGTGTATTTGGTCTTGTTTTACTTACCAACCTCACCGCATACTCCACAACATTATCAGCAACGGGAATACGTCTAATCAATTTCTGAAATGAAATAATTTCATCAGAGGTTAACAGTTTATTCACAATAACACTTGTGTCAGAAGTGGTATTTTTAACCACATTAACTTCTTCTTCAAAAGTTGGATATGTTAACTCAACAGCAAACATAAACCTATCTAATTGTGCTTCTGGCAAAGGGTAAGTTCCTTCTTGCTCTATTGGGTTTTGAGTTGCTAAAACAAAGTAAGGCAAGTTTAATTTATAATGATTTCCAGCAACAGTAACAGATTTTTCTTGCATTGCCTCTAACAGTGCTGCTTGCGTTTTAGGTGGTGTTCTGTTAATTTCATCTGCTAAAATAATATTTCCAAAAATTGGTCCTTTAACAAATTTAAACTCTCTATTATTATTTAATATTTCACTTCCTAAAATATCAGAGGGCATCAAGTCTGGTGTAAACTGAATGCGTTTAAAATCTAACCCTAAAGCTTCTGCTAAAGTATTTACCATTAATGTTTTTGCCAAACCTGGCACACCGATTAATAGCACATGTCCTCCAGAAAAAATAGCCAATAATATTTGTTCTATAACAGCATCTTGACCAACAATTACTTTAGCTATTTCCTGCCTTAATAATTTGTGCTTTTCTACAAGTTGATGAATTGCTGTTACGTCTGACATATTATTTTTTCAACCAATTATTAGTAAACTCACAGTCTCTATATTCTCCTGTGATTTTTATATAAGTATCTTTAATTTTTTCTTCTTGCCATTTAGCAATAGTTTCAATTTGTTTCTCTTTCAACGCCAACTCTTTAATCTTTAAAAAGTCTTTCCCATATTCAGCTACGTGCTCATCTTTTTTATCAGACACCATTAGTAACTTGTAAAATGCTTTACCTGTTCTATCGTATTCCAAAATAGGGTTTGAAACAACACCTTCCTCTAAGTTAATTACTTGAGAGTACAATGTAGGATCCATTTTAGTTAACTCAAATATATGATCAAAAGTTTCAGGGTTTCTTAATTTTCCGCCATCATATTTAGTTTCTTTTTCATCTGAAAATTCGATAGCTGCTTTTTCATATGTAATTTCCTTATCAAGAATTCGTTTTCTTAGAGTGTCTGCTAATTTTTTTGCTTCTTGTAAATTTTGATTTGAAATTTCTGGCATTAATAAGATGTGTCTTACATCTACCTCTTGACCTCTAACTTGATCAACCATTAAAATATGGTATCCAAATTCTGTTTTAAAAGGCTCAGAAACTTCTCCTTCATCTAAGCTAAAAGCAGCTTCTCTAAACTCTTTTACCATTCGTGGTTTTTTACGGTGTAACGTGTACTTTCCTCCTGTAGACCTTGAAGGTTCGTCTTTAGAATATAATACCGCTTTTGAAGCAAAACTAGCGCCGTTTTCTAAAACATCAGCCTTGAACTGCTTTAATCTGTCAATTACTTTATCAATCTCTGATTGAGGCGTTTTGGGTTTTAATATAATTTGAGATACTTTCAATTCAGCCCCAAACGTTGGACGGTCATTTTCAGGTATCTCATTGAAAAATGTATACACCTCTTCAGGGCTAATTTCAACATCTTCTACAATTTTCCTAGTCATTTGACTCGCCAATTTGTTAGTTTTAATCAAGTCAAACAATTCTTTTCTAAAAGTAACTTCATCGTCTTTTTTATAGAATTCAAGTACTTTTTTCATGTCTCCACCAACTTGTGATTTCATATAATCTATTTGTTGGTTTACTGTACTTTCAACTTCATCATTTGATACCACAATACTGTCTTGAATGGCATGATGTGCATATAATTTATCTTCTAACAATTTACCCATAACATTACATCTGGTAAAATCTGCAGTAGATACTCCTTGACTTTTTAACTCAATAAACATTTTATCGACATCAGAATCTAGCACGATGTAATCACCAACAACTGCTGCAACACCATCAATTTTCTTTTTCTGTGTTTGTGCAGAAATTAGTGTTGTAAACGCTAATAAAATAACTGTAATGTTAATTGTAAATTTCAAATTCTTGATTTTGTATTGCATCTTTTCTAACATCAATTTCTAATTGCTTAATTAGTTTTAATTTTCTTTTGTTAAGAATAATTTGTTTCAACGTTTGCGTCATATATTCTTGCGGCGCAGGTTCATTCCTTTTTAACAAATCATTAATTTGCACCAAATATACTCTTATTGAATCTTCAAATTGTATAAAATTAGATTTTTTTAACAAATGAGAATCTATATGATTAGCTGCCATTGGTAGTTTTTGTAATAATTGAGATTTTTTCACCCATACAGTATCGCTTAACATAAACGAATGAAATTGAATTGATAAAGAGTCTAGCACGATTTTATCAATACTATCAAAACGCCTAAAACGTTTTTCTATGCTTTTAATATTGTTATGATTTTTATCAATTGTAATAGACCTGAACTTTAATAACTCCTCATTTAACTTAAAGTTTTGTTTTGTGTTATTAAACAAACTATCAAATTCGTTTTTAACAATAATAGTATCAAGCTTTTTTACAATTAATGCATTCATGTATGCATTAGTATATAAGTCTAATTTATAATCTTCAGCAAGCTTATCAAAACCAACTAATTTTTCTTGACCTAAATTTATTTCTGCACGTTGTTTAAGTAATTGCTTCGTAGCCCAATTATTGATGTACTGATTTGAAAACAGTAAACTATCAGACTTTGATAAATTTCCTGGATAATCATTTATAAAATCTGATTTATATAAATACTCGTCGTTTACTCGTGCTATGGTCTCTTTTTCTTCAGGTGATTTGAATAATTCACAAGATGAAAAAACCATTAATACTATAACTAAAAACACGATATGATTGCAGGCTCCTTTCACTATGATTATAATGTTTCTTTTAGTTTATTAAGTACATCTTGATTAATTTCAACTTTATATTTTGCTCTTAACTCTACTAACCAATCTTTTTCTAATTGCAGCTGATAATCATTGATCACTTTACCTTTTACCTCATCAAACTCTTGTTGGGTTGGTACAATTTTCTGAATTGCATTTAAAACTACATACTGATTGTTGTGTTTAAATACTTTTGAAACTCCTTTTTTATAAATATAATTTTCTGGTATTTCCTTATCGTTCATCTGAAAATCTCCTTGAGAAACAACGACATTATTTTCTTTTTTCTTTAATGCCTCTACACTCAATCCTTTTTTCAATAATTTTCTAACTTTTCTTGCTGTTTTTTTATCTTCACTAGTTGTTATCACAGCCTCTACTCTATCCCCCCAAAAATACTTGTCTTTATTTTTATCGTAAAATTTTTGCAGTGCAATGGTGTCATTTTTTGATTTCCCCCAAATTTCTTGTTCCATTAACTCAAACAACAACAATCCTTCTCTGTACTCTTGAACAATATTACCAAACTCAGGATATACGGTTTCTAAATTATCATTGTGATAGCTATAAATTCTATGGTTAATATAAGCTTCTAAACTATTATTAATTATTTTAGAAATATCAGTTTGATTTTTATAAGCTTTACTTTTTGAGTTTAAATAGTTATAATACTCTAAATATGTAATTGTAGTATTATCAAAGGTAGCCATGACCTCATTATACTTTTCACTTTCTTTATTCCACTTACCATTAAAAAACTCTTTAGTTACAACAGTAGCTATTTCTTTTTTAGCACCTAAAGTCTCTTTATAGTTGTATTTATCTTTTAAATTGGCATAAAACTTATCATTTACAATTCTTGACCTTGAATCCTTTTTAATTTTTTGTTCTAAAATTAGTTTTAACTCATCAAAACTTTGCACTTCATGTTTTTTAATCAGTTTAATAATGTGCCAACCGTATTGAGTTTTTAAAGGTTTAGAAATATCGCCTACATTCACAAGAGAAAATGCAGAAGTTTCAAATTCTTTAGAGCTTAACTTCCCGGCTCCAAAACGGGTTAATTTCCCTCCGATTCTTGCAGAATTTTTATCATCTGAAAATTGTTTAGCAAGGCTAGAGAAATCTGCACCATCTACAATTTTTTGATAAAGTTCCTTTATTCTTTCTTCAGGGGTTGTCGTTAAATTTTTATTCCCATTTGCAATCATAATATGAGCCACAGTAACCTCACCTAAAGATTTTTGTTTATCTAAAACATTTATGATATGATAGCCAAACTTGGTTCTAAATGGTTTTGAAATATCACCAACTGGTGTGTTATATGCTGCATTTTCAAATGGGTATACCATTTGAAACGCTTTAAAAAAGCCTAATGACTCTCCATAAACTGTTTTACCGTTATGCAACTTTTTCATGGTGTTATTAAAGCCATTTTTCTTTGCTAATGTTCTATATTCTAAAATAGTATTATATGCCTTTATAGTATCTAACGGAGAGGCGTCTTCATCTACCCTTACTAAAATATGGTTTACATTTACTTCATTTAACGTACGTTCATACGCTTCATGCAATAATTTGTCGTTAATTTTTGTATCCGTTAAATACTTTTTAGATAATTGTTTTCTATATGATGCTAATTCGTTTATGTATTTTGAATCTTTGTCCAACCCCAGTGCTACGGCTTCTTCAAGTTTCAATTTATAGTTAACATATAGTTTTAAATACTCATCAACATCTTTTTGCTTTTCATCTTGAACCAAATCAATGTTTTTATTATAAACTCTTGAAAATTCTGTATTAGTTATTTTGGTATTATTTACCGTAAACAAGACGTCTGTATTTTGAGAAAATGCGCTATTAACAAACAAAAATGCTAACAGGGTTATGATATTTAACTTCATAATAATTTTAATTGTATGTAATTATAACTAACAAAAGTAATAATATAAACTCATTTTACAAGCATAAAAAAACCGACAAACTATTTAATTTATCGGTTATCTTATTGAGAAAATTATTCCCAATCGGGCATTTTTGCATTGATAAACAATTCATCTCTATTATTTGAACTCACTACACTTAGCATTTCAATATTATTTTGTGAAACTCCATCATTAGAGGTATGGGTATAGATGACATGAGATTCATTTGGAGAAAACCTTGGATCCAAGTCTAAAAAACCTATTGGTTTACTTACAGATAAATCTACAGATGTTCCCAATGTAAAATCATACATAAAAATGTGCGTATCCAATTGTCTATAATCTGCACTTTCAAAGCCAGAAACATCATGAGTATATAACAATTTATTATTATCTACAGAAAAATTCAATCCACCTGCTGCTCCGTTTACACCTGAGAGTACGGTTGTAAGTATCGTTCCTGACATATTTATAGTAAACACAGAAACCTCATAACCGCTTAAGTTATTTGTTTTTAAAGCAATGGTGCTTCCATCTACTGTCCAATCACATTCTGTAATAAAACTACCATCAATTGTTTGATAAATAAGATTCAAACCACTTCCGTCTTTATTTATGACATATAATTTGTCGAAATTTGTATATAGTAATTTTTCCCCGTTTTCAGACCAACAAAAATCTATCTGATCAAGTTTAAACCCTGCAACAGGAACTGCATCAGTAATCTGCTGAATATCAGAACCATCTGGTTGCATAGAAAATAAATGTGTATTTGCGCCATCGTTTCTTAAAAAAGCAATTAAATTATTACTTCTATTCTTTCTTGGCCTCCAACTATTATTACCCATTGAACTCAGTTGCAATTCATCAATATCATTGCCTATAATTTCAGCAGAAAAGAGCACTTCATTTCCGTTAATCTTTCTTGAAAAAAGATAACGATGTTGAGGATCGCCAGTGGTTTCAAATTGACGAGTTTCACTCCAAACCTCTGGATTAACACCGTCACTTACACTTACTTGCCAAAAATATTTCACTCCATAACTTAAGTTTTCTAGCAAAACTACTGGCTCAACTAGTTCATCATAAGTCACAACATCTGCATTAGCATCGTTTCTTAATTCAACTTTGTAGGTTAATTCGTCACCTTCTTGATCTAGAGATTCCCAGGTTAATTCAACATCTATTGGTAAGTTAATAGCATTATCCTCTGGCGTGAGCAGTACTGGTTGTTCTGGTGGATTATTTGTAGCTGTAGACACTACCATTTCTAAAATCACATCAACTTCACTATTCGGAATTATCGTAATTGCTTCAAACGAAGCTAAATACCCATCTTTTTCTCCAGCAACAGATTGTTCTCCGGCTGAAATATTCGATATGATAAACTCACCATTAACATCAGTCAAAACAGCAGAGTTGCTTGAAACTATTTTCACTTTTACATTTTCAATTGGCTCATTACTACCTTGCTCAATAACTGTTCCTTTTAAATCACCTGTACCTTCACTATCAATTGTATCTTCGCTGCATGCACAAAATAGAGTTAACATTGGTATTATAAAAAGATAATTTATATATTTTTTCATTGCAAATTTGTATTAGGTTCTACTTTGTTTCTATCTTTAATTTGTTTTTTTCAAGTTTCCGTTTTAAACGCTGTTCTTTCCTAGACATTTCTCGACCATCTTCATTTAAAGTTCGTTTAGATTTTTGGATATAATAATTTATCCCTATACCAAACTTCCAATAATAGTCATCTCTTTTTCCAGATTCTATGCCATCTAGCAAATCACTGTATACTTGATTATGTCCTCCATAAACTTTTAACCCCATTTTTTTTGAAACTAAATATTCTAAGCCCAATCCAAACTCTGTTTTTGGATCCATTTCTTTAAAGTAGTTAGACGCATTTAACCCACCTGCAACATAAATAAATGGCGAAAAATCATCATATGGCAATACATTAAACTCAGCTTTTAAATCAAATGACATAAAGCCATAAGTTGATCTGTAATTGTGTTTCTCTTTATTAGCTAGATTAAATTTCGCGTAGTTTAACCCTATATTTAAATACGAATTTAAATATCTTTTATACCCAACATTTACTGGCATTAACTCAACTTTAGGGTTTTTATAATCTCCATCAAAATATGTCCCTCCTCCACTTAATTCAAATACATTTTTGGAGCGTTTATCTCTTATAATTCTATCGTATATTTGTCGTTTGGAGGCTTCTTCTTTTTCAACTTCATAGGCAGCAATAGCCTTTTTAACATTAGCTTCAGATGCAGAACTTGGCCACAAACTATCTTTTAACCCTTCTATCACTAAAGACTCCACAGCTTTTTCAACAGCCTCTGTAACTGCCATTTGTAATGGTTCTTTTTTAGTAATACCCGTTTCAACTTCTAGCAATCGTTTAAACTTTACATACCTGAAAAAACTTGCATCTAGCGCTTGAAAAAGTATTGTTTTAGACACATAAATAGTTTTTAATATTTCACCACTTGATGTAGATACTGCTCTCAAATAAATGGTAATTCTATCTTGTCTATATTTGGTTGAGCCTCCGATACCAAAATATCTAGCACCGAACCCTCCAGTAATTATATTTGAGTCATATGATATAATTCCTCCTTCAAGTAAAATTCCTGCATATAGCAATGGATCTAAATCTGGAATTTCCTTTTTTGTAGCCTTGATATAATCTTGTCTTGTTGAACGAATTATATTACGTTCATTAAGCAAGTTGTTAAGGTTTTCACGTTCAATGGCAGTAAACCACTCGGAATCTTCCAGAGCCTTTAACAGTATAGTCGTTGCCCCTTGAGTAACAGCAGTACTAAAGCTACTACCATTTTCCATCATTTTATACTGGCCTGTTTGGTCGCGAAAATTATATACACCAACCACGATCTTATCCTTAGGTGGTGGTAATTGTTTTAAGGCGTTTGTATTTTGTGTTTGTTCACCTAATACTGCTTTTGATACTTTTACAGGTTGATTGAAAATTGTTCCGCAAGAAACACACAAAAAACCAAAGACAAGTACGATTGCTTTGCTAATTTTTGTATACATATGTTTTAAGGAATGATGATTTGTGTTTGTTCTCCTGTTCCTATATCTAATATATCCACCACTAAACCATCGGTAGATTGATATACTTGAACGTTTAAGCTTCCAAAATTGTACACTCCTGGTTGTAAACCATCGGTTGTATCAATTTGAGCATCTAATAATGCTCTGTTTATTCTGTTTAATAATTGTCTGTTTAAATCTTGAGTAAACTGTTCTAGCTCGGTTAACTGACCATCTTCTTCTTCTTTATATAAATTTTGAGCATCTGCTGAACTCATTAACCATTGGTAGTTAAATGTTTCACCTCCAAAGGCTGGGTTTATTGGCTTATACACAAATTCTTGTGCATGGAGATTATATAAAAAACCAAATAAAAAAAATAGGATAAGAATCTTTATAGTATTCATAACTTATATTATTAAATATTATTAAAAAACACTGTAGTCTTTGTAGGTTCTAAACACAGTAAAACAACCATAAAAACAACAGCCGTTATTTTTATTTAACATAAGTTAGGAGTAGTGTAGATTGGGAAATGGGACTTTAAAAGTATATTTTAAATTTACAAAAAAAACTAGTATTTAACTATATAATCATTCTTTTTATTTCTAAAAAAATTATACACTTGTTTAATTGCTGCATCAGCATTTTGTTTTAAATAATCTATCTGAGGTTGCACAAAAAATTCATATACTTTTCTATTATCTATCTTAATTTCAATTTTAGTGCTTCTCCCTCTTGAAAACATCTCTTCTATTATTACTGATCTATTATCAGTAAAGTTATAAGCTAAAAAACGGCTATAGAAAAAGTTGTAAAAATCACGCCCAGGTTTTGTTTTTGTTCGCTCCAAAACCATTCCTGTTATTTTCACTCCGTCTTTTTCTTTAGTTTCTTTTAAAATTATTTCGTCAGGTTTATCTATTTGAACAATTCCATTAACAATAACTTTTCTTGTTCTACCTATAATTTCATTTTCAACATTTCTTAACAACAATAATAAAATAACTTTATCGTCTTTATTACTTGTGTTAATGGCTGTATACGCAAGTTTCTTGACACTTAAAGGGTCCATTACAAATCGTCCTTTTTGAGCGTTGGTACTTTTGTTCTTGCTTATAGAGTTTTCTTTAAAAACCTTTAACTCATATGATAAACTCTGTTTTGTTTGTAATATATTTTCTGCTTTAGCTGTTATTTCATGTACTCCTTCATTTGATTTCACCTCAATAATCGCTTTTACATCTCTGTTTAAAAATTGAGAAAATGTGGTATTAGTTGCAGCTACTAATATGCTTAACATAAAAATAATAACGCTTATTTTTTGATTTCTATTACAAGTCATTTTTTCAAAAATTATTTATATAAATTGTTTTATCATTACCAATCTGTTTTATCTGCAACTTTTTAATAATGCCATTATTACCATTCATATAAATACTCTGATTCTCACCTTCCTGATATACATCTACACCATGATACGGTTTATTCATATGGTCATAATCTCTAAAAATATTTCTATCGCCGTTTTGAATAACTCGCTCTTCTACTTTTTGAGCTTTTACATCTATATCAACTACATTATCATTACCATATTGCTGTACATCTATACCACTTTCTTGTGCTTTAATTTTAACAAAGGAAGCATTATCAGCTCCTTCTTGTAGAATATACACACTATTATCACTTACCGTTTGCTGTGCTTTTGTAGCTGTATAGTCAATAAAAAACAATTTTTCTTGTTCTGTTGTCGTTATATTTTTAACGTTGTTATAATTTTGAGAGTATGTTACAAACGTACAGAGTAAAAAAATTAATAATACTATTTTATTTTTCATCTTAACTTCTTTTAATATTAATATAACCAAGTCTTAAAGAATTAAGACCTGGTTATATATACTCTTTAATTCATCGCTCTTGCATTAAATTATTTAGTTTGAGATACATAAGCTGAATTACCTCCACCTGGAGCCATTACATTTTGATAAATAACACTTGCTTGGTTTCCACCAGCCTGCATTACATCTGCAAGGTTATATGATCCGCCTTGAATAATTAATGATCCGTTAGCATCTCCTGACTGATCAGAAATTGTTGTACCATCCATACCATACTGTAAACTTATAGCTTTGTTGGCATCACCAGTTTGTGTTTGAGTTGCTAAATTACCGTCTCCTAACTGAACTGCTAAAGCCTCATTATCATCACCTGTTTGTAATTGATCAATTCTATTAAAGTCTCCATCTTGATAAGCCTCAGCATAGTTACGGTCACCTACTTGGGTTTGATACGCGTCATTAATAGCACCATACTGGTCAATATATGCTTTATTCTCATCCCCTAATTGGTCTTGACCAGCCCAGTTAGCATACCCTTGTTGTGTAGTTTTTGCTAAGTTCTCTTCTCCTTCTTGCACCACATCAGCAATGTGATAATCTCCTACTTGCTTCACACAAGCTACATTATAATTTCCGCTTTGGTCTACACTAGCAATATTATCATCACCACATTGGAAAATTTTTGCTTTGTTAAAACAGTCTTTTTGTGTTACTGTAGCATTGTTATAGTCTCCCAATTGATCGACATCTGATTTGTTATGCGTATCCATTTGGTTTACATCAGCAGTATTATCCATACCTATTTGATTTACATCAGATAAATTATACTCTCCACTTTGCGTTACAAAAGCCCAGTTACCATCTCCATCTTGAGTAATTAATGAGAAGTTAATACCATCAGACTGGTCAACAACTGCTAAATTATTCCAAAAAGAAGAATCATCTCCATATTGAAAAATTACTGAAACATTAGAGCCTGTTTGTGTTACATCTGCAACACCATCATCTCCTTCTTGATGAATTTGAGAATAACTTGAACCGCTTAGCAATGCCGCCCATAAATCCGTTGGACAATATATTGGGGGAATACGTATTTCAGGGTCACAAGAATCACTTCTTTGTTCAATATCAAAACAAGAAGAACAATTTTCATCGCTGTCTCCACCTCCACTAGATGGAGCTTGTGCAAATACAAATGCAGTAAACACTGCAAAAACTAAAGTTAAAATTACTTTTTTCATAATTAAATATTTATTGGTTATTAATACAATTTAATAATGAATTGCATATATAAATAACAATTCATGAAGCATTTGGAGCAGTAATATTAAAATTGTAAGACCTCTCTGGGAAGGGTGTAATTATGAAATTGTGTAGTGACGGGTTAAGTCATAATTTGATTAAAACAAAGGATTGTTTAAACACACTCAAAGATAACCACAACATCCTAATTATCAAAATTTTAAATGTTATTTTTTTTTATTATTTTATACCTGAATTAATAAAATTAATTTATTTACCCCCTTAACAATCTGCAATAATTATCTATTCATTACACTCCTATAGTCATAAATTAAAAAATCACCTAAACCTCTTCGTTTTTGTTAGTTCGCTTACACAAAAAAAACTATATTTGCGGCTTTAATTTATTACATAACAACACACAACTATTTTTATTAATTATGGCAAAAATTAAATTAGAGTACATTTGGTTAGATGGTTACAAACCAACTCAGAATTTAAGAAGTAAAACTAAAGTTGAAGATCATGACGATTTTCAAGGTACTTTAGAAGAATTAAAAAACTGGTCTTTTGATGGGTCATCAACAAGACAAGCATCTGGTGATTCATCAGACTGTGTTTTAGTACCTGTTGCTATTTATCCAGACCCAGCAAGAGTTAACGGTTATTTAGTTATGACTGAAGTTATGAATGCTGACGGTACAGCACACGAATCAAATGCACGTGCTACCATTGATGATGTAGATAATGATTTCTGGTTCGGTTTTGAACAAGAATATTTCATTATGGATACCAAAACTCAATTACCACTAGGATTCCCTGTTGGTGGTTACCCTGGACCACAAGGTATGTACTATTGTTCTGTAGGAGGTAGAAATACACATGGTAGAGATTTTGTTGAAGAACATGCTGATTTATGTATTGCTGCTGGTTTAAACTTTGAAGGAATTAACCAAGAAGTTGCTTCTGGACAATGGGAATTTCAATTGTTTGCAAAAGGAGCTCGTAAAGCTGGAGATGAAATCTGGATTGCAAGATATTTATTAGACCGTTTAACAGAGCAATACGGATACTATATTGAATACCACCCAAAACCTGTAAAAGGTGATTGGAATGGTTCTGGTATGCATGCTAACTTCTCTAATACCACTTTAAGAACTTGTGGCTCTAAAGAAATTTACATGCAAGTATGTGAGGCATTCAGACCTGTTACACAAGAACATATTGATATTTATGGTGCTCATAATGATGAGCGTTTAACTGGTGATCATGAAACAGCTTCAATAGATGACTTTAGTTACGGTATTTCTGATAGAGGTGCTTCAATACGTATTCCTATTTTAACGGTTGATAATGGTTGGAAAGGTTATTTAGAAGACAGAAGACCTGCATCTAACGGAGACCCATATAAGATTGCATCTAGAATTATTAAAACAGTAAAACCTGTTTGCGATAAACTAGCATAATTGTAAAGACACTTTTACAACATTAAAAAAGGGTTACTTAATATTAAGTAACCCTTTTTTAATGTTGTTTTTTTTTATAATACTAACTAAACACAGTAACGTACACAAACGCTATATAAAGCCCTAACAATACAATACCATCTTTCCAATTGAGTTGTAATTTCTTTGGAAAAAATACCAGTGGTAATATCAAAAATGAAATCCCTAACATCCAATATAAATCATTAGTCAACAAGCCCTTATCCATAACCGAAACTGGTGTAATCATTGATGTAATACCAAGCACAGCTAAAATATTAAACACATTAGATCCAATTAAATTTCCTAGAGAAATTGCTTTTTCCTTTTTCATTACTGCAATAATTGACGCAGCAAGCTCAGGTATACTCGTACCTATTGAAACTACCGTAACACCAATAATACGCTCACTAATACCGAAATGCTGTGCCATTCCTACAGCACCATTAATTAACAATTCAGAACCTCCCCAAAGCGCAACACCTCCAATAGCTAAGAAAAATACCACTTTATACAATGGTAAGTCTTCATCATCTTCTGGCATTTCATCAACAACTGCTTGTTTTTGAAACTTCAATAAATACACTAAAAAAGCAATTAAAAATGTAAACAATATAGCTCCTTCATAAAACACAATAACTTCATCATGTGTTATAAAAACATAAAGAAGCAACGAAGCAATCATCATAACAGGCCAATCCGTCTTATAAAAACTTTTCTGAATCTCCATACTCCCTAAACATACTGTTATCCCTAACACCAACCCCAGATTTGCAATATTAGACCCTATAACATTTCCTAGTGCTAAATCAGGAAACCCATCTAAGGCAGATTTTACACTTACTATCAATTCTGGTGCTGATGTAGCAAACGACACTACAGTCATTCCAATCACAATTTTTGGAATATTTAATTTTAACGACAACCCTACTGCCGCTTTTAACAACCAATCGCCTCCAAAAATCAACAACACCAATCCAGTAATTACTAAAACTAAGTTCATTTATTATTTTTTTAGCGAAGATACTATAACAATTATAAAATCATCTTGAAAAGCGCACTGATTATCATTATAACCCCACATCAATTATTGACTGTTAAAAATTTGCTAAACAAGTTTTTTTTAACACCTACACTTACACATTTAATGTACTTTTATAACAATCAGTAATTTATGAGACTATATCTCACTAACAAAAAAGCACATTATGAACACATCAATTTTAAAAAACGGACTGTTAGCCTTAGCGTTATGCACAGCAACTATTACACCTGTAACCGCTAATAACACCTCTATTGAAGCACACAAGACTATTGGAAACGAAGTCAGTATTACCATTGACAAAAACACAAAAGACAGTGAGTTCAAATCTATTGTTAAAACTTTAAAAACTCATAACATCAACGCCAAATTCTCTAACATTAAGCGCAACAAAAACAATGAGATAATCGCAATAAAAATTCAATTAGAAGACGCTAAAGGTAACGAATCAAATACATCCTTATCGAGCGATAATCCTATAAGCACAATTACTTTAGGAGCAAAAAACGACTCACTTTACATTATGTCTTCCAACTCCAACAGCCTTAGTTTTAACGGCACACATTCTTTATCTAAACACTTTAATTTTTCTTTTGATGATGATGATAATGTGATGACTATAAATGGAAAAACATTCAATTTTGATGACATAAAAGAACAATTAAAAAACGCTTTTGTATTTGAAAATGATGATGACGGCAAACGAATGATTCTTAAACTTAATAATTTTGACTTTGACTTTGATGAAGAACATGACGAAACGCATGAAAATCATGAACAAGAGGAAAAAAGAGTTTGGATTAGTAAAAACGACTCTCAAAAGTTTCATTTTGTTGATGATCCTGAAATTGAAAAATTAATTATGATTGACGGTAAAAAAGCAGATTTCAATAAATTAGATAAACTAGCCAAATCAAACAAACTACAGTCAGTTGATTTCTTAAAGCCAGATACCGCAATGAGTATCTACGGTAAAAAAGCAAAAGATGGCGCTATAATCGCAACAACTAAATAATAATTACATTAAATCAATTTAAAACTCGCTCATTATGAGCGAGTTTTTTTTACATTTGCGCCAAATTTATATCTTGTGAAAAAACATCTTTTTAAAATACTCGCAAAAATAAATAAAGCTATACTTCCAAGTTTTTCAAAAAGAAGGTTAGATTTAAGCAAAGCAAGTAAGTTACAATTGGCCATAATTGGCTGGAGAATATATGTGACAAAAAGAGCGTTAAACTAAAAGCTCAACATTTTATACTACTCATTAATGTGAGATGTACATAGTATAATTTACTTACATTTTTTGTATCTTTAGTAAAAGCTATTTTATTATGGATGTACACTCAAAACATGTAAAACTACACCAGGGTTCAAATATTATCTTAGATGCGCTTAAATTTGAGCTAAACAACAGAAACATTAGCTGTATTATTAAAAACAATACAGAATCTGCAAGACTTGCTGGTTTTATTGCTGGCGATAATAATAACGACCTATTTGTGTTTGAAGAAGATTTTTATAAAGCTAAAGACATCTTAGACAGTTTTTTAGAAAAAAACGTTTAAAAAGTTTCAAAAAAAGTTTTGGTAATTAAGAATATAGGCTATATTTGCACTCGCAAAACGGCCTCGTGGCGCAACTGAATAGCGCACTTGATTACGGCTCAAGAGGTTACAGGTTTGAATCCTGTCGAGGTCACTTTAAAGAAGTAAAATTCTTATCAAAAGCTTGTAAAATCTATGATTTTGCAAGCTTTCACTGTTTTTAGGAGATCATAGAATTTCATATGATTTCATCTTTTTTGACCACAAATCGGTCAACAAACAAATTCCAAGTCAACATTTGTTGACCGAAAAAAGGGCAACAGTAGCCTAAACTATCCAAAACACAGCACCATAACCAAGACAACCTAAAAGTATTAAAAGACAAAATTACAACCAACCTC
>JBMZDR010000011.1:0-66496 GCA_049614485.1 Flavobacteriaceae bacterium
TCTGAACAAGGAATATCTTTAACCTATACACCATATTTGAGAGAATTGGTAAATGATATTTTCTTGGGTGGTGTAAATTATTATAAGAAGTTAGATGATAGAAGTGCTGTGTCTGCAAGTTTTAGATACTTTAGTTTAGGAGAAATTCAATTCACTGATAATTTAGGTAATGATACTGGAATTGATAAGCCAAATGAATTAATGGTTGATGTGGCATACTCATTAAAGTTAAGCGAGAAATTTGCAATGGGTGTAGGGCTTAGATATATCAGGTCAGATTTAAAATTGCAAGGGCAAGAACTGAATGGTGTTGATGATGCAGGTGCGGCCAATTCATTTGCAGTAGATATAGGGGGGTATTATGAGTCTGAGGAGAAAGCTTATGAAAGCTTTAATGGTAAATGGCGAGGTGGATTTGCATTGCAAAACATCGGACCTAAAATTAAATATGCTGAAGATGGAAATGAAAGTTTTTTACCTACAACATTGCGTTTAGGTGGAGGATTTGATTTTATTTTAGATGGCGCTAACAAAATTGGTGTAACAGTAGAAGCTGCTAAATTGTTGGTTCCAACACCACCTGTATATGGTAAAGTTGACACGGATAATGATGGTGATTTTGACGATGAGGATACGGTAATTTTAGAAGGGCAAGATCCTGATGTGAATTTCTTTTCAGGAATGTTTCAATCATTTGGAGATGCACCAGGTGGCTTTAGCGAAGAAATCAATGAATTTACGTATTCAGTAGGTGCAGAATATTCGTACCAAGATTCATTTGCGTTTAGAGCCGGTTATTTTAATGAGCATGAAACTAAAGGCGCAAGAAAGTTCTTCGCTTTAGGTGCAGGGTTTAAATACAATGTTGTTAATATTGATATTTCATACTTATTATCAGCGTCTAAAGTGCCAAGTCCGTTAGAGAATACATTACGATTTTCACTAGCATTTAATATTGGTGGAAAGAACTAACTTAAACATACAATAAATGAAAGAGCTTACTATAAGCACAACATTTAAAATTTACGAACAGCTGTCGGAACTTCCATCAGCTGTTTTTAGTCTAATGGAATCTGCAATTAACGCAAGAAATACTGCGTATGCACCCTATTCGAAATTTAATGTAGGTGCAGCAATTTTGTTAGATAATGGTAAGATTGTTATCGGGTCTAACCAGGAAAATGCAGCGTATCCGTCGGGGTTGTGTGCAGAGCGTGTTGCTATATTTCAAGCAGGAGCTTTATACCCTGATGCAAAAATAAACACTATTGCTATTACAGCAACATCTCAAAAACACAAAGTGATGGCTCCAATACCGCCCTGTGGTGCTTGCAGGCAATCTATGGCTGAATATGAAAGCCGTCAAGGTCAAGGTATAGAATTGTATTTTATGGGTGAAGAAGGCGCGATCATGAAGTCAGAATCTTTAGCAGATATCTTGCCGTTAATGTTTGAAAAATCACATTTATAGAGAAATTAATTATATTTATTTCTAATTCATATGAAATCAGCTGTTTGGAAATTTACAAATAGTTGATTTTTTTTATGAAACAGTTTTTTTGATTCACTTTGAAAGACTATTTTTGTCTACTGTTTAAAAAATAACAACTTACTTCTAAAGAAACGAAGATGAGAAAAATTACAAAAGCCACGTATTTAAAATGGTATGAAGACATGCTGTTTTGGAGAAAGTTTGAAGATAAATTAGCAGCTGTTTATATTCAGCAAAAAGTTAGAGGTTTTTTGCATTTGTATAATGGTCAAGAAGCTGTATTAGCTGGGTCTTTACATGCAATGGATTTAACTAAAGATAAAATGATTACTGCCTACCGTAATCACGTACAGCCAATTGGTATGGGAGTTGACCCAAAAGCAGTTATGGCAGAATTGTACGGTAAAGTTACCGGAACATCAAAAGGGATGGGAGGCTCAATGCACATATTTTCTAAAGAAAAAGGATTTTATGGAGGCCACGGTATTGTTGGTGGTCAAATTCCTTTAGGTGCAGGTATGGCTTTTGGAGATAAATATAATAATACTGGAGCTGTAACTTTATGTTATTTTGGAGATGGTGCAGCAAGACAAGGATCATTACACGAAACATTTAATATGGCAATGTTATGGAAATTACCTGTAGTATTTATTGTAGAGAATAATGGGTACGCCATGGGAACTTCTGTAGAAAGATCTGCAAATCATACTGAAATATGGAAATTAGGATTGGGCTATGAAATGCCTTGTCGTCCTGTAGATGGTATGGATCCGGTTGCCGTTGCCAAGGAAATAGATGTTGCAATGGAACGTGCTAGAAAAGGTGAAGGCCCAACATTTTTAGAAATGAAAACATACAGATATAGAGGACACTCAATGTCTGATGCACAACATTATAGAACAAAGGATGAAGTTGCAGAATATCAAAAAATAGACCCAATCACAACGGTTAGGAATAAAATTTTGGATAAAAAATACGCAACAGCAAAGGATATTGAAGCAATTGATAAACGTGTGAAAGATTTAGTTAAAGAATGTGAAGCTTTCGCAGAAGCATCTGCTTTTCCATCTGTAAACCAGTTGTATGATGTGGTTTATGATCAAGAAGATTATCCATTTATACCTCATAAATTATAAGCAATGGCAGAAGTAATTAACATGCCACGTTTAAGTGACACCATGGAAGAAGGTGTTGTGGCAACTTGGTTAAAACAAGTTGGTGATACAATTGAAGAAGGTGATATACTTGCTGAAATTGAAACAGATAAAGCAACAATGGAATTTGAGTCTTTCTATGAAGGAACGTTATTGCACATTGGAATTAAAGAAGGTGAAACAGCACCAGTAGATTCTTTATTAGCTATTGTTGGAGAAAAAGGAGAAGATATTTCTGCGCTATTAGCCGAAGGATCATCAAAAGAAGTTGAGGCAATTAATGAAGAGGCTCCGGGTATTAGTACACCAGAGGAAATAGTAGAAATACCAAAAGGCGTAGAAGTTGTTACCATGCCGCGTTTAAGTGATACAATGACTGACGGTACTGTGGCAACTTGGTTAAAACAAGTTGGTGATGCTGTTGAAGAAGGTGACATTCTTGCTGAAATTGAAACAGACAAAGCTACAATGGAGTTTGAGTCTTTTTATGAGGGGACATTATTATATGTAGGACTTCAAGAGGGAGATTCAGCACCGGTAGATAGTATTTTGGCAATTATCGGTCCTGAAGGAACAGATGTTGCTAATTTAGCAGCAAACTTTGTTAAGGTTGGCGCTCAGGAAGAGCAATCTGAAAAGAAAGAAAAGAAAACAGTTTCTAAAACTGTTGTAACCCCTGAAAAGAAAACAGAAGTTACTAAAACAGTAAAGGCATCTACAAGTTCAGAAAGAATTTTTGTGTCTCCTTTGGCTAAAAAAATGGCAGAAGAGAAGGGGTATAATTTATCAAAAATTTCTGGATCTGGAGAAAATGGAAGAATTGTAAAAAAAGATATTGAAAATTATCAGCCAGCTTCAGCAGGAGCAAGTGCAGGTGTTTTTGTACCTACTGGAGAAGAAAGAACAGAAGATGTAGTAAATTCTCAAATGCGTAAAGTTATTGCACGTAGGTTGGGAGAATCTAAATTTACGGCGCCGCATTACTATTTAAATGTTGAGTTTGACATGGAAAATGCCATGGCTTTCAGAAAACAATTTAACACACTTCCAGAGGTTAAAATTTCATTTAACGATATTATTGTAAAAGCATCAGCGTTAGCATTAAAAAAGCATCCGCAAGTAAATTCTCGATGGTTTGATGATCGTATTCAGTTAAACCATCATGTGCATGTTGGTGTTGCTGTTGCTGTAGAGGACGGTTTGGTTGTTCCTGTAGTTGAATTTACAAATGAAAAATCATTACCACAAATTGGTGCTGAAGTTAAGGATTATGCTGTAAGAGCACGTCAGAAAAAATTAACGCCTCAAGAAATGGATGGAAGTACGTTTACTATTTCTAACTTAGGAATGTTCGGTATTGAAAGTTTTACGTCAATCATTAATCAGCCTAACTCAGCAATATTATCTGTTGGAGCAATCATAGAAAAACCTGTTGTTAAAAACGGACAGTTAGCAGTGGGTAATGTGATGAAGTTAACTTTGGCATGTGATCACAGAGCTGTTGATGGTGCAACTGGTGCACAATTTTTACAGACATTAAAAGAATATATTGAAAACCCAGTAACTATGTTGGTGTGATCAATTTAGATTATTAATCTTTAAATCCCGTTTCAACTTTATGAAGCGGGATTTTTTTATCTAAAAATTAAAGTTTTTCAACGCTTCAATGAGTTGTTTCTTTTTTCGTTGAGAAACAGGAAGTGTGCTTTGATCAGATAAAACTACATAGCCACCATCTTTATTAACAAATTGAGTAATGTGGTTGAGGTTAATAATATGAGAGTGGTGAATACGCTCAAAACCATTTTCAGAAAGTAATTCTTCAAATTCTTTTAAGGGTTTAGAAAATAATATTTTTTTACCATTAGTAAAAGTTAGTTTAGTATAACTTCCATCAGCACTACATTTTAATATGGCGTCAATTTCATAAATACTAATTCCTTCGGTTGATTGTAAGGCAATTTTCCTTCTAGTTACAGTCGTTTTTTGGTTACTAATTAATGTAGATAATTTTAATTGCTGTTCTTTAATAGATAAGTCTATAGTTTTCTGAACCGCTTCAATAAGTAGTGAGGCTTCAATTGGTTTTAATAAATAGTCTATGGCACTACATTTAATAGCTTTTATGGCATAATGGCTATAGGCGGTAGTAAAAATTACTTTAAAGTCTGGGTTAGGAAAAGCTTCAAGAATTTCAAAACTCAGCCCGTCTGATAGTTGAATATCAAGGAAAAGTAAGTCGGGTTGTAGTGTTTTTATTTGTGCAATGCCCTCCTTTATGGTTCCTGCAACTCCAATTACCTGTAAAGAAGGACAGTTCTCATTAATTTCTTTTTGTAATACATGAACAGCAAGCTCTTCGTCTTCTATAATTAGGGTACGCATTACCAAATTGTTTTTAATTCTATTATAATTTTCACTTGTGTTCCGCTTGGAATACCATTTGTAGATTTATCAATAAAAGCTAAACTAGCATTATTATCAAATATATGTAATCTATCTTTTGTAATATTTAGAGCTTTAGATTGATGTGGAGATGCTAATCTCTTTTTTTGAGAAGAACTTCTACCAATACCGTTATCTTCTACAATACAAATTAACTTAGATTTTTCTACTGAAAACGAAATTTCTAGAAGTCCTTTTCCAGTTTTAGGAGCTAACCCATGTATGATAGCATTTTCTACTAATGGCTGTAAAATTAAAAAAGGAATTGCTGTATTGTTAGGGTCAATGTTTTTAGAGAGTTCAATGTTATAGTCGAATTTATCTTTGTATCTAGTTTGGGTTAAATCTAGGTACAAGCGTAACATTTCTATTTCTTGGGTTAAGGAAGTGGTTTGCTCTTCGTTTTCTAATAACAAACGTAATAGTGTAGAAAATTTTGAGATATAGATATCTGCTTCATTAGACTTCCCTATGGCATAATAGCCTTTAATACTGTTTAAGGCATTAAATATAAAATGCGGATTCATTTGTAGGCGTAACGCTTTTTGTTCTAACTCTAATGCTAAGTTTTCTAATAGAACATTTTCTTTTTCAAGCATCATAGCTTTTCGTTCTTTTTCAAACTGTAGGTTCAAATAACGAATGCGTAATTGCCAAATGGTAATTAAAATAAATACTCCAAGTAGTATACACAAGCCTATAAACCACCATTGCATCCAGAAAGGTTTTAAAATGGTGAATGATGTAGTTTGGATGTCGCTTTTTTCGCCAAAGCCATTTACGCAGTAAACTGAAAAAGTATAGTTGTTAGGAGCTAATGATTTGTAATTAATTCTACTTTCTTTAGTTGAGGTCCAATTCTTATCTGTTTCATCTAGTTTGAAGTAATAAGTAACATCACCCTGATCTATAAAAGAAATGCCAGTATATTCAATGCTAACATCATTAGTGGCATAAGGAATAGTAGGTTGGTCAGGTAAAGTTAGAATATTATTATCTACCAATATATTTTCAATAAGACAAACAGGTTTTTTCTTTTGCTCTGTTAAATCGGTATAACCTAAATAAATGAGCTTATTGTTAGTAGCAATATAAATGGTGTCGTTTAATATGGCAAGATCTTTTATTTTTTCGTTTTTAAAACCCAATGCATTATTATAGTTTTTAATGCTAAAAGAATTGTTATTAATTTCAATTTGATTGAGCCCATTGTTGGTTCCTATTAGGTAATTGTTGTTTTTAATTTTTATAATGCTGTTGCAAGAGTTACTATTTATGCCATCTTTACTTGTAAAAGAATAAATAAGACTATCATTCCTAATTACACTGATTCCTTTTGAGTTCGTAGCAACTAGTAAGTTATTAGTTATATTGTCAAATAACAAATCCTCAATAGAAGTTTCGAGTGATTTATTTTTTTCCCCTAAGTATTGTATAGAGTCTTTTTTAGTGTATTTGTATAATCCAAAATTGGTTCCGATATATAGGTGGTTTCTATGGTCACTTGCTAAAACATTAGACCTTTTTCTAAGTATTATTTTATTGTGTAATGGTAATGTAGTATTAGGTATAAATCTTTTATGAGAAATTTTGGAGGTGAAATTTGATGCGATATAAATATTGTTTTTTGCTTCTAAAATATCGTTGGCATTAAATAAGTATGCTTCTTTTTTTAAATTCAGCTTTTCTGTTCCGACCTTTCCTACTATATAAGTGTTTTGGTTAAATGTTCTAATGTTTACAATATCATCCTTTCTCCATTCTGGGTTAAAAGTGTATTTGTGTAGCTTGTTATTATTTAATATATAGTAGTCATTTTGCGTTCCTCCAAGTTTAATTTGATTGTTGAAGGTGTTAATACAATTAATTTTTATAGGTTTATTAAAAACATTAAATGAGGGAATAAAATATACGCCGTTATTAAGGGTGCTAACCCAATAATTATTCTCAATGTCTTTAATAATTGAAGATATCACATCGTTTTTAAAAAAGTGATTTACTAATTGATTGTTTTTGTAGAGGTAAATTCCGTTTCGAGTACATATCCAGGTTGTTTGCTCATTTTCTATGTTAATATTAATAATTTCAGAAGATGTTTCAGGAAGAGTTAAAATAGATTTATAACTAGTGTTTATAATTCTGTGCAATACATTCTGTTTGCTGAAAAAAGTTTTGCCGTTTTGATGGTACATTCTTGAAGAGAAAAAATAATCAGATTTCTTTACCAACGTTTTTTCTAGAACATCATATATGCCTTTGGAGGTTAAAGCATATATGTTATTGTTAAACTCCCACACCCCATAGAGACTAGTTTTTCCTAAATCTATTTTTGATACAGTTTCATTTTTATCAATAGTTACAATTTCTCCTTTATGGGAGCCTAAGTATATGGTTTGATTTTTACTTTCATAAAAGTCTATTAGAATACTATTTCTACGGTTAATACTATTTTTTATTAGGCTTGAGTTTCTGTTGTTGTATATAGTGTCATTTTTTATGAAAGAAGGAATTCCGTTTAGTGTTAATAGCCACTTTCTTCCTTGAGTATCATTTTTTATGCGAAATACTTCATTGTCAGTAAGACCTGTTTCTGTATTAAAAAGTGTTATTTTTTTACTACTGTATTTTACAACACCTACATCTGTAGTGAACCAAATAAACCCTTTTTCATCCTGAAATACAGAATAAATATTATCAGAAGGCAATCCATCATTTATGGTGTAGTTAATAAAATAGGGGTCTTGTGCAAAAAAGACATTGCTGACAATTAGTAAAATATATAATAGGAAATACTTCAAATAATTGATTTTAAAGTAAATGTAGTAATTAATATTAAGAGTATATATTTAGATTAGTGCGTTTATTTCTTTTTGACAATCACTTATTATACTAAAACAATCGCTTATAAAATAGAATAAGTCATCCATGGAAGTAAATAGATAAAGAAAGCAAATAGTTGGGTTCTTTGTGTTACAACTTTAAAATATGAGAACTATGAAAAAAATATTACTTTTTTTAACACTTATACCTTTTATAGGTTATAGTCAATGGACACAGCTAGGGCAAAACATTAATGGCTCGGTACTCAATGATAATGCGGGTAAAGGCGTAACTTTAAGTTCGGACGGGTCAGTAATAGCAGTTGCTACTCCTGGTGATGATACGAATGGAAGTAGTGCTGGTCAAGTAAAAGTGTATGAAAATGCTTCTGGAACATGGGTGCAATTGGGGCAAAGTATAAACGGAGAAGCAGCTGGGGATAATTTAGGCTCTACAAGTTATGGAGGCTACTATACAACGGCAATTGCATTAAGCAGTAGTGGTTCAATAATTGCTATTGGATCATTACAGAATTCTGGCACAGCAGGCCATGTTAGAATTTTTGAGTTTAATTCAGGAGTTTGGACACAAATTGGACAAGATATAGATGGGGCAGCTGTGAATTTAATGTCTGGTTTTTCTATAGACTTAAATGCAGATGGATCAATTGTAGCTATTGGAGAATTGTTAGGTAATAAAGTTAAGGTGTTTAAAAATGTTTCAGGATCTTGGGTTCAAAGAGGTACAGATATTATTGCTGAAGCAGCTAGTAACCAATTTGGTTATGCTGTAGATTTAAGTTCTGACGGAACTGTTTTAGCAGTTGGGGCTCCTAAAAACGATGGGGGCGGAACAGATGCTGGTCATGTAAGAGTTTACAAGTATTTAGAAGGGGCAGACAGAGTTCAAGGTAGAGTGTTACCTCCAACATGGACACAAATTGGACAAGATATAGATGGAGAGGCAGCAGGAGATGAATCGGGTTCTGCCTTAAGTTTGAATTCTAGTGGTAATATAATTGCAATAGGAGCTAGATTAAATACGAATAATGGAGCAGGGGCTTCTTCAGGACATGTAAGGGTTTATATGAATAATGCAGGAACATGGACTCAGGTGGGGTCAGATATTGATAGTGTGGCGCAAGGCGATGAGTTTGGAATTTCTGTAGATTTAAGTTCTAATGGTAATATTGTAGCTATTGGAGCAAGATTGAGTGATGGGCCAGGAGGATTTTTGAATTCTAGAGGTCAGGTGAGGGTTTTTGAAAATCTATCAAATGTTTGGACACAGGTTAATTCAGACATAAACGGAGTAGAAGTAGGAGAAGAATTTGGGACTACAGTAGCTATTAATGGAGCTGGAACAATTCTAATAGCTGGAGCCCCAATGAACTCTAGTGTAGCTTTGAGGTCGGGTAGAGTTAAAGTATATCAGAATTCAACGATACTGTCAATAAATGATTTAGAAAAGAGTTTGTTTTCATTATATCCCAACCCAGTAAATGATTCATTTAAAATTCAAACAGATGAAATAATTAATTCGGTTTCAATATATAGCATTAACGGAAATAAGGTAAAAGAGTTTAAAAACTCATTAGAACACTATTCTTTAAAAAACCTATCTAATGGAATGTATTTTGTGAAAATTCAATCTGATAAAGGGACGATTACCAAGAAAGTTATCAAACAATAAATAAATAAATCATGAAAATAGTAAAGACAGTAATATTAGTATTTGCGGCAATTACAGTAATGGCTTGCAATAATGACGATGATAATACACCTCAAAATCAAGCACCTGTAGTAGAAGATAAAACAATAAGTGTTTCAGAAAATTTAACGTCAGATTTGTTAACAACAATTGCAGCAACTGATGTAGAGGGAGATACGCTTATATATTCTATTGTTTCTCAATCTCCAAGTGATAGTGTGTTAATTAATGAATTAACAGGAGAAGTATTTGTTAATAATGCAAGTGTATTTGATTACGATGTAAATCAGGTTATTACGGTTGTAATAAGTGTTAGTGATGGTGAAAATGTTAGTACTTCAACATTAATAATTAATATAACTGAGTATATAGCTGGATAAGTAGCGTGTGAAAAACACTTAATGTTGGTGATATTAAATCCCGTTTCTTCCGATAATAATCGGATTGAAGCGGGATTTTTTTATATTTATAAAAAATAAAAAAGTGATGTATAAAAAAATACTATTAATGAGTTTAATGGTTGTTGCATGTAAGTCATCTACAGTTGTAAATGATACTCAAACTTCAAGTAATAATGCGACAACGATTCAGCTAGAAGAAGAGGTTGTTGTAGAAGCATCAAGTAAAAAAGAAGGTGAAGTGTCTCCAGAGGCAATGAAAACTATTGTGTCTTATTTAGCTTCTGACGCTTTGGAAGGCCGTGATACAGGTAGCGAAGGTATTTCAAAAGCAGCAACCTATATTGCTAATTATTTTAAAAATGTTAAAGTTGGTCCATATTACTGTAATTACAGAGATGTATTTGATGTAAATGGCCAAGAAGCTTTTAATGTAATTGGGTTGTTGCAAGGTACAGACCCCGTTTTACAAGACGAATATGTAGTTATTGGAGCGCATTATGACCATATAGGTAAAGGTAAGCAAGTAGGAGATGATGTTATTGCAAATGGCGCCAATGACAATGCTGCGGGAACAGCAGTAGTTATGGAAATGGCTAAATACTTTTCTAAAATGAAACGCAACAAACGGAGTATTGTATTTGTGTTGTTTGCAGCAGAAGAAAAAGGCTTATTAGGTTCAAAACATCTTGCAAAAGATATGAAAGAAGCTGGTAGAGAAGTTTATGCAATGCTTAACTTTGAAATGATAGGTGTGCCTTTGGATAAGGAATATACAGCTTATGTAACCGGATTTGATAAGTCAAATTTAGCAGAAAAAATGAACGGATATGCAAGCGCGAGTTTAGTAGGCTACTTACCAGAAGCGAAACAATATCAGTTGTTTTCAAGATCAGATAATTACCCTTTTTATACCGAGTTTAATGTGCCAGCACAAACATTCTGTACCTTTGATTTTACAAATTTTGATTATTACCACCATGTCGATGATGAAATAGATAAATTAGATTTTAATCATATGGCAAGTTTTGTAAATGCGTATTTACCAGCAGTAGAAAAAGTAGTAAATTCAGCACCTAATGAAATCAAATTAAATGACTAAACATATCATAATAACAGGGACAAGCAGAGGAATCGGTTTTGAATTGGTGCAATTATTTGCGCAAGCTGGTCATCAAGTTTTAAGTTTGTCTAGAAATAGTGAAAGAGTTTCTGCGTTAAATTTAAAAAATGTAACCGCTTTGTCTTTTGATTTGTCAATAGAAAGTGATTATGTAAAAGTATCCCAATTTATATCGAATACATGGGGAGGTAAAGTCGATGTGCTTGTAAATAATGCAGGCTTGCTTATTAATAAGCCATTTGACGTGTTAACAATGGTTGATTGGGAGTCTGTTTATAAAGTAAATGTATTTGGTGTGGCAGAATTGATAAAAACAGCATTGCCATTTATGACTAAAGGAAGTCATGTCGTTACAGTTAGTTCTATGGGAGGGATACAAGGCTCAATGAAATTTCCTGGTTTAGCAGCATACAGCTCAAGCAAAGGAGCAGTCATTACATTATCTGAAGTGTTAGCAGAGGAATACAAAGCACAGCAAATTTCGTTTAATGTACTGGCGCTTGGTGCTGTTCAAACAGAAATGCTAGAAGAAGCCTTTCCAGGGTATGAAGCACCTTTAAAAGCTGTAGAAATGGCTGAATATATATATGATTTTTCTTTAACTGGACAGAAATATTATAATGGAAAAAGTTTAGAGGTCTCAAGTACAACACCATAATATTATAAATGCAAGATATCCTTCTTAAATATTTACCTGAGCGTGCTGTGCCAAATGTTTTAGTATTACTAGAACAGCATTTGGTAGCATTGAAAATAGTGAATCAACGCGTGACTAAGCATGGTGATTATAGAAGGTATCCTAATGGGCAACATCAAATAACTGTAAATGCAAGTTTAAATAAATACCGATTTTTAATCACATTAATTCATGAAATTGCGCATTTGGTAGCTTTTGAAACATACGGGCGTGCTATTAAACCACATGGTATAGAATGGAAAAAAACGTTTCAGCAGTTAATGTTACCATTTATTAATCCGTCTGTTTTTCCAAGTCAGTTACTGCCCTATATAGCTCAGCATTTTAAAAATCCAAAAGCTAGTAGTGATACTGACGCAAGATTGTCATTATTATTAAAACAATTTGATGAACAAAACGATAAAAACTATATTTTTGAAATCCCATTAGGGAGCACGTTTAGGATTCATAATGGTAAGATTTTCAAAAAAGGAAATAAACGTGTTAAGCTGTTTGAATGTGCAGAATTAAGTTCAGGTAAAATATATTTATTTCAGCCTAATGCTGAAGTTGAATTACTAAAAGTAAATTGTTAATGAGTAATAAAAATTATTATGCCATTTTAATGGCAGGGGGCGTGGGGTCTCGTTTTTGGCCAGTAAGTACATCAAAATTCCCAAAGCAGTTTCATGATATGCTAGGAACCGGTGACACACTTATTCAAAAAACATTTTCGCGTTTAAGTAATTTAATACCTAAAGAGAATATATTCATTTTAACTAATGAAGCTTACAATGATTTGGTGCTAGAGCAATTGCCTGAAGTGTCTCAAAAGCAAGTGGTACTAGAGCCTGCAATGCGAAATACGGCACCTTGTATTTTATATGCTTCTTTGAAAATTCAGAAAGAAAATCCTAATGCTGTAATGATAGTGGCACCAAGTGATCATTGGATAGAAGATGAACAGGCCTTTACAGCTAATGTAAAAGAAGCGTTTGATTATTGTTCTGAAAATGATGCCTTAATGACCTTGGGGATTCAGCCAACATTTCCGAATACCGGATACGGATATATTGAATTTGATAATAAAACAGATGCCCCAATAAAAGAGGTTAATCAGTTTAGAGAAAAACCAGATTATGCCACAGCAAAACAATTTATAGCTCAAGGTAATTTTTTGTGGAACGCAGGAATATTTATATGGAGTGCTAAAAGCGTGGTAACTGCTTTTAAGAACTTTCAACCTAGTTTGTATACGCTTTTTGAAACGGGTATAGAAATCTATAATACACCAGGTGAAGCTAAGTTTATTAAAGAAAATTACCCTAAAGCTGAAGATATTTCTGTAGACTATGCCATTATGGAATCGGCTAAAAATGTGTATGTGTCAAAAGCAACTTTTGATTGGAATGATTTAGGAACGTGGGGAAGTTTGTATGAAAAGCTAGAAAAAGATTCTGATAATAACGCTTGTGTGAATGCAAAACTATTAGCAGAAGACGCCACTGGTAACATGATTCGCACAACAACAGATAAATTAGTTGTGGTTGACGGTTTGAAAGATTATATTGTAGTTGATAAAGAAGATGTGTTGATGATTTATCCTAAATCAAAAGAGCAAGATATCAAACAAGTTGTAAACAAAGTAAAGAAAAACTTTGATACAGGTTTAACATAATAAGTTATGATTGACGAAACGAAATTAACGCCTGAAGAAGAGAAAGCGGCAACTTTTGATGTAAAAAAAGATGCAAAAGGTCTTTTAAAAAGTGTCTCAACATTTTTATCAGAATTACTTGATATTAGAGGGGAAACTGATAAAGATCAAACTATTGATGATATCAAAAAAGACATTCCTTTTAAAGGGCACACTGCATGGATTTTAATTTTTGCTGTATTTATAGCTTCTATTGGTTTAAATGTGAGTTCTACCGCTGTTGTAATTGGAGCCATGTTAATATCGCCTTTAATGGGACCAATATTAGGAGTTGGTCTGTCATTGGCTATTTATGATATTGAAACCCTAAAACGCTCCCTAGTAAATTTAGGAGTTATGGTTGGGTTAAGTGTGTTTACAGCTTTCTTATATTTTTGGGCTTCACCTTTAACAGAAGAAACCCCTGAATTGGTTGCTCGTACAGCACCAACTATTCTAGATGTACTCATCGCTATTTTTGGTGGATTAGCATTAATTGTGGCACGTTCAAAGAAAGGGACAATAGCAACTGTTATTTTCGGAGTTGCCATAGCAACTGCTTTAATGCCGCCGTTATGTACTGTTGGGTATGGCTTAGCTATAGGAGATCCGAAATTTTATTTAGGAGCACTGTACCTGTTTTGTATCAATACAATATTCATTGCTTTAGCAACATTTGTTGTGGCTAAAATTTTAGCATTTCCATTGGTGAAATATGCTAATGAGGCCAAACGTAGTAAAATAAAATGGACTGTAACAATAATAGCTATATTAGCAATAGCACCAGCAATAATGACCTTCATATCTGTTTTAGAAAGAAGTAATCAAGATAAGGATATAAGAAATTTTTTGAAAAATGAAATAGATAATAATGATGAGTTGTTTTTAAGTAAATATGACGCTGATTACGAAAATAAAACTTTAACCTTAACGTTTTTAAACGAGTTGTCTGATGCTACAATTGCTGACCTGAATAATGAACACATGACAGGTTATGATTATTTAAAAAGCTTCAAATTGAAATTTAAAGGGAGTAAAATTAAAAGTTTTGACCTGATTTCAGAGGCTTATCAAGATTCGCAAAAACGTTTAGAAGAGAAAAATAATGTCATTTCTGGTTTACAACAAACCATTGAAAGTTTAAAATCTGAATTGAAAGTTAAAAATGGTTTAATTCCATTAGATTTTCTACAAGTTTCAAAGGATACTAAAATTCAATTTTCAGACTTAAAGAGTATCAGTTTTTCAAATGAGCTAAAATCAAATTTTAAAACAATTGATACGTTACCGATAGCAAGAGTGGTTTGGGCATCAAAACTTAGCGATAGTTTTGCTTTTAACAGGCAAAAAGAACTAACGCTTTGGTTGGAAAAACAAATGAAATTGGATACAGTTTATGTTAAAGAATAAACTACAAGATAAAGGTGAATTAAGTAGAAGACTTCTTGAATTGGAAGTCTTTACTTTTTTAAATGCTATTGATTTTGTGAAAAAAATGCCTTATGGCAGAAACTCCGATAGAGCAAATTCAAATTTGGTTTTAGAAGAACTAAAAGGAACATGTAGTACAAAACATGCTGTTTTAAAAAAGATAGCTTTAGAGCAAGAGAGTTGTCATGTAAAGTTGTATTTGTGTATATTTAAAATGCACGGGTCTAATACTCCAAAACTTAAAAGTATATTGGATCAATATGCGCTTGACTACATTCCAGAAGCCCACTGTATTTTAAAAGTAGCGGGTAAGTTTGTAGATGTCACCAATGCACAATCTGCTTATGAAAATATAAAAAATGATGTGTTAGAACAAGTAGAAATTCAGCCAGAGCAAATAGGGGATTATAAAGTAAATTACCATCAAGCCTATTTAAATAAATGGCTAAAAGCTGAAAATAGGCAATACTCTTTTGAAGAATTATGGAAAATACGAGAACAGTGTATTAATAGGTTGGCAGTGTAATCACCTATTTTCTTCCAAATACATTTTACGGACTTTTTTCATTAAATTAGAAGAGTAAACAAAATCAGTAACGGCTTTATTGTCCGTCTGAAAGATGTCCTTATTTGTGCCTTCCCACTCTTTTAAGCCGTTTTGAAGAAATACAATTTTCTGACCAATTTCCATAACTGAATTCATATCGTGAGAATTGATAACAGTAGTGATATTGTATTCTTGAGTAATTTCTAAAATTAGATTATCAATTAAAATTGAGGTTTTAGGATCTAATCCGGAATTGGGTTCATCACAAAATAAATATTTAGGATTCATAACTATTGCACGAGCAATAGCAACACGTTTTTGCATTCCTCCAGATATTTCAGATGGAAATTTATGATTGGAGTTAATCAAATTGACACGTTTAATAACTTCATTTGCTCTGTCACGTTTTTCGCTAGAAGACATCTTAGAAAACATTTCCATAGGAAACATGACATTCTCTTCAACTGTCATAGAATCAAATAAAGCACTCCCTTGAAACAGCATGCCTATTTGTGCACGTAAGCTTTGTTTTTCAGTAACAGATAGCTCACTGTAAATTTTGTCATGAAATGAAATTGTACCTTGTTCAGGAGTGTGTAAGCCTAAAAGCGATTTTAAAAATACAGTTTTCCCTGAGCCACTTTGCCCTATAATTAAATTGGTTTTTCCTTGTTCAAAAACAGTAGAAACCCCTTTTAAAATAGGAACACCATTAAAGCCTTTATGTAAGTTTTTAACTGTAATCATTAGGTTAGCATTAATTGTGTGATGATGTAGTTTAATATAATAATGATAACACTCGTCCATACAAATGATGCTGTGGCAGCTTTACCAACTTCAAGTGCGCCACCTTTCATGTAATAGCCATGAAAAGAAGGGACTGTAGCTAATACAATTGCAAAGAAAAATGTTTTTACATAGGAGTAAAAAACTTGAAAACTATCAAATTCTGCCTGTAATCCTGTGATAAAATCTTCATGACTAGAAAATCCACCATAAACACAGGCAACCCATCCTCCTAAAATTCCTAAGAACATGGCTATAGTAATTAGAAACGGATACAAAAGCATTGAAATTAATTTAGGAAACACTAAATAATTTAAAGAGTTGATTCCCATAACTTCTAAGGCGTCAATTTGTTCTGTAACACGCATGCTCCCTATGCTTGATGTTATAAAAGAGCCTACTTTACCAGCCATAATAATTGACATAAATGTTGGTGCAAATTCTAAAATAATACTTTGTTTTGTAGCAAAACCAACCAAATATTTTGGAATAAGCGGATTGTCAATGTTTAAAGCGGTTTGAATAGCAATAACACCTCCAACGAAAAATGAAATAAACGCCACGATTCCTAATGAACCAATAATTAAATCGTCAACTTCTTTGAAAATAAGTTTTTTTAAAGCACTCCATTTGGTGAACCTGCTAAAAACACCTTTTAGCATGATAAAATATAACCCGAAATCGTGTAGGTATTTCATAGATCGCTAAATTAGTAAATCTATTGATACAATAGAATAAGTTGTCTGATAAAAACGGTATTTTTGAAAAAAAATGAACAATGAAAAATATAGCTGTTATTGTTTTTGTCTTGCTTACGTTAAGCTGTAAGTCTCAAAAAATAAGCTCTGATGAAGAGGTTGGTATGCCAAAATTAGTAATTGGTATTGTTGTAGATCAAATGAGGTACGATTATTTAACTCGGTTTAAAGCTAAGTACTCTGAACATGGCTTTAAGCGTTTAATGAATGAAGGGTATAATTGTAAAAACCATCATTTTAACTATGTACCTACCTACACAGGACCGGGTCATGCCTCAGTATTTACAGGAACTTCTCCAATGAACCACGGTATAATATCTAACTATTGGTATGATAAATATACTGATACTTCTGTGTATTGCGCGTCTGACGCTACAGTTCAAGCAGTGGGTGTTGATACTGAAAAGGAAAAGATGTCGCCAAGACGATTAAAAACAACAACCATTGCTGATCAGTTACGATTGCATACACAAAACAGAAGCAAAGTTATTGGTGTGTCATTAAAAGATAGAGGGGCTATTTTGCCTGCTGGCCATTCTGCAAATGCCGCATATTGGTTTAGAGGAAAAGAAGACTGCAAGTTTATTACAAGCACATATTACAGAAATGATTTGCCTGAATGGGTTATAAATTTTAATAAAACAACACCATCATATTTAAAAGAATGGGAAACGTTGTTGCCAATTAATACTTATACAGAAAGCGGTCCTGATAGCAATAGCTTTGAAGAGGCATTTAAAGGAAAAGCCACAACAGTTTTTCCTTATGATTTAAAAAACCTGTCTAAAAATAATGGAGGGTATGATATTTTAAAAGCTACACCATTTGGTAATGAAATGGTTACTGATTTTGCAATTGAAGCAGTAAAAAATGAAAAATTAGGCGCAGGTACGTATACAGATTTTTTAACAGTGAGTTATTCGTCTACTGATTATGTTGGGCATCAATTTGGTGTTAACTCTGTAGAAGTAGAGGATACTTATATTAGATTGGATAAAGATTTAGAGCGATTGTTTAATTATCTGGACAACCAGGTGGGAAAAGGAGCTTACACTGTTTTTCTAACGGCAGATCATGGCGCTGTTAATGTGCCTAATTATTTAAAATCACAAAATATACCTGCAGGTTATTTTAATAAAAAAGCATTTAAAAAAAGGGTTGAGGAAGTTTTGAAGCAGAAGTTCAAGTTTAAAGATATAGTGAAAAATATTTCAAATAATCAGATTTTTTTAGATAGAGAATTGATAAATACTAATGGACTTGACTTAGTAGCTATTCAAGAGTTTTTAGCACAAGAAATAGTATTGTTTAAACACATAGATAAAGCGTATTCAGCAAAAACATTATCTTCAACGCAATTTACGTCTGGAGTAGGGGCCTTAGTTCAAAATGGGTTTCACCAAAAGCACTCTGGTGATGTAGTGTTTGTGTTGGAGCCTGCTGTGATATCGTATCCTGAAAAAGGCTCAACTCACGGAAGTAGTTTTAGTTATGACACTCATGTGCCACTGTTGTTTTATGGCGCTGGTGTTAAAAAAGGTGAAACAATTGAAAAGACAGAAGTAATTGATATTGCACCTACCGTATCGGTGTTATTAGGAATTTCTTTCCCTAATGGTTGTACAGGAGAGCCTTTAAGAGGGCTTTTAGAACATTAGAATATATGTAAAAAAAAGCCGCTAACAGCGGCTTTTTTAGTGTTAATTTTCAAGTTTTTTTAATTGTTTTTCTTTCTGTTCTAGTAATTCTTTTTTAGAAATCATTTTTGCTTGATGAGCTTCATTCCTTTTTTCAATTTCTGAAATTCTGTCAAGTTTTTTAGCATACTCTTCTTCAGTAAGCTCTCCAGCTTCTTTTTGTTTTGTAATACGATCTTTTGCGTCAGCAATTCTTGATTCTGCATTTTTACTGCGTTGCTCAAAATATGCCAAACGCTCTTTTTTGTTTTCTATACTATGTTGTGCGGCATCTGCTTTTTTGTTTTTGTAAGAAACATGTTTTGTGTTTAATGTTTTTTTATGCTCTTTCATGTTTGTGTTCAGCGCCTTCATTTTTTCTTTTAATTCAGGGTGCTTATCCATGTATTCCTTACGTTGTTCAGGTGTCATATTTTTCATGACCTCTTTATGCTCAGCTAGAATAGCTTTTTTGTCAGCTTTATACGCGTCTTTTAATTTGCGTTTAGTTTCTTTCAGCTCTTCTTTTTGAGCTTTCAACTCTTCCTTTTTTTGCATCATTTCATCTTTCTTTTGATGCATTTCTTTTTTGTGTTTTTTGTGCTCTTTTTTTAGGTTTTTTTCTTGAGCAAAACTCGTGTTTATTACTAGCGCTAATGCTAGGATAAAAAGTGATTTTATATGACTCATGGTGGCTATTGTTATAGGTTTTCTAATTCTTTTAATTCGTTTTCAATTGCGTTAGCTTCTTTCTCAACATCGTCAACAACGTTTTCGATATCGTTTTCTACAGCTTCAATTTGTTGTGTTACTTCTAATTCTTTCTTTTTTTCAGCCTCTGCTTTTTTATCGGTGCAAGACATCAAAAATAAGGGTAGTGCTGCTAGTAAAATGAGTGTTCGTTTCATAAAAAATTATATATTAGTTGGTTTATAAAATACCCCTTTTTTTCGACTTTTCAAAATAGGAACACGTATTAGAGGGGTTTTTGTTGTAGTAATAAAAACGTGTAGATAAATTAAATGCTTGTTTTGTTAGCTTAATTTACGCCATATGCCTTTCCAGCGTAATGCTTTAATGAATTTAGCTTCTTCTTTTGTAACAAGTTTTTGCATCTTATTACTTGAGGCTTTGTAATAGCCCTTCAAATAGTCGATTGAAAGTAAAGGTTGTTTTTTTAAAATAGCTAATTTAATACTTGCTATGCATGTTAGTATTGCTCCGTAACCAAGTTTGTAAAAAGCCTCACCTTGTTTGTATCGTGCTGTTTTGTTGTATGTTTTTCCTGTAGGTTTTAAATGTTTGACGATTAGCGTCTGGTCTGTTTTAATTTTCCAGTTGTGGTATTGCGCTAATAGTTCATCAAGGGTATCCCAACCCATTGATGGTTTCAGTTTACCGATGTCTAAAAAACATTGTTTTCTATAGGCTTTAAAAGCGCCGCGAATATGGTCTTTATTAGTCAGGTTTTCTAAAATCCATTGTCCTCTTTTTTCAATGTAAGCAAAACCACCTACCATTCCGATGCTAGAGTCGGATTTGAAATGCTCGGTTATACGTTCAAAATAATTGTTTGGAAGTATAATATCGGCATCCAGCTTTACAATAATATCATAATCATCATCCAACAATTCATAACCTTTGTAAAACGCATTAATAACCTTGCTTCCGGGTAAGTGTGTGTTGTTGGATAGAGATGTAGTTTGCTTTATATATGAATATTTTGAGGTGTAATTTTCAATTATGATAGAGGTGTTGTCAGTAGAATTGTCATTTACGACTATAACTTTTTTAGGAAGTACCGTTTGAGAAACAATGCTATCTAAAGTTAAGCTTATGTACTTATCTTCATTATGTGCAGGTATGACAATGTAATAATTCAAGAGCTATATTGTTGTTTTTTCTCCAAGATACGAATTAGCTTTTGTAGTCAAATTCTCATCAGTTCTTTGTCTTTTTTTAATTTGATCTACAAAAGTTAAACCATAAATAGGGTTTAATTGTTTGGTTGTATTCATGGTTGAGCTACAAGGTTTGAACAGTAAATTAGTTTCGAATACACCTTGTATAGACAGCTCGTTACGGTAAGCTAAGCCGTGAACTTGTCTGCTACATACTATTGTTGCAGATCTAGTTATTGGTGAGGAAGATATCTTAGCGTAGTCCATTAAAAAATGAATGTTTTATTTACAAGATGTGTTGTTAACGTATTCGTTCGGCATAGATCATATAATATCTAGGAGTAAATGTTCTGAGTAGTGGTCTAAACCCGATTTTTTTTACGGGATTTGTAAATTTCTCACGTGCAACAATTTGCCACCCAGCTTTTTCCAATAACCAATCAAATTGCCAATCTTCAAATTCATGATAATGCCTGTCCCATTTATCAGTTTTACTTCTATAAGCAGGAGAAAACCATAAGCGTAAAGGTATTGAGGCTACCAATTGATTTCCTTTTAAATTTTTTAATATTTCTAAAGGGGCTAATAAATGCTCGAAGATTTCAAAGGCTGTAGTAGCGGTATAACTTGCGTTGTGTAATGTGTTATGATTTGTATCTAAGTCTTCTCCAGTTGTGTTTTTAACATTAAACCCGCGTTCTTTCATTATTTTAGAAAAAGGGTTTTCAACTCCCAAATCTAAAATGTCGGTGTCTTTAGAAATGTGTTTTTCTAAAAATTCTATGGTATGTTTATAACGTTTGTTAGGAAATGTGTTTTCGTACATAAAATCAAAATTACTCTTTTTTCATTTAATTAAGAGGTTGCGTTCTATAAACTTAATTTGTTGTAAATTATTTAGAAATGCTATCAAAAGATGTTTTAATACCTTTGATTAAAGCAGAGCTAAACCCTTGGTGTTCCATTTCGTTTAAGCCTGCTATTGTGCAGCCTTTTGGAGTTGTTACTTTGTCAATTTCTGCTTCAGGGTGATTGTTTTTTTGCAATAATAGTTCACTAGCTCCTTTAACGGTTTGAGTTGCTATTTGAGTTGCGGTTTGTGCATCAAAACCTATTTCAATACCTCCTTGAATCATACCGCGCATAAAACGCAATACGTAAGCAATACCACAAGCACCTAAAACGGTTGCCGCATCCATCAATGTTTCGTTAATTTCAATGGTTTCTCCTAAAGAGTTGAAAATTGTGGTAACTACAGACATGTCTTCATGAGTTGCATTGTTGCTCGTTAAACAAGTCATAGATTCGTTTACAGATGCTGCTGTATTCGGCATAGCTCGAATAATAGCTGGCGCGTTTTTCAATTGCTCTTCAATTTGAGCTATAGAATAATCACTTACAACAGAAACAATTATTTTATCTGCTGTAATTACCGGATTTATGCTTTGTAAGACTTCGGTTATTTTATATGGCTTTACAGCAATTATTATGACTTGGGCATTTTTTGCGGCTTTAACATTGTTGTTATCTACCTGAATACCTTGGTCTTTTAAATCAGCTAAAAGTTCTATTTTATTACGTGTTACCGTAATGTTATTGGCTTCAAACTTATGTTCCAATAATCCTTGCGCGATAGATTTACCTAAATTTCCGCCGCCAATAATTGCAATTTTCATTTTTCGTTTGTTATTGAATGTATAACAAAGAAACATTAAATAATTATATCAGCGTGTGATTTAAATGAAGAATTAGTATTGGTAAACAAAGGCATTAATATTCATGCCGGCACCCACACTAGCAAATAATATAACATCTCCTTTATTTAGTTTATGATTTTTAAAGTTTTCTTTTAATACAATGTCGTATAGCGTAGGAATGGTGGCTACTGAGCTATTTCCAAATTCATTTATACACATAGGCATAATGTCTTTTGGAGTGTCTAAATCATACAGCTTGTAAAATCGTTCTACAATAGCTTCATCCATTTTTTCATTAGCTTGATGAATAAAAATTTTCTTCAAGTCTTTTATGTCGATGCAACTTTTATCAAGGCAAGATTTCATAGCCAGTGGCACGTTTGTTAATGCAAACTCATAAATTTTACGTCCTTTCATTTTGATAAACCTAGTCCCAGAATGATCTTGCAGATTGTAACTCTCACCAAAGTTAATATAATCAGCTTCGTCTAGTGTGTAACTGGCAGCCTCGTGAGAGAGTATGCCTCTTTCGTTTTCTGAAATTTCTAAAATTGTTGCACCAGCTCCATCTGAATAAATCATAGAGTCTCTATCAGAATGGTCAACAACTCTCGATAGAGTTTCAGCACCAATAACCAAACATTTTTTAGCCATACCGGCTTTCATGAATCCTTGGGCATGAATCATGCCTTGTACCCAACCAGGGCAACCAAATAATAAATCATAAGCCACACAATTTGGGTTTTTAATCCCTAATTTATGTTTAATTCTAGAGCCCATACTAGGTACGGTGTCACATTGTATGTTTCCGTGTTTTACATCACCATAGTTACTAGCAACAATAATATAGTCTAATTCTTCAGGGTTTATTTTTGCGTCAGAGATTGCTTTTTCAGCAGCATAAAAACCTAAGTCGGAAGTGTTGTGATTACTATTTGCATAGCGTCTTTCTTCAATACCAGTGATCGCTTTAAATTTTTTAATGATGATGTTATTAGCTTGTTTAAAAGCTGATCCATCTTCATTTAAAAACTGATGTTGATTAAAATCGGCATTCTTCTTGACTACATTTGGAATGTACGATCCTGTTCCGGTTATTTTGATATGCATATACTTCTCTAAAAAATTGAGGTACAAGTTACTTAATATATATGGAGTATGTCTTTGTTTAGTGGTATAAAGCCATATTTTTATGATATTAACAGTTTATGAAGTATATAAAAATGAAAAAAGACCTCATAATAGCTTTAAATTATGAGGTCTTTAATTATGAATATATTTGTAACGTTATTTACGCATAGGCTTCAATGCCAATACAGCTACAAATTAAATTTCTATCGCCATAAGCGTCGTCTACTCTTCGTACTGTAGGCCAGAATTTATTTTCTGCAATATACTCTAGAGGAAATGCTGCTTGCTTTCTTGAATATGGTAAATTCCATTCATCGGCAGTTAACATCGCTTGAGTATGTGGTGCATTTTTTAAAGGGTTGTTAGGGTTGTCTGTTGTTGCTTCTGCAATTTCTTTTCTAATAGAAATTAATGCATCACAAAAACGATCTAATTCTGCTAGATTTTCTGATTCGGTTGGTTCAATCATGATTGTTCCTGCCACTGGGAAAGAAACCGTTGGTGCATGAAAACCATAGTCCATTAATCGTTTTGCGATATCTCCAGCTTCAATTCCGTTTTGTTTGTAAGCTCTACAATCAATAATCATTTCATGAGCAGCACGTCCCATTTCACCAGTATATAATGTATCAAAATGACCACTTAAACGTTCTTTGATGTAGTTGGCGTTCAATATAGCGTTGATGGTTGAGTTTTTCAATCCATTAGGGCCTAACATAGTAATATAACCGTAAGAGATTAAACAGGCTAGTGCTGACCCCCAAGGAGCAGCAGAAATAGCAGTAATTGCTTGGTCACCTCCAGTAGTAATTATTGGATTAGTAGGTAAGAATGGTACAAGCTGTGGAGCTACACAAATAGGTCCTACTCCAGGTCCTCCACCGCCGTGAGGTATAGCAAATGTTTTATGTAGGTTTAAGTGGCAAACATCCGCACCAATGGTTGCAGGGTTAGTTAGTCCAACCTGTGCATTCATGTTGGCGCCGTCCATATAAACTTGTCCGCCGTTATCATGAATAATTTTTGTGATTTCACAAATTGCTTTTTCAAATACACCATGCGTAGATGGGTAAGTTACCATTAAGGCTGAAAGGTTGTCTTTGTGTAAAATTGCTTTTTCGCGTAAATCTTCTACATCAATATTTCCTTTGTCATCTGTTTTGGTCACAACTACTTTCATACCAGCCATGACTGCTGAAGCAGGGTTGGTACCGTGTGCAGAAGAAGGAATTAAGCAGATGTTTCTATTATGATCATTTCTTGATTCGTGGTATGCTCTAATAACCATTAACCCTGCTAACTCTCCTTGTGCACCTGAGTTTGGTTGTAATGATGTACCTGCAAAACCAGTAATGACATTTAATTGGTGTTCTAAGTTCTTTAAAACCTCTTGATAGCCTTGTGCTTGTTCTAAAGGAACAAATGGGTGAATGTTTCCCCAGTTCGGGTTACTTAAAGGCAGCATTTCTGAAGCAGCATTTAGCTTCATAGTGCATGATCCTAAAGAAATCATTGAGTGATTTAAAGATAAATCCTTACGCTCTAATTTCTTAATATAACGCATCATTTCAGTTTCTGAATGGTACGTGTTAAAGACCTCATTGTCTAAAAAAGAGGTATTTCTTAATAAGTTAGTTGCAATAACATCTGCATTAGTAAATTCAGTAATTGTTGTTGGGTTAATATTTAAAGCAGTTGTAAATACGTCAATAATCGCATTGATGTCTGCAATACTAATTGTTTCATTTAATGAAATAGAAATAGTATTCGCGTCAATATAATTGAAGTTGATTTGCGCTGCTTCAGCTATCGGTTTAATTTTATCAGCAGGCGCTTTTAGGTTTATGGTGTCAAAAAATGATGTGTTTGTTTGTTCAATACCTAAACTTGTTAATGCATTTGCTAAAGTTGCTGTAGCATGATGCACTTTATTTGCAATGTATTGTAAACCTTCCTTCCCATGAAATACAGCATACATACCTGCCATTACAGCCAATAATACTTGTGCAGTACAGATATTTGATGTTGCTTTTTCGCGTTTAATGTGTTGTTCACGAGTTTGCAATGCCATACGTAAGGCGCGTCCACCATCTTTGTCTTGTGTTACTCCAATAATACGCCCAGGAATACTTCGTTTGTATTTTTCTTTTGTTGCAAAATATCCAGCGTGTGGGCCACCGTATCCTAATGGAATACCAAAACGTTGGGTTGTACCAACAACAACATCGGCTCCAAATTCACCAGGTGCTTGTAGTTTTACTAATGATAAAATATCTGCCGCTACGGCAACTTTAATATTGTTCGCATTAGCATTTTCAACAAAGCCTTTATAGTCATGTATTTGTCCGTGTTTTCCAGGATATTGTAATAAAGCTCCAAAAAAGTCTTCTGAGAAACTAAACTCGTCATGGTTTCCAACAACTAACTCAATTCCGATTGGTGTAGCTCTTGTTTGTAAAACAGATAATGTTTGTGGTAAGATATCTTCAGAAACAAAAAACTTACAAACATTAGCTTTTTTCTGTGCACGTTCACGCACGTCAAACAATAATGCCATAGCTTCTGCAGCTGCCGTACCTTCGTCTAGTAGTGAAGCGTTAGCTAATTCCATTCCTGTTAAATCAACTACCATTGTTTGGTAGTTTAACAAGGCTTCTAGTCTTCCTTGCGCAATTTCTGCTTGGTAAGGAGTGTAGGCTGTATACCAACCTGGGTTTTCCAAAATATTACGTTGAATAACACTTGGTACAACGGCTTCATGATAGCCCAAGCCAATATAGGTTTTAAAGACGCTATTTTTAGTTGATAATTTTTGGATATGATTTAAGTATTCATATTCACTTAATGCAGGAGGTAAATCTAAATCATTTTTTAAACGAATATCGTCTGGAATTGTTTCGTAAACTAATTGGTCTAAGCTATCTACACCAATAGTTTTTAAAATTGTTTCACGGTCCTTTATGCTAGGGCCAATATGTCTTAATTGAAATGAATCTGTTTTCATTGTTAATTATGTTGCGTTGTGTTATTTAACAAAAATAAATGATGGCAAAAGTACGGCTTTATTCTGTAATTATTTAATTGAATATTAGAGAAAATATCAACCGATATTCATGGTTGTTAACAGCTTTTATAAGAATACTGTTTTACGTGTGTGTTTGATTAAATATAAGTTTATTTTTACATAATGAAATTGTTTGTTAAAATATTTGATTTCTTTTTAAATTCTAGTGTTTGGGTGGCTATTGCTGTTTGTGCATTAACTGAAATAACATGTCTTAATTTTGAATTGGAAACACCAGTGAATTTATTGGAGTTTGTTTTTTTTGGTACAATTCTAGGGTATAATTTTATAAAATATTTTGAGAATAAACAGTTGTCAGTACTGCATTTAAATTTGACACGCATCAATTTAATAGCTGTATCTAAGAGATTTTTTAGATTAAAAACTCAAGTGAAACTAATGTTTTTTATGAGTGTTTTAAGCGCAATAGTGTGTGGTGTTAAAATTTTTAATTTGACAGAAGAAAGCCTATTGTTATTAGTTATTCCGATAATACTAACTTTTTTTTATGCGATATCATTTAATAAAACAACATTACGATCTGTAACAGGAATTAAAATTTACATCGTTGGAATAGTTTGGGCATTGATAGCTGTTTTGTTACCAGTGCTAGAAGCTAAAATAGCACCTAATTATGATGTGTGGTTAACATTTGTTCAGCGCGTAATATTTGTTGTGGTATTAATTTTACCTTTTGATATTAGAGACCTAAAAGTTGACCGTGATGAGTTAGGAACATTACCTCAAAAAATAGGTGTTAAAAATACAAAGTTGTTTGGAGCTGTACTTTTAGTATTCTTTTACCTGTTGGAGTTTTTTAAAAATAGCATTTTGGAAATAAATTTGATAGTGCTACCTATTGTGGTGGTGGTAACATTCCTGTTGTTAATAAACTCTTCAGAAAAACAATCAAAGTACTATGCTAGTTTTTTTGTAGAAAGCATTCCGTTATTCTGGTTGCTGTTACTACTTATCCTGTAATTCTTTTTTAAATTCTGTTTCTAGTTTAATTTTTGACGCATTACTCATGCAAGTCACATTTTTATGTGAGATTAAATCGGATAGTTTTTTATTACGTTTCACGTAAGAGCGTGTGATGTGACAATAAACGTACCTGATACTTAAACGAATACGATCCCATAAAGTTGATTCGTTATATTGTGATTTATCGCAAATAAACTTTGCTTCATCACAGTTAATAAAAAGTTTTCTTTTTTTTGTAGTCATTATATGTAATCCTAATATATGTTCTTTAAATTATTTAAACCAAGTGTCTTCTAAACAGCTGGCTAAAGCAGTTCTTGCTCTATGAATAATAACCCAAAGATTAGACGGTGAAATATTGTATTCATTACAAATTGCTTCAGTATCAAAGTTTTGGATGGTTTTTTTCTTAAATATTTCAGCTTGTTTTTGAGGAAGTTTTTCTAAACAATTATGAATGGCTAAGCCTAATTCTTTGTTTTCAATATCGTTTTCTGTGTTGCTTCCAAATGGGTCTGAAACACGTTCTTCCAGCCAATCACCTTCAGATTCTCCTTTATGGTATGTTATACGGACTTCAGCTTTACCTTTGTTTGAATTTATTTTGCGATAGTGGTCAATTATTTTACGTTTTAAAATAGAAACCAACCACGTTCTTTCAGAAGCTTCGCCTTTGAAATTTGCAGCCGATTTTAAACCTGAAAAAAAGGTTTCCTGTACGATATCTTCAGCTAAAGCACTATTGCTAACACGAGTAATTGTGTAGTTAAAAAGATAATCAGCATACCGGTCAATCCAGGTGTCTGGGTTTAATTGATGTTTAGGCATTATTAGTGTTTAGTTACTTTAAAAGTAATAAAAAATATCAATTAATTAATCCAGCTCGTTTTAATAAAGCTTCAGGTTTAGGTTCAGCGCCTCTAAAACGTTTGTATAAGGTCATAGGATGTTCTGTGCCTCCTTTACTTAAAATATGTTCAGCAAAAGCGTGTCCAATTTCTGGGTTAAATATGCCTTGTTCTTTAAAGGCTTCAAAAGCATCGGCGTCTAAAACTTCGGCCCATTTGTAGCTGTAATAACCAGAAGAGTATCCGCCTTGGAAAATATGAGAAAAAGCAACACTCATACAGTTTTCTAGAACATCTGGAAATAATGAGGTGTTTTCAAACGCTATGTTTTCAAATGTTTTTACATGTTCGATTAATTCTGGTGATTCTCCTGAGTGCCATGCCATATCTAATAGCCCAAAACTCAGTTGACGTAGGGTAGCTATTCCTTCTTGAAAGTTTGCCGAAGCTTTAATTTTTTCAACATATTCCATAGGTATCACCTCACCAGTTTGGTAATGTTTAGCAAATAAATCTAAACAGTCTTTTTCAAAACACCAATTTTCTAAGATCTGACTTGGCAACTCAACAAAATCCCAATACACACTTGTGCCAGATAAACTTGGGTATGTCGTGTTTGCTAACATGCCGTGCAAACCATGTCCGAATTCATGAAATAATGTAGTTACTTCATTAAATGTTAGTAATGATGGTTTTGTTTCTGTGGGTTTTGTGAAATTGCACACATTAGATATGTGTGGACGATCATTTGTGCCTTTTTTAATTTTTTGCCCTTTAAATGATGTCATCCACGCGCCATTTCGCTTTCCTTTTCTTGGGTGAAAATCAGCGTAAAATATCGCAATAAAATTATTATGTTGATCTGTAACTTCGTATGTTTTTACATCGTCATGATAGGTGTCAATTGTTGTAACTTGTTTAAAAGATAGTCCAAATAACTTCTTAGCCACCTCAAATACACCAGCAATAACATTTTCTAATTTGAAATACGGTTTTAATTTCTCGTCATCTAAATTGAAAAGTTTGTTTTTTAATTTTTCAGAATAATAAGCGCTATCCCATTTTTCTAAATGATCAATGTTATCCAATGACTTTGCGAATTTTTCTAATTCACCAAATTCTTTTGTAGCTACAGGTTTTGCCTTTTCTAGTAAATCATTTAGAAAAGCCGTGACTTTTTCTGGTGAGCCAGACATGCGTTCTTCTAAAACAAAATGGGCATGAGTTGTATAGCCTAATAATTGTGCGCGCTGGTGACGTAGTTTTACGATTTTTAAAACATTGTTTTCATTGTTGTAGGCGTTGTCCTGAAACCCTCTTGCGCCAAAAGCTGTAGCCATTTTTTGACGTAATTTACGCGAGTCAGCATATTTCATGAACGGTATATAGCTTGGGTAATCAAGAGTGAAGATCCATCCTTTTTTGCCTTTTTGTTGCGCAACGTGTGCAGCTGCTTCAAGTGTTCCTTCAGGTAAGCCTTTAATATCGTTACTGCTTGTTAAGTGCAATTCGTAAGCGTTAGTTTCAGCTAAGATGTTTTCACCAAAAGTTAATTTTAAGGCAGATAATTCTTTATCAATAGCTCTAAGGGTTTCTTTTTTATCTTCTGGAAGATTTGCTCCATTTCTAGAAAAGCTTTTGTATTTTTTTTCTAATAATGTGTGTTGTTCAGCTGTTAAAGAAAGTTGTTCTTTTTGATTGTAAACAGCGCTAACGCGTTCAAACAGCACTATGTTTAAAGCAACATCATTACTAAACTCAGATAGCATTGGAGATACTTCCTGAGCTATCTTTTGAATCTCATCATTAGTTTCTGCAGAATTTAAATTAAAAAACAAACTAGACACACGATCTAGTTGCTCGCCAGAATAATCTAATGCTTCAATTGTGTTTTCAAATGTTGCGGGGGCATTATTTTCTGTGATTGCATCTATTTCTGCTTTTGCTAATGCAATTGCATTAGCAAAGGCGGGTAAAAAATCAGTGTTTTTTATTTTAGAAAACGGTGCTAAATCAAAAGGAGATAATAATGCATTCATGTGGTTAATTTTTTAATATAGAAAAATGGTAATTAAGCGTCTTGGAATTAGTATTTTGATTTGACTTCTTTAGCGCCGTTTAGTACCTTTTGTTTTAAGCCTTCTTTGTAAATCATTATTTTGTCAAGGACACATTTATCTGAAGCGCCAATAATTTGTGCGGCTAGTATCCCAGCATTTTGAGCACCATCTAACGCTACAGTTGCTACAGGAACACCACCCGGCATTTGTAAAATAGATAAGACTGAGTCCCATCCGTCAATTGAATTTCTTGATTTTACAGGAACTCCAATTACAGGTAAAGGCGACAATGAAGCGACCATACCAGGTAAATGTGCGGCACCACCGGCACCTGCAATAATAACTTTAACACCTCTAGTGTGCGCGTTTTTACTATAATCAAATAGTTTTTCAGGGGTTCTATGAGCAGAAACAATATCTACTTCTACTTCAATGTCAAAACTGGTTAGTATGTCTATAGCTTGTTGCATGATTGGAAGATCACTAGTGCTTCCCATAATTATTCCTACTTGTGGCATGAGTTGTATATATTAGTTGCTTATAACTTTAATTGTTTCTTTGACTTTTTGAGCAATAGCTCTTGCGGTTTCCATATTTTCATGTACTATGGTAACGTGTCCCATTTTACGAAATGGTCTGGTTTCTTTTTTTCCGTAAATGTGTGGTGTGACACCATCCATAGCAAGAATTGTGTTCATGTTTTCATAAACTACGTTCCCGGTATAATTTTCAGCACCAACCAAATTAACCATAATTCCGTTTGTTTTGCTTTCAGGGCTTCCAAGAGGTAAATCTAAAATAGAACGAATGTGTTGTTCAAATTGTGAGGTGTATGAAGCTTCAATAGATTGGTGTCCTGAATTGTGAGGTCTAGGGGCAACTTCATTAACTAAAATATCATCTTCTTGAGTTTGAAATAATTCAACAGCCAAGAGTCCAACATGGTTAATCTTTTTAGACACTTTTAAAGCCACGTCAATTGCTTTTTTTGCCACGTCATCAGAAATTCTTGCTGGGCAAATTACATACTCTACTTGGTTTGCTTCAGGGTGAAATTCCATTTCTACAACTGGATAATTTCTTATTTCACCTGAAGGGTTGCGTGTAACAATGACTGCTAGCTCGTTCTTAAAAGGGACCATTTCTTCTGCAATACACTCCGTATTTGGTAAGCCAACTAAATCTTCTGAGGTTCTGATAATTTTAACGCCATTACCATCATATCCAAACTGTGCAGCTTTCCATACAAATGGTAATTGTAGCCCTCCGTTAGATATTGCGTCATGTATTTCTGAAGTAAAAGCAAAGCGTGTAAATGGCGCAGTTGGAATGTCATGATCTTTATAAAACAATTTTTGAGTTGCTTTATTTTGAATAATGCTTAATGTTTTACTTGAGGGATATACTGTTACGCCCTCAGATTCTAATTTCTGTAAAGCCTCAATATTGACGCTTTCGATTTCAAAAGTTAAAACATCAACTTTTTTTCCGAAGTTGTATACCGTATCAAAATCTAATAAATCACCTTGAGTGAATTGATGCGCATAAGTTTTACAAGGTGCTTCGTTGGATGGGTCAATAACATAGGTTTGGATGTCAAACTTATTTGTTTCTCTAAGTAGCATACGTCCTAGTTGACCTCCGCCTAGAATTCCAAGTTTAAAATCTGAAGAAAAATATGTCTTCATGTTAAGTATAATTTGTGTTGTTTGAGCAAAAATACACTTAAATATTTAATGAGCTTCTAAAATCGTTAATCAAAACATTACAAATAGTAACCAAATGGTTATCTTTGCAACTTATAAAAAAGGGGAAAGGTGATTAAACTTCATGATAAATATTTTAAACCATTTATTTCAGCTCAAGAAATAGATGTTGCCATTACACAACTGGTATCTAAAATCTCTGAGGATTTAGGTGATGATATTCCTGTTTTTATAGGTATTTTAAATGGGTCATTTATGGTAGTAAGTGATTTTGTTAAAAAATACAATAAACCTTGTGAAGTTACATTTGTAAAACTTGCATCTTATGAAGGGGTAAGCTCTACAGAAGAAATTCAACGTTTAGTTGGTTTAAATCAAGATGTGTCTGGTAGAACGGTTGTGATCCTAGAAGATATAATTGATACCGGAAACACCTTAGAAGAAATTTATGATATCTTTAGTGAAAAAGGAGTTAAAGATTTAAAAATAGCAACACTTTTTTATAAACCAGAAGCATATAACAAAGACTTAAAAATACATTATATAGGTATTGAAATCCCAGATAAATTCATAGTAGGCTACGGTTTAGATTATGATGGTTTAGGACGAAATTTACCTGAAATATATCAAATAAAAAACACACAACGCATGACTAACATTGTTTTATTCGGGAAACCAGGAGCTGGAAAAGGAACACAAGCTGAATTTTTAAAAACAAAGTATAATTTAATTCATATTTCAACAGGAGATGTGTTTCGTTTCAATATGAAAAATGACACTGAACTAGGAAAACTTGCCAAATCATATATTGAAAAAGGACAGTTAGTACCAGATGAAGTTACGATAAATATGCTACAAGCTGAGGTTGAAAAAAACAGAGATGCTAACGGGTTTATATTTGATGGGTTTCCAAGAACAACAGCACAAGCACAGGCATTAGATGCATTTTTGGAAGAGAAGGAAATGGATATTGCAGCAACAATTGCATTAGAAGCTAATGATGACATATTAATAGAGCGTTTGCTTGAAAGAGGAAAAACCTCTGGACGAGCAGATGATCAGGATGCTACAAAAATCAGAATACGATTTGATGAGTATAACGAAAAAACAGCACCATTAATTGATTTTTATACAACTCAAAATAAATTTCATTCTGTAAATGGGATAGGCACAATTGACGATATTACATCACGTTTAAGCGCTGTGATAGACGCATTGTAAGACGAATTATAATTAAAAGACATCCCTTTTTTGGGAAAACTACTATGACTGAAGGAAATTTTGTTGATTATGTAAAGTTGCACGTAACTTCTGGTAAAGGAGGTAAAGGGTCTATGCACTTACATAGAGAAAAGTATATTGAAAAAGGAGGTCCAGACGGTGGTGATGGTGGTCGTGGAGGTCACATCATAATACGTGGAAACGAAAACTATTGGACACTATTACACTTTAAATTCAGACGCCATCATAAAGCACTTCAAGGAGGTCATGGTAGTAAAAGTAGAAGTACAGGTGCAGATGGACCAGATATTTATTTAGATGTGCCTTTAGGAACTGTAGTTAAAGATTCTGAAACTGAAGAGGTTTTATTTGAAATTACTGAAAATAAAGAGGAGGTTATTTTATGTAAAGGAGGTAAAGGAGGTCGTGGTAACTGGCACTTTAAATCGTCTACAAATCAAACCCCACGTTATGCACAACCAGGCTTAGAAGGCGAAGAAAAAAATGTAACTTTAGAAATGAAGTTATTAGCAGATGTTGGTTTAGTAGGGTTTCCTAATGCTGGTAAATCTACATTGCTATCTGTAATTACGTCTGCAAAACCAAAAATAGCAAACTATGAATTTACCACACTAAAACCAAATTTAGGTATTGTGGAGTATCGTAATTTCCAATCGTTTGTAATGGCAGATATACCTGGAATTATAGAGGGAGCATCTGAAGGTAAAGGATTAGGACATTACTTCTTACGTCATATAGAACGAAACTCAACGCTGTTGTTTTTAATTCCAGCTGATGCAACTGATATTGCAGAGCAGTATAAAATTCTATTAAACGAATTAGAAAAATACAATCCAGAAATGTTGGATAAAGATCGTTTTATAGCAATATCTAAATCAGATATGTTAGATGACGAGCTACAAGCAGAAATGAAAGCAGAATTGGATAAAACCTTAGGTGTGCCATATATGTTCATTTCATCAGTAGCACAACAAAACATTATGACTTTAAAAGATAGATTGTGGGGAATGTTAAACCCGTCTGAAGCAAACTATTAAAAAACAGATTACATTATATAAAAGCTCATTTGTACTTCAGATGAGCTTTTTTTTAATATTTACCTCAGAACAGATAAATTGTATCTTTACGTTTTTACAACTCAACAATGGCAATTCAAACACTTTTAATAACACCTCCTTTTACCCAACTAAACACACCCTACCCAGCAACAGCTTACTTGAAAGGGTTTTTAGCAGAAAAAGGCGTATCTGTTGAACAATGTGATTTAAGTATAGAATTGTTTTCCGAAGTGTTTACTGCTGAATTTATTACAAAGATATTTCAAGAAGCAGATGCGCACAAAAGTTATGAATATCCTTTGGTTTGGCAACAACGTGATGATTATATTCACAAAGTAAATACGGTAATAGAGTATTTGCAACATCAAGAAGTTACCAAAGCATATCAAATTTTACATCATGGTTTTTTGCCTCAAGCACATCGAGCATTGAATATAGAAGATGATTTAAGTTGGGCATTTGGTAACTTAGGAATATTAGATAAAGCCAAACATTTTGCTACGATATTTATTGAAGAATTAGGCGATTTTATTCAAGCTAACGTTGATGAGTTTTTCTCATTTACACGTTATGCAGAACAAATTTCAACGTCCGCATCTAGTTTTAACGGTTTGGAAGAATTCTTACAATATGATCCTACCATTATAGAATCAGAACTGTTAGTTTTATTAGAAAAGCAATTGAAAAAGCATAAGCCAAATTTAGTGTGCTTTTCTATTCCGTTTCCAGGAAATTTATTTGCAGCATTGCGTTGCTCACAATATATTAAAAGTAAGCATCCAAAGATAAAAGTAGCCTTTGGTGGTGGCTATTGCAATACAGAATTAAGATCTTTGGAAGACACTCGTGTATTCAACTATGTTGATTATATAAGTCTTGATGATGGTGAAGGTCCGTTATTACGATTGACAGAATTCTTATCTGGCAAAATCAATATTGAAAAACTAGAACGTACTTACGTTTTGGAAAAAGGTAGAGTAGTGTATAAAAACAATTTGCCAAATACGGTATTCCATCATAAAAACTTACCTGCGCCAAGTTATGTGGGTTTACCACATGACAAGTATTTATCGTTTTTAGATGTTATGAACCCGATGCACCGTTTGTGGAGTGACGGTAAGTGGAATAAATTGACCATTTCTCATGGCTGTTATTGGAAACAATGCACCTTCTGCGATGTTAATTTAGATTATATAGGGAATTATCAAAATACAACAGCAGATGATTTAGTGGCTAAAATTCAGAAGATAGTTGCTGAAACTGGTACAACCGGATTTCATTTTGTTGATGAAGCTGCACCACCAAAAATGTTACGTGCCCTAGCGGAAAAACTAATTGAGAAACGCGTGTTTATTACTTGGTGGACAAACATACGTTTTGAAAAAACATTCAGTTTAGAGCTGTGCGCTCTTTTAGCTAAATCAGGGTGTATAGCGGTAACAGGAGGCTTAGAAGTTGCTTCTGATAGACTTCTGAAAAAAATGAAGAAAGGAGTTGATATTGGTCAAGTGGCACGAGTAACAAATGCATTTGCTCAGCATGGCATTATGGTGCATGCGTATTTGATGTATGGGTTCCCTACACAAACCGATCAGGAAACAGTTGACTCATTAGAAGTGGTGCGTCAGTTGTTTGAAAACAATTGTATTCAGTCTGCATTTTGGCATCAATTTACAACGACTGTTCATAGTCCAATTGGTGTGAACCCTGATGAATTTGATATCAAGATTACAGGCCCTGCTTTTGAAGGCTTTGCACAAAATGATTTATGGCATGAAGATTCTAAAGGAGCTGAACATTCAAAATATAAAACAGGGTTAAACTTGGCCTTACATAATTACTTAAACGGAATTGGTTTTGACATGGATTTACAAGACTGGTTTGAGTTTGATATTATGCCTACTGTACACCCGCATAACTTGATTGAAAATTCGTTATAAGAGTAAAAGCAGCTGATTAATCAGTTACCTTTACTCTTAAACCTTTACTATGACTACTAAATTCTGGGGCATACATACTCTGTATCGAGGAAATTCCGTTCGAGAAGCTACCAGAGTTGTTTACTCTTACTTCGTATTCTAATACATAAACTCCTTTGTTTAATTTATCAAAAAAGAAATGGGTAGCAATGTCTTTAGTGCTTTGGTAATAACCTAAGCCGTCCTGCCATTTGTAGCCCGAAATTACATCAACAGGCTCAAAAGTACTTGCGCGCATATCTTTTAAGTGTACAAATTCAAAATTATCTTTGACCTGTAATTCAATTCTGACTTTTACCAAATCACCAACCTCTAATTGAGTTGTTAACTTAATAGCTTTTAACTTTTCGCCATCATTAGTATATTCCTTTAAGAATAGTTTTTTACTTAATTGAATATCGGTTTTATGTTTTTCATTTGTGATTTTATCTAATTGCTCAAAATACTGCCAATAGTACCCGCCATACTGCGTAATATTAGATTTGTTTTTAATGGTTAGCTCACTCATTTTAGGGTTGATTTCATCTGCATTCCAAGTGGTTTTAAAATACCCCGTTCCGGCTTCAAGCGCTGTTTGATCCAGTTTTTTAGTGCTAATTTTTTCGTTAGCTATTTTAATGTCCGCTGAGCCTTCTACAGATAACCAGTCGTTTCCTTGTAGAAGCAAAGCATAAACGGCTTCCGTAGTTGCCTTGGTAGTATTCCAACTGTTTTTGCGTTTGTTGTTTAGTAGCCAAATTTGTAGCGCTTCAATAGTTTTGGCATCTTGAGTAATTTCAGAGAAGGCTTCAATAATAAGAGCTTGGGTTTCTATTGGGGCTTGATTCCAATACCAACCTGCTTTGTTGGCTTTCCAGTACATCCCTTTATTCTCGCTGTCTATAGCTGTTTCTTGTAAATGGGTTAAAATCATTTTAGGTAATATTCTGTCATTATAACGGTGACTTACAAGTGCTAATAATGTCTTCTCTTGTAAAGAACGTTTTAACCATTCTTTTTTAGATTTTTCTAGGTATAAACTAACCAGAGACTTCACTTCTTTCGGAAATTGAATGTCATTTTTAAAGAAACTTCTTGTGTATAAATAATGTAAATGATAATAGTTGGCTGTAATATCTGCTTCTTTCTGATATTTAAGCCTGCGTTTATGATTTTCTACAAACTTATTATCTAGATATTGAATTGCCTTTTCAATAACGGCATTCATGTTTTTATTATTACTTATAACGTTTAGTTGCTTTAAGTGTCCCTGTCCAGCAACAATATGTCGGGTGATGTTTTCGTTAGCATGACCTCCTTTAAACCATGGGAAACCACCAGAGTTTAATTGCATTTTCTCTAACTTTTTTACGGTAATTTTTTGTTCTGAAGCCAACCGTTCTAAATCGAATAAGATAGTGAGTTGTTTTTTCTTTTCACTTTCAGACTGTGCATCTCTTAACCATGGTGTTTCTGCAATAAGAATTTGTTTCAATGCCTCGTTTTGTTCCAGTTTAGAAGTCAGCTTGTTATTTGCTTTCCAGGTTTCAAATACGTGTTTGATTTTGGGGTTGCTATTCATGATATAACTTCCTAATGTATTGGCGTAGTAACGAGCAAAAGTTTGTTCGGCACATTCATGCGGAAACTCCATTAAATACGGCAAACTTTGTATAGCGTACCAAGCTGGATTGGTAGTGTATTCCAAGGTAAGTTGATGATTGCGTAAGGTAGTTGAGTTGTTGTTTTGTAATTTGGTGAAATGATACTCCTTAGAGCTATTGGCTCTAACGGTTATCGGAATACTTTCTGTAACCAACATTTTATTGCTTAGTACAGGTAAGACGTTAGATTCGCCGTCAGTAAATTCGTCAGCTTTGGCTAATACCTTGTATTCTATGGCTTGTACGCCTTCAGGAATAGTTAATTTCCATGACACAGAAGTACTTCCGTTGGGTTGTAGCTTAAAACTTTGTATAGGAGTGTTGTTGTTTAACTCGTTATTTATAATTGTTCCTGTAATGGCATTGTACAATTCTAATTTGGCTTGTCCGTTTAATAGTTTGTCAGACAAACTGCTAATTTTAGCTTGAAAAACTAAAGTGTCATGCTCTCGTAAAAAACGTGGTGGATTTGGACTTACCATTAGCTCCTTTTGAGTGACTACATTTTGAGTGAATTTACCATGAACTCCTGTTTTTGTATGCCCAAATAATTGCACTTTCCATCGTGTTAAGGCTTCAGGCGATTCAAACTCAAAAGTTAAGTTTCCTTTGCTGTCTGTTTTTAAATGCGGATAAAAGAAAGCTGTTTCGTTAAGGTTTTTACGGGCTATTATTGTTTTAAAACTTTCTTCGATATTTTTATTAGATGGATTGTCGGATTTTGAATATAAATTTTCTTTTACGTCACTTTCTTTTTTTACTGATTGGTTGTCTGAGGGAACCATACTATAGGAAGAAGCAGATTCTACAACTACGTCTTCTACTTCCATTTCATCCTCAGTAATTTCAATTCCAGCTACTTTACTATGAAGCTGTCGCGTCATATAATTATTTGAAATTGTAAGTCCGAAAAAATTTAGCACAGCAAAGCTCTTTTGGAATGAAGTTAAGTTTAAGTTAGGGTAGTTGAATTGCTTAAAATGATTACTTCTAAAACTATTACATCTTTTATGTGTAACATCATTTCTGTAGTAATCTTTTATGTCAATACTGTTGGTCCAATGATGAGGTTTAAACTGGTCTAAAGAAGCATCATACATACTTGCTAAGACTTCTGCTTGTACTCCTTTTTTAGATTTGTTTTTTATAGTAAAGGACCATTTCTCTTTAGTGCCTGGTTGTAACTTGTTTCTAAATGTTTGCGTTGCTATTACTAATGATTCTTGTGGCGTAGATAAATCAACAGCTGTGTTTACTGTTTTGTAGTCTTGGTGTTTTACCATAGTAAATTGTATGCTCACACTTGCGTCTGGTTGCAATGGCTTTTTCTTCAGAATTTGCGCTAGCGGTACGCGGAAGGTTTTGGTTCCTTCTAGTGTTATTTTTTCTTTAAACAACACATCGCTATTAAAATAAGCCTCGGTAAAAACATTTAAATTTTCACAAGAACTCAATAATTTAATACTGATATAACCATCTTTTTTTGCGGTACTTGCATTCAATATTTGATAATCGAACAACTGGCTGTCGGCTAAAACGCTGTCTTTTTTATTTATAACAGAAATATGGTTTTCTTCTGTAATAGTATTTTTAGTGTTATCACTTGCTTCAGTAATAATGATATATTTTCCAGACAACCATTGTTTGATAGGTGGTAGCTGAATGCTTTTTTCTTTTTCGCTATCTATAACTTCTTCATAAACTAATGCTCCTTTTGCCCAATTTTTATAATCACTTTCGTTGGCATAAGCTTCGTTAGGGAAGTGTTTTTTAAAGGCGTCTTTAGTTAAAAGTGGCATGTCTGCCACTGGAAGCCTTCGGGTGCGCAATACGTTGTTAGGTGCTACAAGTTTATAGATTTTTAAATTTATTTTTGCAGCCGAGAACTCACCATTTAAATTAGTAGTGTTTATGTATAGTTCTGGTGTGGTGTCTGTATTCCAACTATTTTGTGTTACAACGTTTAACTTTAGTGTGTGGTAACCAACTTTTACAGTTGTGGTAGCAGATCTAGTTTCGCCATTAAGATCGGTTACATTGGCTGTAATTTCATAACTAAAAACAGGTAAGTCTTTTTTATTTTTTGTTTTATCAGGTAGCGCATTAAAATTAATATCAAACTCCCCTTTGTTATTCGTAGTGATTTCTCCATGAGCAATTTCTTGTTCATTAGTGTCGTAATGTCTAGACCAATACCTCCAATGATCAAATTGGGTTTTACGAACAATGTTATACGTAACCTTTGCATTGCTAATGTTGGTGCCTAGTAAGGCCTTCGCATTTCCTGTAATACAAATATTGTTATTTACCGAAAAATTTTCGGTTACAGGATTGAACTTTACTTCAAACTTAGGGCGTTTGTATTCTTCTACAGAAAAATAACTATGTGCCTGATTAAAGTATTTATAGTATTTTTTGTCTTGTTCTACTTTTATGGAGAAGTTGCCTGTTAACCCGTTTTTAGGGAGTTGAAATTTTTCAGAAAATGATCCATATTCGTTGGTAGATAAATCAAACGATTTAATTTCCTGGTAATTAGCATCTCTAACGGTAATTTTGAAAGATTTATCAGCAACTACAGTCGATTTGTAGTTGATTCGAGATAATACTATTCCTTTAAAGTGCACTTCTTGCCCTGGACGATATATGCTTCTGTCTAAAAATAAAAAGGCTTGTGCACGTTCTGTTTTGCTTTCATCTTTTGATTTGTGGTAATTTCCATAATGATATTTATTACCCAACAACAAACTGTCTTTCTGATAGCTTATTATTACCTCGGCATTGTCTCTTCTTCCAGAAAATAAACTTTCACCGTATTCATTAGTACTTTTTTGAGTTTTTCCAAATTGTACAATAGCATGTTTTATGGGCTTTCCAGATGAACTATGAAGTACTTGGAAGATCTTTTTACCATGAGAGTCAGCTTCAATAACGCTTAAGTTAGAAACGGTAAAAGCGGTATATGCAAACAGCTCATTTTTATTAAAATCTTTTTTTGAGGTAGCCAATATCATATACCTGCCTAGCTCTAAATTAGGTAATAAAACTTCTGTACTATGATTAAAATAATCTCCTTTTTGAGGAAGCGCAGCATGAACAGTTTTTAAGGCCTTATGAGTAGTAAAAAACTCATCAATCTTGGTTTCTCTATCTTGATAGTTGTACTGATAAAAAGAATGGTTGTGAGGAATTTGATAGATGTGTAAGTATACTTGTTTTACATTGTTAAATTCAATCCAAACTTTAGAAGCAGTATTGCTAGGAATTGTTTGCTCGTTTTGTAGCTGTAAAACAGGTTGTAGAATTCGCGATTGTATATTTTTGGCAATAACAGCGCCTTCAGAATTGGGGTGGCTTAGAATTAAATCTTCAGTGATTTTTAAGGCTTTTTTTCTGTTTTCTGGTTGCTGTTTTAATGTAGCAATATCATAAATAGCTTGTGCGTAATGAGCTTTTAGTAAGGCGTATGCATTACCGGTTTTATAGTGTTGTAAGCTCTGTTCTAAACTTTTAATATAGCTATTGTCTTTATTAGAAAGCGTAGAGTTGTTTCTTATAAATTGAAGTCGGTTAATATAGACTTCAATTAAGGCGTTAATCTGTTTTTTTTCTAAATGAAACTGCTCTAGTTTCTGGTATGTTTTTAACACATCATATTTAGAAAAAATAGTGTCAGTTGTTGCTATGTTTAATTTTGTGAATGTATTTGAGGAAGCGAAATAAGACTCTTGGTCTATATAAAACCGCTCTTTAGGTTTGGTAATTCTAGATTCGTCTGTCTTAAAAAACATCAATGCCCTGTGCGCTAGTAAATCATATAAAGTAGGGCGAAGATTTTCAGTGTCTGTGCCATTGATTAAAATGTATTTATAATCAGAAATTGAAATGTTTTGCAATTGATTTTCTGGTGCAATTGATGCGTTATAATCTTGATGGATAGATGCAAACAGTGTATTTAAATCCCAAGTTCTAAAATCATCTTGGTTCACATCGTTTGTTTTGGTTCTGTTATAAATTTGCCAGCGATGCTTTTGGAAGTATTGCCATTTAAAATCGGCTAAAATAGATTGTAAAATAGCATTGGTAGGAAACGAAGCTTCTGTAATTTCTTTTTCCAGGAGCTGAACTATTGTTAATTCGGCGTCTTCTTGTAAAACCAACGCAAATTTAGATTGATACAATAAAGCTTTTATGAGCTGATTGCTATTGTTTTTTTTCTTTGCTTTTTTATAAATAGTGCCAACCATTTCATTAGCAGACTTTGTTTTGCCTTCTAGCTCAAAGGCTTCAACTATTTTCCACTGTTTTTCAAAGTTTTGTTGTGCTTGTGTTGTTATGATAATGATAAGACTTAATATGGTTAATACCTTTTTCATATGCTGTTTTTTATAGCTAAGTAAAGGTAAGCAAAAAGTATTCCAACTAATAAATTATATCAAATGGGTAGGATTGATTAAAATTAAATTATTTTTTTTCGTCTAATATTGAGTATGTTTACGGGATAATTAAGCATGAAGTTATTTTTCTACATATTTACAGCAGTAACGCTAGCGGGGTTTTCGCAATCAACCGATTTTGAAAAAGGGGAGTTGCATTATAAAAATGCTGAGTGGCAAAGCGCTAAGCCATATTTTTTAAAAACATTAGCAGGAAATGAAACCGATGTAAAAGCACAAGAGTATTTAGGTGATATTGCTGCTTATGCAAAAAAATGGGATGAAGCATTGGCTTATTACAGGCCTTTGGTAATGCAATATCCAAATAATGCAAATTACCACTTTAAATACGGAGGGGTGTTGGCTTACAAGGCTCAGGCTTCAAATAAATTAAAAGCCTTAACATTGGTAGGTGACATTAAAAAGCACTTGCATAAAGCTGCTGATTTAGATAAAAACCATATTGAGGCACGCTGGGCTTTGGTAGAAATTTACATTAGTTTGCCTGGTATTGTTGGGGGTAGTGAAACAAAAGCACTAAACTATGCTAAGGAATTGTTGCAACTATCTCCAGTAGACGGTTACTTGGCTTTAGGGTATGTGGCTGAATATAACAATAGACCGATTGATGCTGAACAGTATTATAAAAACGCAGTGGCTGTTGGCGGTTCTGAACACACGTATACAAAGTTGTCAGGCTTGTATGAAAAAAATAATCAACCAGAAAAAGCTCTATCTAATTATGAGCTTGCAGCAGTTAAATTACAACGTAATCATTTGAACTATTTGATAGGTAAGGTGTCAGCTCAATATAATATTTCAAATGAGAAAGGATTGAAGTGTTTACAACGCTACGTCACAAATTATACAGAAAAAGATGGCGTACCACTATCTTGGGCGTATTTCAGAATGGCACAAATTTACAGGCATAAAGAAGATAAAAGAAACGCTTATAATTTTATAAATAAAGCCTTAACTCTAAAGCCCGATTTAAAAGAAGCACAAGATGAAAAGAGGTTGGTTTTAAAGATGAAATAAGTTTAAAATTATAAAAAAGACTAGTTGCCTGTTTTAGCGTGTTTCTTGATAAGTAGTAAACTTATTAACAGTTTTTGAGGTTAATAGTATAAAAGTAGGCTTAAATAGCATCGTGTTAATTTTTTGTAAAATAACACTTTAGTTGTTTTTTAAAATTCTTTTTTTAGCACGTTACCCACTTTTTTTGACAAATATTTAAAAAATACAAACAATCTTTTAGACCATTGTGAATGGTTGGTTTTTGGTAGTCTGTTTTGTTTTGTTTTGTTTTGCGTTTGTAAATAAGGATCCATTTTACAGTAAACTAATTTATAAAAGTAGAAAAATTAAAATGAAAAAAATTAAATTAAGTCTGAATAACTTATTATTGTTACTATTTGTAGTTGTGTCTGTTTTTACTGCATGTAGCAGTGATGAAGTAAGTCAAAATGAGAAAGTAGGTTTTACGATGTTAGATTTCAAAATTTCATCAACTGAGTCTCAAATATCATATAATGAAGGTTTTGGTTATTTGTACAATACTGGAAAAATAATAAACAAAAAATTAGATTTATCAGAATTTAAATCTGAGTTAGGAAAATCACTAAAATTAATTCCTGATTTTAAATCAAAAACTCAAGATGGAGTAAGTTTTTCTGTAAATGACGGGGACTTTTTTTTTGAACTAAACGATTTTAAGAAAACAGGAAAAATAATCAACTATGTTGCGTATTTTTCAGACGGAAAAAAAATCAACTATTCCTTTGAAAGTAATGATGATGTTAAGACTATAGAAAGTTTCAAAGATGATTTAAGAGGCGCTTATAATTACCTTGGAGAAGATGTGGTTGTTCAAAAACAGGCGGCTTGCCCTCCATGCGCTGTAGTTGTTGTGGCAATTATAGCAGGGGCTGTTGTTGATCATTGCAATGAAGTTATTCAGCAAGTAGCAAATAATTGTGGGAGTGGTTGTTCGCTTAAAGCAAGCACTTGTTCTGCTGAATGTGTATGTCCTTAAAATTTAGCAAATGTTTTTATAGTAAGAGGCAGTTTTTCTTATCTGCCTCTTACTTTTTTATAATTTAAAAAATGTCTATAAATAAACAACAATCAAAACAGCTTTTAATTAGCTCATTGGTATTAATAGCTATTGGTTTAATAGGGAGCTTTTATTTTAATTCTTTTTCAGAATATTCGGCTAGGTATGAAATTTTTGAGTCATTATCTTTATTATATGTATTACTGTTGGCTGTTGTTGTAGCGCCAATTACAGAAGAGTTTATTTTTAGATCTCTTGTGGTTTCAAATGAAAATAAAAAATCACTTGTATTAGGCTTGCTCTTGTTGGGAGCAATTGTTTTTTATAAAATAAATATAGTTGCAATAATATTATTTTGCATGCTAACAATACTGTCATTTTCTAAGCTATCATTCGTAAATAAAAAAATAGGTTTTATAATAGGAACTTCAATTCTGTTTTCAATTTATCATATAGAAGGAGTCTTAAGCTTGGCAACTATTTTTATGTTTATTTATTATTTAGGAATGGGAGGAGTTTTATCATTTATAGCCAATAAAAAAGGGTTGAGTTATTCTATAATATGCCATGCCATGTTTAATTTATTAGTAACAAGCTCTTTGGTGTTATTGTTTTTTAAATATTTAAACACGCCTGAGATGGTATTAGAAACAGAAGTGTTAGATGGCAATATAGAATTTACAACTTCTAAATCAGTAATAGGGTCGTATAGTTTTATAACGGCAGATTCTATAAAAGTATATAACACTCAAATTCAAGATTTAACTTTTAATTTATTAAATTCAGATAAGATATTAAAAGTTAGAAAAGGTAATATTTATAAAAAAATTAATGCAAGTTTTTTCAGAAAGAAGGGGAATACGCTTAAGGAAGATGTTCTGAAAGAATTGTTGACAAAGAAAATTGTGAAAATAGACACTGTTTTGTTTAACGGAAAATGTTTAAAGTTTAATTTAGATAATTATAAAGCTAAGCAGAGGGACGAGAAAGATAAAAGGTCTCAAAATTTTATATCAAAATATCATAACTTTAGTCTAGGTGAGTTAATGGAGTTTGTTTATAAAAAGCATAATAAACATTCGTTTTTACAAAATGCTACTACGAAAACAATTGGCTTTAAAGAACAATTTGCGATTAAAAGAGGTTTGAGTTTAAACGAGTTGAAGTTGTTTTTAGAAGAGGAATACGGAATAATTACTAATTCAGAAATTAAGTCTATTGCGTATTTGAAAATACAATAATTATTTTGAAATACGTAATTCTAGTAGTACGATTTGTCAAAAAAGTGTTAACACAAACACATACATTGCCTAAATGTTAAAAAAAAGAGCTAAGTGCAAGGTTGATTTTTTAGCATTAAAATTTCCAAATTAAAAAGTTAAAAAGCGCCATCCATTTTCATATCTTTACGCATATAAGTAAACAATTATGCGAATACATTTTATAGCTATAGGCGGTAGTGCAATGCACAATCTTGCCATGGCATTACACGCCAAAGGATATCACGTTACAGGAAGTGACGATACTATTTTTGAACCTTCAAAATCACGTTTAGCAGCTAAAGGGTTGTTGCCTGATGCATTTGGTTGGTTTTCTGAAAAAATAACGAATGATGTTGAGGCAGTTGTGTTAGGAATGCATGCTAAAGCAGATAATCCAGAATTGTTAAAAGCGCAAGAGCTTGGTGTGAAAATATATTCCTACCCAGAGTTTTTGTATGAGCAATCTAAACATAAAACACGTGTAGTTATTGGAGGGTCTCATGGTAAAACTACCATTACTTCAATGATTTTACATGTGATGAATTACCATGATAAGGCTGTAGATTATATGGTTGGAGCTCAATTAGAGGGCTTTGATACAATGGTACATTTAACCGAAGAAAATGATTTTATTGTTTTAGAAGGAGATGAATACCTATCATCGCCAATAGACAGGCGACCGAAATTTCATTTGTACAAACCAAATATTGCCTTGTTAAGTGGCATAGCTTGGGATCATATTAATGTGTTTCCAACCTTAGAGAATTATGTAGAGCAGTTTGAAACTTTTTTAAACTGCATGTCTAACGCTGCAATAATGGTGTATAATGAAGAAGATCCGTTGGTTAAAAAAGTTGTTGAAGAGTCGGATAAGCATATGAAACGTTATCCGTATCAGGTTCCAGCTCATTTTATTGAAGATGGCCAAACCTATTTAGAAACTGAAGAAGGCCCTTTACCAGTTGAAGTCTTCGGACACCATAACTTAAGCAATTTGGCTGGTGCTAAATGGATATGCCAACATATGGGAATTGATGAAGGTGAATTTTATGAAGCCATTACAACATTTAAAGGAGCAAGCAAGCGTTTAGAGAAAATAGCAGAAACTAACAACAAAGTAGCTTATAAGGATTTTGCACATTCACCAAGTAAGGTGCAAGCAACCACTTCTGCGGTAGCTAAACAATATGCAACAAGAAAAACAATTGCATGTTTAGAGTTGCATACGTACAGTAGTTTAAATGCCGAGTTTTTAAAAGAATATGCACATGCTTTAGATGCCGCAGATGAAGCTGTGGTGTTTTATTCGCCAAATGCAGTTGCAATAAAAAAATTAGAGGAAGTTTCAGAACAGCAAATATTTGAGGCGTTTAAACGACACGATTTAAAAGTATATACAACCCCAGAAGCCTTTAAAACACATTTGTTTAATATGAACTTTGATAATTCTGTATTGCTATTAATGAGTTCTGGTAATTATGGCGGATTGAATTTTGATGACGTAAAAAGACTATTGGAAATGTAATGAAAGAAAATTTTTCCATAAAAGATTGGTCAGAATCAGATAGACCTAGAGAAAAATTAAACTCTTATGGAAAAGAAACACTAACAGATTCTGAGCTCTTGGCTATTTTAATTGGTTCTGGTAATAGAACAGAAAGTGCCGTTGCCTTATGTAAACGCATATTAGCATCGGTAGATAATAATTTAAATGCATTAGGAAAATTATCAGTATCTCAATTACAAGAATTCAAAGGAATTGGCGAAGCGAAAGCCATTAGTATTGTTGCTGGTTTAGAATTAGGACGACGTAGACGAACTGATGAACATATAAACCTAAATATAATTAGCTCTAGTAAATCAGTTTTTGAATTAATGCAACCCTTACTTGGTGATTTGTCACATGAAGAATTTTGGGTGTTATTTTTGAATAACTCTAATAAAGTCATTCAAAAACAACAGCTCAGTAAAGGTGGTATAACCGGAACACTCGTTGATGTACGCTTAGTAATGAAAAAAGCATTAGAAATTAGTGCAACGGCATTAATACTTTGCCATAATCACCCTTCAGGGACACTAAAAATAAGTGAGGCCGATAAACAAATTACTGCTAAAATAAAAAACGCCGGTGTATCACTAGACATTAAACTACTTGACCATGTTATTATAACAGAAAATGCATATAGTAGTTTTGCAGATGACGGTATTTTATAATGAAATTATTAATTTATACACATAAAATCACACCACGTGTAAAGTATGTATTTAAGCATGTTTGCACAAGAATCCTCGGAATCCAAATTGAATTCACAACAATTGTTGAAGAGTTTATTGCACACCAAGGTTTAAAAATGTCTTATGCCAAACAACCCTTAGCAAAAGAATTGTTTATTCAAAGTAATGACTTGTTGTTTGAAGAAGGTATTTCTGATGTTGAGGTAAACATACAGCCTTGGAACAATACGAAGTGCTTTTTTTTAGTAGGCTCTAAGAGCGCTTTACCTTTTGATATTTTTGCTGCAAGCTTTTACTTACTAAGCAGGTATGAAGAATACTTACCATATGTAGCAGATGACTTTGGGCGTTTTCCTCCAGAAGAAAGTATAGCTTACAAGCATCACTTTTTAAAGCAGCCAGTAGTAGATATTTGGGCCTATGAGTTTAAGAAAATTATAAAGAATAGTTATCCTGAGTTTATTTTCCCGGTTAAAACATTTCAAATAAAACCTATTATTGATGTGCCCGTTGCTTATAAGTATAAATACAAAGGCGTTGTTAGAACCATAGGAGGGACATTACGTCATTTGATAACATTGAACTTTTCTGAAATTTACAATAGATTTATAGTGTTGTTTAAGTTGCGAAAAGATCCGTATGACACCTACAAATGGTTAATTAATAACCATAAGAAACGGCATTTAAACCCCATATTCTTTTTCTTGTTAAGTGACTATACAACTTATGATAAGAACATAAATTTTCAGAATAAACATTTTGTGTCATTAATAAAATCTATCGCAGATTATTTTGAAGTAGGATTAAAAGGATCGTTCCTTGCATTAGATGATGTGCAAATTTTAAAAACAGAAAAACAACGATTTGAAACGATCTTTAATATTTCATTAGAACATACTAAAAATTCATTTTCAAAACTGAAATTACCAATAGTTTATAGAAATTTAATTGATTTAGAAATTTCTGAAGATCACACCATGGGCTATGTGTCAGAATCAGGGTTTAGAGCAGGAACATGCACACCTTTTTATTTTTATGATTTGGATTATGAAATGCAAACCCCTTTAAAAATTAATCCATTTTGCGTGCTTGATTTTGTATATAAGAAACATAAAAACGCTTTACAGGATATTTGTAAATTAATTGATGAAGTCAAAAGTGTAAATGGTATTTTTACAATTGTTGTTCATAACTATACGTTTAGTGAAAATGGGCAATGGCAAGGTTGGCGTAAACGCTATACAACACTATTAGATTATGCAACTTCAAAAAGAAACACATAAAAAATGAAACACATCACAGATATTTTTTTTGATTTAGATCATACACTTTGGGATTTTGATAAAAATTCTGAAATAACATATTCAATAATTTTTAATAAACTAGACTTAGCTGTAGATTTAAGTGAGTTTTTAAGAGCCTATAAACAAATAAATTTAGACCTCTGGAAACTTTTTAGAAATGATTTGATTGACAAAGAAACTCTACGATATAAACGATTACATGATACGTTTAAGGCTATAAATTTAACGGTTACAGACGGTGTTATTTATACTATTGCAGATGAGTATGTGTACCATTTATCTCAACAAACACACTTACTTGACGGCGCTTTGGCACTGTTAGATTATTTGAAACCAAAATATAAGTTGCACATTATTACTAACGGGTTTGCAGAGGTTCAGGTTGGTAAACTGAAAAATACAAATTTGGATGCTTATTTTGATGTTGTAATTAATTCTGAAATGGCAGGAGTTAAAAAACCTAATCCTATTATTTTTGAAAAAGCATTGCAGATGGCCAATGCACCTAAAGAAAATTCGTTAATGATAGGAGATAGTTATGAGGCAGATGTTTTAGGAGCTTTAAATTATGGTATTGAAGCAATCTGTTATAATTACCATAATGAAACATTACCAAATCATATACATCATGTCAATCATTTAGAAGAATTAATTCAAATTTTATAATACACAGATTCACCCTTAATAGAACGCATAAAAAATATTAATAGATATGAAAAAATACTTGCTACTCATCATTTTAGCCTTTAGTTTATCGGCGTCTTCACAAGAAGCTCTAAATGCTTACAAATACGTTGTTGTTCCTTCAAAATTTGAGTTTCAGAAAGAAGCAGATCAATATGGAATTAACACATTGTTAAAGTATAAATTTCAACAATTAGGCTTTGAAACATATTTAGACAACGAAGAAGTCCCTAAAGAATTAACAGAGGAGGGGTGTATGTCTATTCGCCCTACAGTTTTAAGTACTGGAGGGGTTTTTGTAACTAAATTTATTGTAGAAATTAAAGATTGTTTAAACCAGGTGTTGTTTACAACTCAAGAAGGCGTTAGTAGATCAAAAAGTTATAGAATATCTTATAATGAAGCATTACGTCAATCGTTAAAATCTTTCGACGGTTATAAATTATCTTACAAGCCTAAAGTTGAATCTATACTGAAAAGTAATGATGTTCTAACTACTAATGAAAAGAGTCAAACAGTAAATACTAAGCGTGTATTTATATATAATACTGAACACGTAACTTTTGAAAAAACGAACACTATATTTTATGCTGAAATTAAAAGTGTTAATTCAGATAAAATATATGGTACTTTAAGTAAGACTTCAAAAATTGGTCTGTATCATATCCGTTTAAACTCAAAAACAGGATTGGGCTACTATGATGAAACAGGTAACTTTATTATTGAATTTTTAGAAAACTCAGGACAAGTCTCTTTACAGAAACTCCAGTTGCTAAATTAGTAGTTATACTTGTTTTTCCATCTGTTTTTTAAATAGTCACGTTGTAAATTTTCTCGTGAATTTGAACCAGGTTCATAAAATTTTGTACCGCTTAATTCATCGGGAAGGAATTCTTGTTCAGCAAAATTATTAGCGTAATTATGAGAATATTTATAATCTTCACCATAGCCCAGTTCTTTCATTAATTTTGTTGGTGCATTCCTTAAATGTAAAGGAATACTTAAATTACCAGATTGTTTAACTGCTTGTTGGGCTTGATTAATTGCCATGTATGACGCATTGCTTTTAGCAGAAGTGGCTAAATAAATAACGCACTGGCTTAAAATTAATCGAGATTCTGGAAAGCCAATAATAGTAACAGCTTGAAAGGTGTTATTGGCCATTATTAAAGCAGTTGGGTTTGCGTTGCCGATGTCTTCACTAGCTAATATAATCAAACGTCTGGCTATAAATTTGACATCTTCACCACCTTCAATCATCCGTGCAAGCCAATACACAGCACCGTTTGGATCGCTACCTCTAATAGATTTTATAAATGCTGAAACAATATCATAATGCTGTTCACCAGTTTTATCATACTGTATAGTGTTTTTTTGAACCGAACTTAAAACCAACTCATCGGTAATGTTGATGTCATTTTTGTTGGTGTTATTTATAATAAGCTCAAAAGTGTTCAACAGCTTACGGCCATCACCACCTGAAACACGCAATAAAGCATCTGTTTCCGTTAATGTAATGTTTTTCTGAGCTAAGAGTTTGTCATTTATAATTGCGTTGTTTAAAAGCGCTAATAAATCACCTTTTGTAAAATGATTTAAAACATACACCTGACACCTTGACAATAAAGCTGGAATAACTTCAAAACTCGGATTCTCTGTGGTTGCACCTATTAGTGTTATGATGCCTTTTTCAACAGCACCAAGTAGCGAGTCTTGTTGTGATTTGCTAAAGCGGTGTATTTCATCTATGAATAAAATAGGGTTTTTAGTAGTAAATAACCCACTATTTTTTTTAGCAGAATCAATGACTTCTCTTATGTCTTTTACCCCTGAGTTTATAGCGCTTAAAGTGTAAAATGGCCGTTCAGACTCCTTGGCAATAATATTTGCTAAGGTTGTTTTTCCTGTTCCGGGTGGCCCCCATAATATTAAAGACGGAATTATCCCTTGTGCAATTTGATTGGTTAAAGAGCCATTCACACCAACTAAGTGTTCTTGACTAATGTAATCTTTTAATGATTTAGGGCGTAATCGTTCTGCTAATGGTTCATTCATGAAGTAAAAATACTAAATTGAGAAGTATTGACAATTTTACCGATTGTCATTTTTGGTAAACTTATTGTACTTTTATTCATATCAAAACTTTTAAACAGATATTCGACATTCTTGTTTTCCCTTTATTAATAGTCTTAATAATGTGGATTGTCTTTCTTTTTGAAATTAAATACGGATTTAATTTCAATCAATTTAGTATTTACCCTAGACGATTATCTTCCTTAGGCGGAATTTTAGCCTCTCCTTTTTTACATTCAGACCTGTCACATATTACAAACAATACAATATCATTTTTTGTGTTAATGTTAATAGTTCGTTTTTTTTATAAGACTAATTATATAAAAATCTTCATGTTTGGTGTTTTGTTATCGGGGTTTCTTACCTGGATTATTGCACGTCCTGCATATCATTTAGGAATGAGCGGTGTAATTTATGTTTTGGCTAGTTTTATAATTTCTAAGAGCTTTTTTTCCAAGCAGTATAATTTAATAGCAATTGCGTTCACGGTTATTTTTATATACGGAAGTATGATTTGGTATGTGTTTCCTATCGATCCAAAAATATCTTGGGAGGGTCATTTATCTGGATTGATAAGTGGTATTATTCTAAGTTTTTTCTTTAAAAATGAAATCAGACAACCAAAAACAGCCCCTTTATTGCCACATCAAAGTTTGTTTTTAGAGCATTTTAATGATGAGGGTAAGTTTGTTGCTAACCTTCCGTTCCTAGATGAGGATGGTAATTTAATTATAACGGTTAATGATGAAGAGGAGTAAGCTGGTTATAAACTACAAAAGGGATGCTTAAGCATCCCTTTTGTAGTTTATAATTTGTTTCTAATTCAATTTTTGTCGCATTGCTTCGTATAAAAAAGCACCACACGCAACCGATACATTCAAGGAAGCAATTTCACCTTCCATTGGTAATTTTGCTTTATGGTCACATATTTTTAAAGTTGAAGGGTTAATTCCTCTTTCTTCAGATCCCATGATAATTGCTGTGGGTTTCTTTAAATCAATGGCGTAAATTAAGTCCTCAGTTTTTTCTGTTGCAGCAACTACTTGAAAACCTGAACCTTGCAGGTAGTATATTGCGTCTTTTAAGTGATTTACTTTACAAACGGGAATTTTAAATAATGCCCCGGCTGAGGTTTTAATAGCATCAGCACTAATTGGTGCTGCTCCTTTATCAAGTATTATAATTCCTTTAACACCTGTACAAGAGGCTGTACGTGCAATTGCACCAAAATTCCTGACGTCATTTACGGCGTCTAATAATAATAAAGTTGGGTTTTCTGTGATGTCTAAGTCTTCTGTTAATTCTTCTATTGTTTTAGTTTTAACTAAAGCAATTTTAGCAAAAACACCTTGGTGATTTTTATCTGAAAATTTATTAAACTTTTGTATAGGCACATATTGAAATGCGATGCGATGCGATTTAATTAATTTAAACAACTCCTTTGATAAGTCGTTTTCAGCATCTTTTAAGATATAGATTTTTTCTATTTCTGTATCAGAGTTAATCGCTTCAATTATGGCTCTTGAACCAAAAATTTCGTTTGTTTTCATAAGATTATTTTATGCTTTGCAAATGTAGTGATTTTATGGCATAAAAAAACCACCTCAAACGAGGTGGTTTTTTTGCAAATTAAAAAATGTATTTATTGAACTAAATTTCCATCTAAATCTGTAATAATATAGTCATTACCGTTAATAATAATTTTTGCAGCTAATTTTTCTCCTGCACCACTATTATTTGAGTCTAGAGAATCTGTCCGGTATAAATTAGGAAGAGAAAGTGTTCTGTTTGTACTTACTCCATCTATTACAACACTAAAGACTAAATCCATAGGAATATCTTCATGATTAGTAATTGCAGGTGCCCCAGTATTATCCCATAGGTCAATCCACACATAATAAACAGTTCCATCCATCCAGTTGTTAGGGTCATTGTCAATTATTCCAGCATTTCCAGCGGATAATAATTCATTACATGGCCCATCCCAGTTATGTGCAACATCTGTATTAGCAGTAGCACTATCAGAAATAAATAAATCAAAATCATAATCACATTTATCTACTGAATTACCATCTGCTGTGATAGTACCATCAAAATCTAATAACACATCTAAAGTTGTAGGGACAGCATCTTCAATATTTACTGTGATAATTTCATCAACAATAGCATTCATTTTAGAAGTAGAAGATAGTCTGAATCTGTAAGTCTCTGTACCCTCTGTTATATTGTCAATAAGTGTTCCTACAGGAAACTCAAAACTTGTAACATTTTTATCTGCGGTGTACACGTAACCAGTACCACCAAGGTAACCGAAGTCAAAAGCTCCAGCTTCAAACCAAGTTTCCCAAACGCCAACTGCCGGATAATTCTCAGATTGAACATCGATATTTAAATCGTCATGTGCTATAGGAGAATATCCATTTCCAGTACCTGCACCACCATCAGGTTCAGTAACAGCTACCACATTTCCAGCATCATCTAAAAGTTCCATTCTTATGGCTATGTAGTCATTAATTGGATATGATAAATTGGCTTTAAAATATGCGCTACCTCCTTCACCAACTGTAATTTCGTTGCTTTCAAGTGTAAGTAATGGCTTTCCTTTTCTAGCAATTTCTAGGTCATCATTTTGACAAGATATTGTAAATAAACTTACAGCAGTTAAAGCTGCTACTGTAAGTTTATTATATATATTTTTTGCTTTCATAATTTTATTTTTTATGCATTTATGTATTATTGAGGGCTTAATGTCCAAGTTAAATCTTGATACCAAGAAACCCCAGCTACATCAGCGTTTGTTACTGTAATATTACCGCCAGCATCTACTGAAGCAGAATCATAAGTAAGTGGGTTAGAACCTTCAAATTGCCATCCAGTTATTTCTATTGATCCATCAGAAACGTCATGAGTGAACTCCCACCAGTATGTGCTAGCAAAAGGTGTTAAGTAACTTGCTCTATAAGTGCCGTTACATCCTAATGGGGTTATTTCCACAAGGTTACCGTTTTCACTATTTGAATAAGTTCCAGATAGGGGAGGGTCGCATTTTTCTACATTTAGTTCAATTTGACCAAAAGGCAAACCTGTTTGAACGGTTGCGCTTGGTGTAACTGGAACGATGTTTATAACAACTTTAGTGATTACACCTATAGGAAATTCTGATGGGTATAATTCGATGTTTAACATGTTTGGTGCTAATTCTTGCCCAGCAGGAATTACAAATGAGTTTGTAGCATTGGTAATAGCAAACATTGTACCTTCAACGGCTTCATTTGTTGCGTCTATTTCATATTTAACTTCAATGTCTGATGAAGCATATGTACCATTTGTCATTCCAACAAGTAGTATGTTTCCATCAATATTAACAGCTTCTGTATCTGCTGGAGTGAATATATATGCTCCAGATTCAATATCAGAACCTACACTGTAAGGTGTATTGGCATGACCTTCTTCAAAAGAAGGTCTTTCGTCGTCTACTAAACATGATGTCATTACTAATGACGACAAGATAGTAGCTATAAATAATTTAGTTTTTTTCATAATTAATGTTTTTTAGTTAATGTCCCAGAATATTTTGTCATTAAAAGCTGATTGAGCATTTTGTTGGTAGGCACTTACGTTTGCAGTATTTCCTGTGTATTCTGATGTTGGGTATAATAATCTAACAGGTCTAGGTCCGGAAAGACTTTGTTGTGGAAAAGGCATATTTGCTGGATATCCAGTTCTGTTATACTCAATCCATGTTTCTAGGCCGTTAATACTTCCTAAAGCAAGCCATTTTTGAGTAATTATTAATTCTATTTTGTCTGTTGAACTGTTCCAACCAATTAAATCAAGATTGTCACTTGTTGTTAGGTAGGTTCCAATAGGAGCTTCTAATAAGTTAAAAGATGCTGTTATCCCATTTTTAAATAAGCTCTCTGCACTTCCTATACCAGTTAAATAACCTTCTTGTGCAGCTTCTGCCTGTAAAAACAACGATTCTGCGGCTGTCATTATAATTCCATCTTGGTCAAATGAGTCAACCAATGCGTCCCCTAACTGTGCTGGAGCACCATTTGTACCTTGATTCAATCCTATAATTTCGGTTTGACCAGCTCGAGCTTCATATAACCTATCTAATCTTGGGTCACTAAGAGTTGTTGTAGTACCATCTAAGATGTCAATTAGAAATTGAGTAGGTCCAACTTGTCTTTGTCCAATAGTTTCGTTTCCATTGGTTAAATAACCAAAAGCCTCATACATTGGGCTTTGCTTTTCTACTTCATTTTGGTAGCCTGCGTTAATTTTTACGTCTTCACCAACAGAAAGAAACTGAACTCCTGGCTGATTTAATGTAGCCATTTGAGCATTAAAATCTGTTAATTCTTGTCCACCACTTTGTTGCGCCCACTTTGCTTTTCTGATAAGTAAACGTAGTTTTAAAGTGTTTGCAAATTTTTTCCAATGATCCATGTTTCCACCTAGCATTATATCACTTGCTCCTAAAGGAGTAACTGATGATGTATTGGTGTTGTCAATCATATCAATAGCTTCATCTATCTGTGTGATTAGTCTATTGTATATGTCTGGAGCGCTATCATAAGCAGGGAATAAGTTTTCACCTCTTAAATGCGCTTGTGTATATGGTAAGTCACCATAGACATCGACTAGATTTTGAAAATAAAACGATTTTAAAATTTTAGCTGCAGCTTTATGGTAATCATAATTTTGGCCACTACTGTAGTTTATAATGTGCGTTAAATTTGCGGTTCTAATATATATTCTATCCCAGATAGTATCGTAAAAATCACTTGTTATATTGTAATTGAATTCGTCAGAAAATGGTGCTTGTATAGCTTGTGTATTTCCTGTCCAAGTGGCTATCATGGTGTTACCTAACTGATTCATGTTGGTTAGGTATTCTATGCTTGGTCTGTGCATAGCACCTGGCATTACTAAATCAGGAGTTAAGTTTTCTATTCCAGCTCCATTTGGGTTGTCGTTTACATCTAAGTAGTCTTCACATGAAACTACACCAAGCCCTAGAGCTGCGATTAAGATGCTTTTTTGTATGAATTTAATTTTTTTCATTGTTCTTTACTATTAAAATTTCAAATTAACACTCATAGAATAAGTTCTAGTTGGAGGTGTTTGACTATAGTTACCAAGTCCTGTTCCAATTTCAGGGTCATTATATCCTCTGTTTTCTTTTGGTAATACGGTTAATAAATTACGTCCGCTTATACCTATGTTAACCCCATTTATGAATGATTTGTTTAATAATTTACTTGGTAAGTCGTATGTCAGTGAAACTTCACGTAATTTAAATGCTGTTGCATCTAAAACAAAGTTTTCATCAGCTTCAACGAAATTCTGATTTATAAATTCTTGGTAATCTTGGTAAGGGTTACCGCTTCCGAAACTTGGCCCGGTTAATACAGTTGTGTTTGTTACGCCACTTCCTTCTACAGTAGAGTTTGGATAAATAAAGTGTCCTCTACCATTTTCTGCAGTAATAACTGATCTACCAAATGTTGTTAAGTTATTGTAAATGTTAGAGTAGAATTGGTGCCCAGTTCTGTAATCAGCTGTAGCACTTAATTTAAGGTTTTTATATTTAAATTCTGCTCCAAAATTAAGGATGTAATCAGGAGTTACTTTTCCTAATGTTTTGATTCCTGGGGCAATTTTTGGTAGTCCACCTGAATCTAATACAACTCTACCTTGATCATCTCTTTCATATGCGGTACCTTGTATTAAAGGAAATTCTTCACCTTCTACTGCCCAAGTACCAACTGAACCTAGACCTCTAAGTTGAATTCTGTCTGACAAGTCAGTAACCTTAACAACTTCAGTTTTATATGTACTATAACTTACGCTACCATTAAACTCAAAATCTTTAGTTTTAATTGGAGTAAACCCTAAATCAAGTTCTAAGGCATTAGATTTAGTTTCTCCAATATTTATTAAAGCGTTTGTAACACCAGTTGTACTTGACACACTTGTGTTTAGTATTTGGTTTGTGTTTTTGGTAAATGATGTTGCTAAGTCTAAAGTTAAACGAGGGATTCCTTTTCTTTTTAAGAATTCCATATTCACGTTAAATTCTGTAGTATTAACAAATTCAGGTTCTATAGTCTGATCTGCTGTTGCAGCAGGCAATACAAATGAGTTTAAACCTGCAAATGGGAATCCACCAGCTTGTACACCCGTTTCAGAAAGTCTGTGCGCTCCAATAGCACTTGCATTACCAACTTTTACAATACCTCCTGATATTTTAAGTTTATGTAGTACCTGACCACTTAGGTTAGGAAAAGCTTTCGTTGGTATAAAAGAAACACCTACAGATGGGTAAAAGAAGCCTAAATCTTTTAGTTTTCGTCCTTTAGTATTTAACACTGAGGTGTAATCCTGTCTACCTGTAAGATTTGCAAATAAGTAATCTTTGTATCCGAAGAGCGCTTGAGCAAAAATACCTTGAGTTCTTCTTTTACTTTTTGTTTCATTAGCAGTTACAATACTTGATATATTGTCTATGTCATACCATCCAGGTATCGTTAAGTCTGTACCAAAGTTATTAAGTAGTCTTGATTGTGTTTCACTTATGTTTGCTCCTGCTAAAGCACTTAAGCTTATATTTTCAGTTAAATCATAATCAAATGTAGATATGAAATCTGTTGTTAGTGTTCTTGCAGTACTTAATTGAATTTCTAAGTTTGATTGTCTGTCTCGAGCATCACCAGTAACAGAATTTGTTTCTGTATATTCATTTAAATAATCCGTATAATTATTATCTGTATTTCTTAGATTACTTCGTAGTGTTAGCCCAATATTTTTATTTATTTCATAAGATAGTTCTCCTGTTAGATCAAATATATTAGTTCTTGATGCCAACCTTGAGTTTTTAAGTACCCAGTATGGACTATCACCAAACACTGTCCAGTGGTCATCATTACTTCCTGAACTAAATTGTGTGATGTCAACATTACCAGGTAATTGTGCTAACTGTTGGTATACATTTCTTTCATCTGATAAATCTGTACTACTGTCAGTATTATAGGCAGATACTGTATTTGATCTTGTAGAAGTGTATCTAGCGATACCACTAACGGTTAGTTTACCTAGTTTTTTACCACTATTTAAACTTAAGAAATCTCTTTTGTATACGTCATCAGGAATTACACCTTCTGATTCTCTTTTACTTAATGTTAAATTTGCATAACCATTGTTAACATTACCACCAGAAATAGTTACAGAGTTTTGATAAGTAGTTCCGGTGTTAAAAAACGGTTTCATGTTATCATCAATGTGTTCATATGTATTGTACCTCCAGTCTGTAACTGTAGGGTAGGGTGTTCCAACAACTTGAGTAGATCCATCATACTCAGGACCCCATGATCCTTGGTCAAAAGAATCTATTTCTCCCCAATATCCTTTTCCGTATCTATTTTGCATTTGAGGTAAAAAGGCTATTTCCTCTATTGAGATAGTCGAATTTAAGTCAACAGTGAATTTATCTGTTCCTTTGCTTCCTTTTTTTGTAGTAACAATTACAACACCATTACCACCTCTGTTACCATATAAAGCAGCACCATTAGCACCTTTTAAAACATTTATAGACTCAATTGTTTTTGGGTCTAATGTTTCTAATACGGTTGAACTTGAAATAACGTTGTCAATAACAACTAAGGCTTCACTACCTCCAGAAATAGATTTCACACCTCTTAATACTATAGATGTGTTTCCTCCACTAACGCCAGTGCTTGAAGTGTTTACTTGTAGTCCAGAAACTTTACCAGCTAATGCTTGTACGGCATTTGGATTTGCTCCTTCATTTATTTTATCTCCTTTTACAACTTGCGTTGCAGTTGTAACTTCATCAGGTTTTCTTTTTATACCTAGAGCGGTTACAACAACTTCTTCTAAAGTATTATCAGGAACTAAAGAAATGTTAATTGTGTTGTCTATGCCTACGCTAGCTTCTTGATCAGCATAGCCTACATATGAAAAGACCAATATGTCACCTGAATTGACGTTTATATTGTACTTACCATCAAAGTCTGTTGAGGCACCTGTAGCTGTACCTTTTATTATGACCGTTGCACCTGGTAGCGGTAAGTTGGTTTCATCTACTACCGTACCGGATATAGACTTTTCTTGCGCAAATGACAATTGCACGACGAATACCAACACCAGTGTTAATATTCCGTTAATCTTTTTCTTCATGTTAAATAGTTTTGTATTAGGTTGCATAAAAATGATTTTTTTTATTGAATTTGCCAAATCTATTTTGTTGTTCATGAATAAAATTGTATAAAAACAACAAAAGCCACACTGATAACAGTGTGGCTTTTTAATATATTATGGTTTTTTATTTAAAAAAGATATACTTCAACAGTAAAGTCTCCTGAAAATAAAGCTTGGTCTAATGAAATAAATACCTCATTTGTACAAGCATCGTAGTATCCAGTACCACCTGGTCTACTTGCGCTATCACCTACAAAATCAACTGTTAAATCACTATTAACAGTCAAAGTTCCTGGGTAAGGTATTGGTGGTGCAGCACCGCCTGTTACTATTTGTACAAAATTACCCCAAATGTTAGTAGTAGTGTAAACATGGCTTTCACCGGCTACAGGAGTTAATACTGGTGTGTAAATTTCTACACCACTTCCTTCTAATTCTGAATATCCAGTAATAGAGTTAGCTAATAAGTCCATGCTAACATCTTGACATACTGAGATTGTGTGTTCAGTAATTTTAGAATCATCAGGCAATCCCATGTCGTACATTCCAGAGCTTGAAACTAATGTTACTAATGCTTCATAACCAGAAGCGTCTGTTGTGCTAATACCTACTGGTAAATAACCCATTTTTTCTCCAGATGGAATTACTGCAGTAAACGTACCAAATACTGACATGTCATTTGCGTTACCTGAAACTAAATCAACAGAATAAGTAATTGTTTGTCCTTCAGCGTTTGTACCTAGGTTTACAGCAACTTCTAAGTCTACTGAACCAACTGTGTCACCTGCACTTGAAGATGCAGAAGTGAAATCAATCCAACCAGAGTCAGAGTAAGCTGGTGCCATTTCGTCTTCATTACAGCTAACAAGGAATATTGTTGCTATAAATAAGTATATTATTTTTTTCATAGTTTTTATTTAAAATTATCAATGTTGATTATTGGTTAACACAAAAGTCTTCAGCAACAAATGCTCCAAATTCTCCTTGCCCACTAGAGTGCTCTAAAATTGAACAACCAAGTAACCAAGATCCTTCATTTGTTCCGTCAAATAAACCATCACCAAAAGAGTCATATATTGTAAACGTATAACATCCGTCAGCTAAAGTAAAGAAAATTGGTGCAATTGGTCCTGGCGTACCATCAGTATATGGTCCTCCAGATTGTACTACAGCGCCAGTATCATCTTTGATGTCCCAAGTTGTTTCTGTTCCAAAATTGTCTAAAGATATGTTTAACTCCATATCATTACAAATTACCTTTTTTAAGACAGAAAAAGTAAATATTTCTCCATCTGTTTTAGTAATTACAACTCCGTTAGGAACAACCATGTCAACTTTTAAAGTGTAATAAGTTAAGTCAGCTAATCCGGCATCGTCCATCACAACGTCAAGAACACCATGGTGTGAGTTTGCAGGAATAACAACAGATCCTAATGTATAGTTAGCTGCTGGTAAATCACTATTGTCTAAATCAGCCACTACGTCAAAAGTTCTTTCTACGTTAGAGGCCGTAGTCACTTCTACCTCGGCAGTAGCAGTGTAGCTAGTTGCTGTTGGTAAAATTACAGTAGCATCGCTTTTAGCAAAAGCAACTCCTGTTTGACCACCGTCAAAATATATATGTTCGTTTTTGTCACATGCAATAAAAGCTATTGCTGCAACTAATATTAAAGCTATCTTTTTCATATTGCTTAATTGTTTTGGTTAATAATTAGGGTTTTGTGTTAATAACCCATTAATATCTAACTCTGTTAAAGGAATTGGAGCAGTAAATCTGTAGTCGTTAATAGGTAAAGTACATCCTCCAGTGATCTCACAATCACGAGGGTCTTTATCAATAGATACATTTGCTACAAATCCAAGTCTTTTTAAGTCAACCCATCTGTGTCCTTCAAATGCTAATTCTAATCTTCTTTCAGCTAAAATTGCTTCGAAAGCTTCTTGTTCGTCAGCGTATACAGGGTCAGTTAAAGTAGTTCCTAATCTAGCTTCTTGTAAGTCTGTAATTAATCTAGCTGCTTCTGGAAGGTTGTTTCCGTTTACAGCTGCTGCCTCTGCTAAAATGAATAACATTTCTGAACCTCTGAATATTTTTAAATCATTCATCAATGGACGTCCTTCAGAACCTGCGTATTTGTTAATTGCTAATACATCAGATTCTCTGTAGTTAACACTAGTAGCATATGCAGGGTTAATAACAGATGTTGGGTGTACGTAAGATTGGTATCTTATATCACTTGGATTAAGTTTGTTAAAAAGTGCTCTTCCCATTTCTAAGAAAAGTCCTCCGTCAACATCTGCAGTTACAAATGAGAAAAGACTTCCAGCAAATCCGCCACCAGCATTTCCTTGTTGGTCATAAGCATCTCCAACAGTTCTATCTAATTTAAATATAACATCACCTTCACCAGCATCAGTAAACATACTAATAAACTCTGCTTGGTTAGAAGTTGGGTAAGCAGCAAGTAAATCTGTTGCATATGGTGCAGCTAAGGTGTATAACCCTCTGTATGCATACATACGAGCATAAATTGCTTTTACTACATCTGCATTAAAAAATTTATTTGTGTTACTTCCTATTAGGTTTTCTGCTAAAGCTAAATCATCTTCAATAAATGTAAAAACCTCTAAGTTTGTATTACGACCGAAGTATACTTCCAATTCTGGAACAAAATCAAGGGCTATAACTCCTAATGCATTATCATCAGTCATATCAGGACTGAAATAAGTCTGTAAGTTTAGGTGTAAATATGCTCTCATTGCATAAGCCTGTCCTAAAGCATTGTCAAGTCTTGTTTGCTCTATAGGATCTTCAGCAGTTACTTGTGCTGCAGCTGTGATTAAACGGTTAACTTGTGCAATGGCAATATAGGCATTAGACCAGATGCTATATGCAGGTCCACTTGCAGGAGTTAAAACTAGACTTAACTCGTCTAAGTTCTGTCCACCGTTAGTGTTACCAATTCCAAATTCATCAGTATATGTACCGTTAAATTGTATTTCAGTTGTGTTGTCTAGGTAGCTATACACACCTATAAGGTTTGATTCTACGTCATCAACGTTTGTGATGGCGTTTTCTGGCTCTAGCAATCCAACTTGTTTTATGTCATATGCATCTTCACATGAAAATAAAGACACTAATGAAATAGCTAAAATTATTTTACTTATTTTTTTCATCTCTTGTTTTTTTTTATATTAAAATCCGATTTCAAGACCTGCAGAAATTAACCTCGGTGTTGGGTAGTCACTTTGTGTTGAAGCTAAACCTTCAGCGTCATAACCTCTCCATTTACTAAATGTAAGTAAGTTTTCACCGTTAACAAATAGCTTAAGGTTGCTTAGTTTAAGTCTTTTAAGTACATCTTTGTTGAAGCTGTAACCTAATGAAACAAAACGCATTCTTAAATAATCTCCATCTGTAATAAAACGATCACTCTGATCTGCACCAACAGCATTAAGGTTTGTTGCAGTTAATGAAGGAACATTCGTATTTATGTTTGTAGGTGTCCATGCATTGCTAAGATCATTACTCATTTTAAAAGATCCAATAGAATTTGGGTCCATTAAGTCAGAATAGTCATAATCAAATCTGTCAATTCCAATTGCGTAGTTAAATTGAGTCTCTAAGAAAAACCCTTTGTAGTCTACGTTTAGCCCAACACCACCTTGAAAGTCAGGAAGTCTGTTTTTATCTGTAAACACTCTGTCATTATCAATGTCTGGAGTTTCTGTTAAATCACCATTTATATCATAGAATAACAAGTTACCATTTGCTGGGTTTACACCTGCATATCTAACTACGTAGTATTGGAATAATTTTCCACCGTTCTCAATAGTAGAGTCATTAGATCCTTCTTGTGTAGCTTTGTTGTAACTACCATTAGCGCTAACTTTAACATTTAATCCTCCAGAAGTTTCTAAAACTTTGTAGTTTAAAGTTAATTCAGCTCCTTTGTTGATTAACTTTCCTTCGTTTTTAAATATACTAGTTGCTCCAGCAGCTGATTGAATTGTTCTTAACTGAAATAATTCATCAGTTACCTTTTCGTACACATCAACTGTTCCAGAAAGTTTACTTTTCCATAAAGCAAAATCTAAACCAATGTTTGTTTGAGTTGAAGTTTCCCACTTCAAGTCTTCATTTGCAATTTGTGAGTAAAAAATTGAGTTTGCTCCTTGGTAACCTATACCAGTTCCATATAAACTATGTGTATTGTTTGCTGCTGTAAAATAACTTGGACCATCAATGTTTTGATTTCCAGTAACACCATATGAAGCTCTAAGTTTTAACATGTTAAATGCTGTGTCACTCATAAAGTTTTCTTGGTCAATATTCCATCTACCACTTACAGAGTAAAAAGTACCCCATCTGTTGTCTCCTTTAAATCTAAATGAAGCATCACGTCTAACAGTTGCGCTTAAACCGTATTTCTTCTTGTAGTCATAATCAGCATTAGCGAAGTAAGAAAATAATCCAGAGTCTAATTTTTGAGCACTAGCTTCATCTATGAAGAAGTCATTTGCTGAATTGTCATCAACATATCCTGATCCATCTCCTGGAGAGAATGTTTTAATATCTAATCCATTAGCTTGTACTCCAAACTGTCTGTAATGTGCTTTAAAATATTCTGTATAGATACCAGCGTTCACGGTATGTACATCGTTGAAAACTTTATTGTAGTTAATAGAGTTTAGGAAGTTGTAAGACAATGTTCTGAATGAATTTTGTGTTTGATAACCTGGAGTTGTGTTTCCAGTTTCAGCAAAAAATTGTGAGTTAAAAGACTCAGGGTTTCTTGAGTATAATCTGCTTATTCCTGTGTAGTCTATACTAAATCTAGAGCTAGCAGAAAGAGTGTTAGATAATTCTAATTTACCATTTAAACCTCCTAATATTTTAACTTCCTCGTCGTAATTTGTGTCGTAGTTTAATTTATCCATTAGTAATAATGGTGTTGAAGCAAAACCATTAAATAAAGCAGTTCCAGCTCCAGGATACCATTCTGTAGGAGAGATGTAAGGCAGTCCTTTGTATGCTCCTAAGATAAAGTTTTGGTTTACACCTCCAGTACCAACACTAGTTGCGATATCTCTTTTAGTGTAGCTTAAAGATAGGTTTGTACCGTAACTAAACTTCTCGTTTAACGATTTTCCGTTTACATTATTTCTAAAACCTAATCTTTTTAAAGTACTTCCTTTCAATATTCCTTCTTGATCTGTGTATCCAATAGAAGAAAAAGAAGTTACTTTCTCTCCACCTGATGTCAAGTTAAGTGTATGACTGTGTGTAATTGCATCTCTGAAGAATACATCTGTCCAGTCTGTGTTTGCGTATCTTGCTAATGCATTTATTTCTGCATCACTCATACCAACTCCTCTACCTACACCAAAATCTCTTTCAAAATGAAGTGTTTCTTTAGAGTCCATTAAGTCATAGTAACTTCTTTGAAGCGTAGCAACACTTGTTGTTGCAGCATAGTCTACTTTGAAAGAAGAAGAGAATTTACCAGATTTAGTTTTAACGATTATTACACCGTTTGCACCTCTGTTACCATAAATAGCTGTTGCACCAGCATCTTTTAATACTGTAACTGAAGCAATGTCATTTGAGTTAATACTTCTAAATGATGATTGTCTAGCTGGGATTCCGTCAATAATGAATAACGGCTCAGTAGATCCATTAATAGAACCAATACCACGAATGATAATATCTGATGTTGCTCCTGGTTGTCCTGTAGCTGTTGTAATATTTACACCGGCAGATTGTCCTTGTAATGTTTGAATTACAGATGTATTAGGTCTGTTTTCAATTGTTTCAGAAGAAACAACTTGAATAGCAACATTTGTTGTTGGTTTTGTTTTTTTAATGTCATATGCTGCCTGAATAACTACTGCGTCTAAAGCCTCTGAGTCTGGAGCTAAAGATATGTTAATGCTGTTTGAAGCACCAACAGTAGCATTCTGATCTGCATACCCAACATAAGAGAACGTTAACACATCTCCTGAGTTTGCGCTGATAGAGTAGTTTCCATCAAAATCTGTTGAAGTACCTGTAGTGGTACCTTTAATTACGACAGTTGCTCCTGGTAACGGCATATTGGTTTCGTCTACCACCGTACCTGAAATTGTCTTCTCTTGTGCAAACGATAGTTGCACAACAAACGCTAGTAATAGCGTTAAAATTCCATTAAA
>JBMZDR010000012.1:0-62924 GCA_049614485.1 Flavobacteriaceae bacterium
ATTTACTTTATCAGATGAAATACCTGCAAATGAAATTGTCATTGGGTTAGGAATTCCACGATAAACTACGTTCATCTTGTCTGCAGAAATAGTTGCAGAATTAGGTTTAGGTACAACTGCGTAAGAACTTTCGATAGCTACTTCAACTGGCTGTCCGTTTTCTAAGAATACGAATTTACCTTTTAAGTCACGCTCTCCAACTGCTCCAGCAGGAAAATCTAAAACAACTCCACCATCTTTAAAGTTTTTCTTATCTATTTGTTGTCCATTTAGCTCTACACTATTTGGTTTAGTAGCATTATCATAACGCCCTAAAACGATTCTACCCTTAAAGTTTTCACCTGAAAAGAACGCTGTTTTTTCTGGCACGACAAAAGCTTGATAATTACTAAAAGAAAGAGCAGAAGCTTGCTGATCAGATAAAAAACTTGACAATACTTCAGACTCTAAAGCCTTAACATCAGATTGATAAGCTGATAACTTAGCCAAAGATGCAATTGCAGGAAACCCTTTAAAGTTATAATCTAACCACAACTTTTTAGCGCCATCATTTGCTTTTATATCATCAGTATTAAACTTCTTGCTAACTAAGTCAATCAGTTCTTGATTCATCTGTACGCCTTTATCATTTTTTTGATCTAAAGCACCAATTATTTTAGTCCTATAAGTTTCAAACGCAGCAAGAACTTCTTTTCCTTTAGGTGACATGTTATCTCCTTTAAACCAAGCTTCATCGATAGCGTCTCCTTTATCCATGCTTTCATAGTTCAAAGAACCATCTTCATTTCTTCCTTCTTCATAAGGTTTTTTAACTTCTGTTTTAAGACCCTCTAAAAAAGAATTAAATTCAGCTGTTGTTTCAGCAATTGTTTTAGCTTTTGAGTTAACAACAGAATACTGTTGTGGCTCATCAGCTGCCTTCTGAGCTAAACTCGCTAAGAAATTTGTGTTTTTTTCTGTAGCAGTTTTATTACCTTCTACAAATTTATCGTTCATGATACCAAATGCTGTCAATACTTCTTTTGACATATTTAGTGCTAACATAGCAATTAACACTAAGTACATTAGGTTAATCATCTTCTGCCTTGGGGACAATTTTCCACTAGCCATATTCTAATTAGTTTTTTTAATTAATAAAATTGATTCAAAATAGTTTTATTAAAAACTAATTATTTTCCACCCATAGCAGATAACATTCCACCATATACTCCGTTTAAAGAAGATAAGTTAGATGTTAATGACTCCATTTGAGATTTTAATCCTTCAGCGTTATCAGCAGCAGCTTTGTTAGCTTCAGCTTGACGTGCAGCAGATTCCATTTGTACTTTATAAAGAGAGTTTAAAGACTCCATTTGTCCAGCAGCTAATGACATTTGCTCTGAGTATTTTTTAGTTGCAGCGATAGAATCAACAGCTGGTTGAATATTATCTGCAGCACCTTTAAAGTTCTGGATTGATGTACTTAAAGAAGACATTAAAGAAGCGTCTAATTTAGCATCTTTTAACATATCATCTAATTTTTGAGATAACATTCCTTGAGCATCTCCTTTTACTTCTTTCTTTCCTTTTACGCTTCCTTGACCTCCAGCTAATTCTGGGTAAACCAATGACCAGTCTAAATCATCTCCTACTGGTTCAAATGCTGATAATGCGAAAATTGCTGCTTCAGCTCCAAGTCCTACAATAAGCATTATACTTGCTCCAGGCCAGTGCATTAATTTAAAAAGTGCTCCTAAGATTACAACTGCTGCTCCTAGTCCATAGGCCATAGCCATAAATTTCTTGTATCCTTTTGATTGTGCCATAATAAATAGTTTTAGTTTAAGTTAAGTTAATAATAAATTTATTGGTTATCGTTAATAATAATTATCTAGCTGAATTTTTTGAAGGTGTCACATCTGTTCCCATATAATCTTGAACAGTTCTAAACCCTACATAACTTCTTGCTGAATCTGCATATTCAAAGTCACGTGAACTAACCTGTAAAAAGAACGCTACATCCTTCCAAGACCCACCACGTATTACTTTACGCATGTTTTTCTTGTCACTTACATTCGGATTCATAGTTGACATGTACTCATAAGCATTAGCTTCATAAGATGAGGCTGTCCACTCAGAAACATTACCTGCCATGTTATACATGTTATAATCATTTGGTTGGTATGCATCTGCTTCAACAGTATACAATGCTTGATCCGCTGCATAATCCCCTCTTAAAGGTTTAAAGTTAGCCATAAAACAACCTCTGTCATTTTTAGCATAAGGACCACCCCATGGGTAAGTACCTCCTTGCAATCCTCCACGAGCAGCATACTCCCATTCTGCCTCAGAAGGCAACCTGAAACTATTTACGTGAGACCTACCTTTTTTAATCACTGCATTCTTATTTAAAGTTCTCCAGTCACAAAATGCTTTTGCTTGTTCCCAAGACACTCCAACTACAGGATAAGCTCCATAAGCATCATGCCAGAAATAATCATTATGCATTGGCTCATTGTATGAATATGCAAAATCTCTAATCCAAGCTGTTGTATCAGGATACACCTCAACAGTATCTGTTTTTATAAAATCTCTTCTTCTCTTCCCTTTATTTTTAGCTTTAGCAGCCTCTTCAATATCTAACCACTTGTATCGGTACACAAACTTCTTCACATCCCAAGGACGGTTTCCGTTAAACGCCTCATCTATTGGCAAATACATTGTATCCATCACTTCAGAGTAATACTCATCTGGATACTCTGCAGTATCTAATATCAAATCAACATCATGATTTAATTTTCTACCCTCATAACCATCCATTAAGCTGTAATAGTTATCAAGCATATACTTATCCCAAACAGTCATATCTGTAGTGTCTGCATCTTTAAATGCATAATCACCAATACCACCATCTTTACTTTTAGAACCAGAATCATCCATTCCTGTTTCTCCAAGCTCATCAGCTAAAATAGCCAACCTTGTTCTTACGATAGAATCTCTAACCCAAAAAACAAACTGTCTATACTCGCTATTTGTAATTTCCGTTTCATCCATATAAAACGAACGTACTGTTACGGTTTTTGCCGGAGCATCTTGCACAGCTGGTCTATCTTCATCTGATTTACCCATGGTAAAAGAACCACCTGGAACTAAACTCATCCCATAAGGCTTTTCAGGATGCCATTTCTTACCTTTAACACCCACTAGCTCTCCATTAGAACTACTGCTGCTACAACTTGTAAGAAGTGCAAATACCATTGCAAACAAAATAAACTTCTTCATAGAATTGATGTCTTATATTAATATCTTATTATTTTCAAAGGCGTAAACATATCTATATATTTTCTAAAAAACAACTTTTAATTAAAAAAAAGTTGAGAATATCTTTAGAGAACACCTGCTTTTAGTCGTAAAAAAGCAACTATTCACCGAAGACAATGAAAATACCTAAATTAAATTTTTCCTAAATGCTTTATAAATTCGTTTCGGAATTTGTTGATCACAAGCTATTAAATAATCTTCTTGCGTGCAAGATAATAACGAATGTTTTTTAATATTATTATTTTCATTCTCATTATCAGGCAGCTTTACCCACCACCTATGACTCAACAAACTTTCATAAAACACAAAATCGTAATCTTGTGAAGGTACTATATATTTCTTATAACTTGACTCTGCTGTTAACGGTGGCTCTACAATCTTACAATTTGCACCTTCAATAAAATACCATAACATTTGTGCCGCAAGCATAATTCCTGATGCAGACATTTTATTATTTAATTCAAAAAGACCAAAACTTGACACCGAGTTGCTCACCCCTGCATACCTAGCAATAGCACAAGCTTCTTTACCATTAAATCCGTTTGGCGACCTGTAACTCGATTCTATTGAAATTTCTGAAGCCTGAATTGCAGTCATATCAAAGCTAACCACATCTGCATCTCGTGTAATTGGCTCTATAATACTAATATCATTAGAAACTTCTCCTAATCGATACGCTTCAAAATATAATTTTTCCAACAAGTCAATTTCTTCCTGAGAGTTGTAATAGGTCTGAAAGCCTATGTTTGAAAAATTTATCAAATTATTAGGCTCTTCAACAACAACACTATTCATGTAATTGGTATTCTTAATACCTTCGGTAGGATCTTTTAAATCAAATTTTGCATCAACACACACCAAACTCACCATTTGATCTAAGTTATCATAAGCACGGTACATTGCATATGTAAGATCATGAGACCCACCTAAAATTACAGGCATAGCCCCCATTTTAACAACCAACTCTACAACTTTCTTTAACGCAAAATACGTGTCTGAAACTGCTTCCCCTGGCAAAATATCACCTATATCTACTATTTTTGTACTCCAATTACCAGGAAATAATTCTGCAAATGATTTTCGAACAGTACTAAAAGAAAGCGCTCCTCCTAAGTAGTTAACATCATTTCTATTTTCCTTAACCCCAACAATAACAACTGTCCCTTTTTCTATTTCAGGAAACTCCTCTCCCTCCCTGTAATAGGTTACAGCCACACCTAAAGACTGTTTGTCTTGCAGTTTTGCATGAGCAATAACCTCTTCAGAAACCGGCGACAGAAAATCTATAATCATTATTTTTTAGCAGTTTTTTTCTTAGTTGTTTTTTTAGCAGCAGCTTTTTTTGTTGTAGCTTTTTTCTTAGCTACTTTCTTTTTAGGTTTTTTAGCTTCAATTAAACTTTGAGCCTCTTCTAAAGTTATTTTAGAAACATCAACAGTTTTAGCCAACTCAACCTTTATTTTACCTTGAATAACATTATGACGTCCCCAACGTGCTTTTTCAATCCTAATTCCTTCGTCTTCCCAGTTAACAATTAACTTATCTATTTCTTTTTGTTTCTTAGCCTCAATAAGCTCTTCTAAATCTGAAATTGATAAATTATCATAGTCATATTTTTTATTAACATTGATGAAAATCCCATTCCATTTAATAAACGGACCAAATCGACCAACACCTTTAGTGACCTCATGCCCTTCATAATGGTGAATTGGCGCATCGGCTTTTTTCTTTTCTTCTATCAATTCAATTGCACGATCCATATCAACATCCATCGCATTTTCACCTTTTGCTAAAGACACGTATTTTGCACCGAATTTAATATATGGCCCAAAACGACCATTACTTACAACCACCTCTTCTCCGTCATAATCACCAAGTGTTTTTGGCAACTTAAACAGATCCATTGCCTCTTCAAACGTAATTGTTCCTAAACTTTGGTTTTCCGTCAAACTAGCAAATAATGGTTTTTCTTCATCCTCAACAACACCTATCTGAACCATAGCTCCAAAACGCCCTAAACGGACACTTACTCGACGTCCTGACTCAGGATGCACTCCCAAAATACGTTCACCATTACCTCTTTCTGCGTTCTCTTGCACATCTAAAACTTGCGGATGAAACTCTGTATAGAAATCTTTCATCATTACTTTCCAGTCCTTGTCACCAGAAGCAATCAAATCAAACGTAGCTTCTACATTAGCTGTGAAGTTATAATCCAATACGTTTTCAAAGTTCATTACAAGGAAATCATTTACTATCATCCCTACATCTGTAGGCACTAGTTTCCCTTTATCAGCACCAACTTTTTCAGTCAGCTGCTTATCGTCAATTTTATTTGACTCCAACACTAACTGACAATACTGACGCTCAACACCATCTACCTGTCCTTTTTCTACGTAATTTCTATTCTGAATTGTAGAAATTGTTGGTGCATATGTTGACGGACGACCAATCCCTAATTCTTCCAAACGCTTAACCAATGACGCTTCTGTAAATCTGTACGGCGGCCTTGTGAAACGCTCAGTAGCTGTAATATAGTTATTGGTTACTACATCACCAACAGTCATTGTTGGCAACATACCGTCTTGCTCTTCATCTTCATCATCATTACCTTCCAAATACACTTTCAGAAAACCTTCAAACTTAACAACTTGACCGCTGGCAGAAAACTGTTTTTCATGCGTTGAAGCTTCTATTTTTACATTTGTATTTTCAAGCTGCGCATCACTCATCTGAGACGCAAGCGTACGTTTCCAAATCAAATCATATAACCGTGATTGATCTCTTTCCAAATCAGCAGAATGACGGCTCATATCTGTAGGCCTAATAGCCTCATGCGCCTCTTGCGCACCTTTATTTTTATTCGAGAAATTTCTCGTTTTTGCGTATTCCTTACCGTAGTAATTTTCTATTTCAGTTTTTGCAGCCTCTAAAGCCTCTCCAGATAAATTCACACTATCTGTTCTCATATAAGTTATCAACCCTTGCTCATACAAACGTTGTGCTACTTGCATTGTTCTACTTACCGAAAAATATAATTTTCTTGAAGCCTCCTGTTGTAATGTTGATGTTGTAAACGGTGCTGCTGGCGATTTCTTTGCTGGTTTTTGAGTTAAATCGGCTACATTGAAATTAGCATCTTTGTTTTGCTCCAAGAATTCTTGAGCCGCTTGTTTGGTTTTGAAATCTTTAGGCAGTTTTGCTTTAAATTTCTTACCATCTAGCGTAGCAAACTCTGCCACCACTTTGTAAGTGGCCGTTGTTGTAAACGCATCAATTTCACGCTCACGCTCAACAATAAGTCTTACTGATACAGATTGCACTCTACCTGCAGACAAACCTCTTTTCACCTTCCGCCACAATACCGGAGATAATTCATACCCCACTAGTCTATCTAACACACGTCTTGCCTGTTGTGCGTTGACTAAATTATAATCTATTTCTCTTGGGTTTTCAATTGCTGTTGTTACAGCTTTTTTAGTAATAGAATTAAAAACAATACGTTTTGTCTTGTTTTTATCTAACTTTAACGTTTCGGCTAAATGCCACGCTATTGCTTCTCCCTCACGATCCTCATCCGAAGCAAGCCAAACAGTTTCTGCTGTTTTTGCTAAAGACTTTAGTTTTTTTACAACTGCCTTTTTGTCGTCGGAAACAATATATTTCGGATCAAAATCTCCGTCTACATCTACCCCCAATTCTTTTGAAGGCAAATCGGCTATGTGCCCATAACTAGATTCGACTTTAAAATCTTTTCCAAGAAATTTTTCAATTGTTTTCGCCTTTGCAGGTGACTCTACTATTACTAAATTCTTTGCCATCAATTCCCGTTTTAGATTTTGCAAAAGTATACCAAATATTCTGATTCATAAAAAAATTCTGCTTTTTCCCTTAAAAACCAGAAGCGAAAAGCAGAATTTCAATCTAAATAAATAACGTTTCTTTAGTTAATCTTACCTATGTTTTCTTCAAAACCCACAACTTCTTTATAAATATAATAGGTTGGTAAATACACAAATGATGCGGTTACAAAAATACCAATACCGCATAAAAGCAAACCAACTATTTCTGCTAAAATTGATGCTACAATCACCAGTCCAAATGTTACCAACCACTTTTTAGTTCCTAATTTGAAACTTAATTTTATAATGTCTGACACAGACATTTCTGGGTTAAAAGCGAAAACTATAACAACATACGTTAACGGAATCATTACATAAAACAGTGGCAAATAACACGCTAGTGTTGCAACAATAGCTATAACCATAGTCAATAACGTCAATACAAATGCTTTAGTAATATATTCTGATTTAAAAAACATACCGAATGACGCAACCGGATTTTCCAACTCCTCAATTTCTATTTGCTTCACTATTCTATAAAACGCAGCGTTTAACAACATTGAAAATGTAGCTGCTACAAATAATGCAGGAAACATAACCAAATATAACATTATGATTCCTCTAAAATCTGGGTCACCACTTTCCATACTTTCAAATACTGACGGATCAAAAATTCCTGTTACAAACAAAGGAACCATAATTAAAGCCATAACACCTAAAACAATTCCTACTGAAAGCAACATGTACAACAGTCCTTGTTGCCAGGTTTTTTTAAACAGCTCAAATGACTTGTTAAAAATATCACCAAAATCAACACTTTTATTCTCGTCTATTCTTTTTTCAATTTCTGTATAATTCATTATATAGTTAATTAGTTTTTGCTAATATAAATAAAAAAACTCTGCCACTTTGTCAGAACTCTATTTTAGCATTATCTTTGCTATCTAATTCCAAGAGAAAACACACCCAAATGGAGAAGATTATAGACGAAAGCAAACAAGGAGAGCAATTAATCACTGAAAATAAAAGCGGAAATTCCCGAAAACTCTTTATTGAAAGTTACGGTTGCCAAATGAATTTTGCTGATAGTGAGGTTGTTGCGTCAATTTTAGCTAATGATGGGTTTGACACCACTAAAAATTTAGAGGAAGCTGACTTGGTGTTAGTTAACACCTGCTCAATTAGAGACAAGGCCGAACAAACAGTACGTAAACGTTTAGAAAAATACAATGCCGTAAAACGTGACCATAACCCAAAAATGAAAGTTGGTGTTTTAGGATGCATGGCCGAACGTTTAAAAGAAAAATTTTTAGAAGAAGAAAAGATTGTAGACCTGGTTGTAGGACCTGATGCCTATAAAGATCTTCCTAATTTAATAGCTGATGTTGACGATGGACAAAATGCTGTAAACGTAATTTTATCAAAGGAAGAAACTTATGGCGATATTTCTCCAGTACGACTACACAGTAATGGCGTTACCGCATTTGTATCTATTACACGTGGCTGTGATAACATGTGCACCTTTTGTGTTGTCCCTTTTACACGTGGTAGAGAACGCAGTAGAGACCCTCAATCAATATTTAATGAAATTACCGATTTAATAGAAAAAGGATATAAAGAAATCACGCTTTTAGGACAAAATGTAGACAGCTATCTTTGGTATGGTGGTGGATTAAAAAAAGATTTTAAAAACGCTTCTGAAATACAAAAAGCGACTTCAGTAGATTTTTCAAACCTTTTAAATACCGTTGCTACAAAATTTCCTAAGTTACGAATTCGCTTCTCTACCTCCAACCCACAAGACATGAGCATGGATGTTGTTCATACCATGGCAAAACATAAAAACATTTGCAAACACATCCATTTACCAGTTCAAAGTGGTAGTAATAGGATTTTAAAAGAAATGAATCGTCAACACACTCGTGAAGAATACATGACTTTAGTTGACAATATTTATAAAACCATTCCAGAAATATCGTTAACCCAAGATATGATTATTGGTTTCCCAACAGAAACTGAAGAGGACCATAACGATACGCTTGAGCTAATTAAATATGTAAAGTATGACCATGGATTTATGTTTTCATATTCTGAACGACCAGGAACAATGGCTGGACGAAAAATGGAAGACGACATTCCTTTAGCTGTTAAAAAACGTCGTTTGCAAGAAGTTATAGACACTCAACGTGCCGTAGGTCATGAACGTTTAAAATTACACCTCGGAAAAACTGAGGAAGTGCTTATTGAAACAACATCAAAAAAATCTGACGCGCATTGGGCAGGGAGAAATTCACAAGGCAGCATGATTGTATTTCCAAAAGAACACTACAAGATTGGTGATTTTGTAAATGTGAAAATCAACGATTGTACTACAGCGACATTTATAGGTGAAGCTGTGGGATATTCTGACAACAACTAAAAAAACTTATGGAGTCAATTCAGGCAATAAAACAACGATTTGAAATTATAGGTAACACACCTAAACTTAATCGCGCACTTGAAAAAGCAATTCGTGTTGCACCGACAGATATTTCTGTATTGGTCACAGGAGAAAGTGGTGTTGGTAAAGAAAGTGTGCCCAAAATAATTCACTCGTTATCTCACAGAAAGCACGGAAAATTCATTGCAGTAAACTGTGGCGCAATTCCTGAAGGAACTATTGACAGTGAATTGTTCGGACATGAAAAAGGTGCTTTTACAGGAGCTACTCAAACTAGAAATGGGTATTTTGAAGTTGCTGACGGTGGAACTATTTTTTTAGATGAAGTTGGAGAGCTGCCATTAACTACACAAGTGCGTTTGTTGAGAGTTATTGAAAATGGTGAATTTATAAAGGTAGGATCAAGTAAAGTTCAAAAAACCAATGTTCGTATTGTTGCTGCAACAAATGTAAATATGTTTGACGCTATCAAAAAAGGGCAATTTCGTGAAGATTTATACTATCGTTTAAGTACCGTTGAAATACTACTCCCTCCTTTACGTGAGCGCCAAGAAGATATTCATTTACTGTTTAGAAAATTTGCAGCTGATTTTGCTTTAAAGTATAAAATGCCAACAATTAAGCTAGATGACCAAGCCATACAAGTTTTACTTAACTACCGTTGGAACGGAAATATTCGTCAACTACGAAATATCGCAGAACAAGTCTCTGTTTTAGAACACAACCGACTTGTAGATGCCATCACGTTAAAAGGCTATTTACCTAATATTGGCAACAACCTTCCTGCGGTAATCAGCGACACAAAATCTGAAAGTGACTTTAGCAATGAACGTGAAATATTATACAAAGTTTTGTTTGACATGAAAGCTGATTTGAATGATGTCAAAAAACTAACCATGGAACTCATGCGGTCTGGCAATTCACAACAAGTTCAAAAGGAAAACAAAGATTTAATTAATAAAATATACAGTTCTGATGAGGAAATAGATCTTCCTGAACCACAACAAGACACCTTTGAAGTGTTACAAATTCCTCAAGAAAATAAAAAACAGTACAAGGAAGATACCGAAGACTATGATTATATTCAGGACATTACAGAAGAAGAAACCTTATCAATTCATGAAAAAGAATTAGAGTTGATTAAAAAATCATTAGAACGCAACAACGGAAAACGAAAACTTGCAGCTAAAGAACTAGGGATATCTGAACGAACATTATATCGTAAAATCAAACAATTTGATCTTTAAGCTATAATTTAATTACACATTGCATTTAAAAATGTATTTTTATTCCATTAACAGGCCATACAATGATATTGAAACACTTTAAATTTATACTTATTACAATTTGCACAACAGTCATTCTACAAGGCTGTGGCATCTATTCATTTACCGGTGGTGACGTTGGAACTGCTAAAAGTTTTCAGGTTAACTTTTTTCAAAACAATGCCCCAATTGTTGAACCTGGTATTGACAGAACGTTTACTCAAAACCTACAAGATTTAATACAAGGTCAAACAAATTTAGAGCTTACAAATTCAAATGGCGATTTGATTTACGAAGGAGAAATCACAAGTTTTAACATTGCGCCTATGTCAGCTACTGCAGACCAGACGGCATCGCAAAACAGGCTAACTATTGCAATCAATGTCCGTTTCATCAACAACACTAAAGAAGAAGATGATTTTGAACGAAGATTTTCATTTTACTATGATTATCCGGCCACACAACAATTGGTAGGGTCAACACTAGATTCTGCAATAGATATGATTTATGAGCGTATAACTCAAGATGTATTTAACGCCTCATTAGCAAAATGGTAAGCATGAACAGAAAAGCGTTTTCAACAATACTAAACCAACCTGAAGCCATTAATGAAGAGCAATCAATGGCATTAAAAGGTATATTGAATGATTTTCCGTATTTTCAATCAGCACGAGCATTATATTTAAAAGGATTAAAAACTCAAGAAAGCTACTTATACAATCATGAGTTGAAAATTACCGCCGCATATACAACAGATAGAAGTATCTTATTTGATTATATTACATCGGCGGACTTTAATCAGAACAATATTTCAAAAACACAACAGCAACTTCAAGAACAAATAAATGAAACCCCTGCAATTGATGTTGAAGAGATAACAACCTTTGAAACCGAAACAAGTATTTTTGACACTGCCGTTTTAGACCCTGATTTATTTGAAGAAAAAACAACAAGTAATATTGAGGAAAGCTTAGAAATTGGCAAGCCTTTAGAATTTAACCAAAAAGAAACCCATTCGTTTCAAGAGTGGTTACAATTAACCAGTATATCTAAAATTGACAGAACAGACAGTACAGAAAAAGAACCCAGTACTGCTACCAAAGAATTGAGTAATATTGAGTTAATTGATAAATTTATCAGCTCAAAACCAAAGATCAAACCTGTTAAAAAAATAGTTACCTTAAAAAACTTAACCCAAGAAAAAAACTTCAACTCAGACGAGTTAATGACCGAAACTTTAGCTAAAGTTTACCTGGAACAAAAAAATTATAAAAAAGCAATTCAAGCTTATCGCATTTTAAGTTTGAAATATCCAGAAAAAAATAGTTTCTTTGCAGACCGTATTTCGGATATCGAAAAAATAGAAATCAATAATACAAAATAATAATACCGTTATGTTTAATATCTTTTTAGTACTTATAATGATCGTGGCCTTTTTACTAATTGTAGTAATCATGGTACAAAATCCAAAAGGTGGTGGTTTAGGTTCTTCTTTCGGAGGAGGATCACAACAAATTGGTGGTGTTCAAAAAACAACTGACTTTCTTGATAAAAGTACATGGTGGTTAGGAATCTTGATGATTGTTTTAATCTTATTATCAAACGTAACTATCTTTGGTAACCAAGGCGCATCTTCTAAAGCATTAGACGGAGCAAATGACCAACAAATTGAAGCACCTGTATCAACTACACCTGTTTCTACTACAGACAATAAAGACGGAGAGTAATTTTCCTCAAATTATAAAATTCAAAATGCCAACCTCAACAGTTGGCATTTTTTGGTTACATAAACCTCTATTTTTTGTAGAGTGAAAAAATGTCAGTTTACATGAAATGGTATAATTTCTGTTTACTAGATATCAACATTAATAAATTAAATAAAATTCATATATAATGAGCTTAAACATTACACCATTAGCAGATAGAGTTCTTGTAGAACCAGCTCCTGCTGAAACAACTACCGCTTCAGGATTAATTATACCTGACACCGCTAAAGAAAAACCTCAAAAAGGAACTGTAGTAGCCGTTGGTAATGGAAAAAAAGACGAACCATTAACTGTTAAAATTGGTGACACTGTACTATACGGAAAATACGGCGGAACTGAATTAAAGTTAGAAGGAACAGATTATTTAATGATGCGTGAAAGCGACATTTTAGCAATTATTTAAAACAACAAAAACATGGCAAAGAATATAAAATTTGATATTGAAGCACGTGACGGTTTAAAACGTGGCGTAGATGCACTAGCAAATGCAGTTAAAGTAACTTTAGGACCTAAAGGACGTAACGTAATCATTTCAAAATCTTTTGGTGGACCAACCGTAACTAAAGACGGTGTGTCTGTTGCTAAAGAAATTGATTTAGAAGATTCTTTAGAAGACATGGGAGCTCAAATGGTTAAAGAGGTTGCCTCAAAAACTAATGATCTTGCAGGAGATGGAACAACTACAGCTACAGTATTAGCACAAGCTATCGTTAAAGAAGGTTTGAAAAACGTTGCCGCTGGAGCAAACCCAATGGATTTAAAACGTGGTATTGACAAAGCTGTTGAAGCTATCGTTACTGAATTAGGAAAACAAGCTAAAGAAGTTGGTTCTGATTCAGAAAAAATAAAGCAAGTCGCTTCTATCTCTGCTAACAATGACGAAGTTATTGGTGATTTAATTGCTACTGCTTTTGGAAAAGTTGGTAAAGAAGGAGTAATTACAGTTGAAGAAGCAAAAGGAACTGATACTTACGTAGATGTTGTTGAAGGAATGCAATTTGACAGAGGATTTTTATCACCTTACTTTGTAACTGATGCTGACAAAATGATTGCTACTTTAGACAATCCTTATGTGTTATTATTCGATAAAAAGATTTCTAACTTACAAGAAATCTTACCAATATTAGAACCTGTATCTCAATCAGGACGTCCGTTATTAATTATCGCTGAAGATGTTGATGGGCAAGCATTGGCTACTTTAGTTGTAAACAAATTAAGAGGAGGTTTAAAAATCGCTGCAGTTAAAGCGCCTGGATTTGGTGACAGAAGAAAAGCAATGTTAGAAGACATCGCTATTCTAACTAACGGAACTGTAATATCAGAAGAAAGAGGATTCTCATTAGAAAATGCCGACTTATCAATGTTAGGGTCTGCAGAAACTATCACTATTGATAAAGACAATACTACTATTGTTAATGGCGCAGGTGATGAAGAAAATATTAAAGTAAGAGTAAGTCAAATTAAATCACAAATTGAAACGACGACTTCTGACTATGATAAAGAAAAATTACAAGAACGCTTAGCTAAATTAGCTGGTGGAGTTGCCGTTTTATATGTTGGTGCTGCTTCTGAAGTAGAAATGAAAGAAAAGAAAGACCGTGTTGATGATGCTTTAAACGCTACACGTGCTGCAGTTGAAGAAGGTATTATTGCTGGTGGAGGAGTTGCTTTAGTTAGAGCTCAAAAAGTACTTGCTACATTAAAATCTGAAAATGCTGACGAAGAAACTGGTATCAATATCATTTCTCGTGCTATAGAAGCACCATTAAGAACTATCTCTGAAAATGCCGGTAAAGAAGGCTCTGTTATTTGTGCTAAAGTTATAGAAGGTAAAAAAGACTTTGGATACAATGCTAAGACTGACGAATATGTTGACATGCTTAAAGCAGGTATTATTGATCCTAAAAAAGTAACTCGTGTTGCATTAGAAAATGCAGCTTCAGTTTCTGGAATGATCTTAACCACAGAATGCGCATTAATCGACATTAAAGAAGACACCCCAGCTATGCCACCAATGGGAGGCGGAATGCCAGGAATGATGTAGTGATGAATCACCACAGATAATAAAAAAAGCCCTCAAGTTATATTGAGGGCTTTTTTATGCAATACGCTTTCACAATTCACAAATAAAAACAAACAACTATCATATTGTAAATCAAAAAAAATCATTTTTATGGGTAACATTTTAACCAAAAAAGGAACTATAGTATACAAATCAAAACCAAATGAACATGAAAAAAATTGTACTACTATTATGCTTATTGACCGTAAGCATGTTTTTTGCTCAAGAACGTAATTGTTCTTCAATGGAAAACTTAGAATACCGACTACAAAAAAACCCTGAATTAAAACAACGAATGAATGACATTGAAGCATTCACTCAACAACGTGTTCAACAATACCAAACCAACAGAGTTGAAGGCGATATTATCACCATACCAGTTGTAGTTCATGTTTTGTATAGAACTACTGCAGAGAACATCAGTACAGCACAAATTCAATCACAAATTGATGTCTTAAATGAAGATTTTAGACGCACTAATAGTGATGCAAACAACATGTGGTCACAAGCTGCTGACACACAAATAGAATTTTGCCTGACTACTATTGACCCTAATGGCAATGCCACTACGGGTATTACAAGAAAATCAACTACAAAGACATCATGGGGGACTAATGATGCGATGAAAAAATCTTCTCAAGGTGGTGTAGACCCTTGGGACACGTCAAAATACCTAAATATCTGGGTGTGTAATATTGGAGGTGGAATATTAGGATATGCGCAATTCCCAGGAGGAAGCGCTGCTACAGACGGTGTTGTTAACAGTCCACAATATTTTGGAAGAACCGGTACTGCAACTGCCCCTTTTAACTTAGGTAGAACTGCCACTCACGAAGTTGGCCATTTCTTAAATTTACGCCACATTTGGGGCGACGGCGGATGTGGAGTAGATGACTTTGTATCAGACACTCCAGAATCTGATGCCTCTAACGGAGGTTGCGCAACAAATCATACGTCATGCGGAACTTTAGACATGGTTCAAAACTACATGGATTATTCAGATGACTCATGCATGAATTTGTTCACTCAAGGTCAAAAAAGCAGAATGCGTTCAGTTCTAGAAGCTGGAGGAAGCAGAAGAAGCTTAGCCTTATCAGACAAATGCGGGGCTGTAGTTGTAACACCTACGTGTACAGACGGTATTCAAAACGGTGATGAAACGGGTGTAGACTGTGGTGGTTCATCATGTGCGCCATGTCAAACTGCATGTGCAGACAATGAAGTTACCATTAGTATTACATTTGACAACTACCCTGAAGAAACTTCATGGACTTTAGTTAATGACGGTGGTCAATCAGTAGCGTCTGGTACCTATTCAAAATCTAATGCAGATGGCTCTACAGTTACAGAAACCTTATGCTTACCAAATGACTGTTATACTTTTACTATAAATGACGCTTATGGTGATGGTATATGCTGTAGCTACGGGAATGGCTCTTACGCAATAACTGGCCCAGATGGCAACATTAAATCTGGTGGTAGTTTTGGTGCTTCAGAAGCAACTAATTTTTGCTTCTCAAATACACCAGCACCTACATGTACTGACGGTATTCAAAATGGAGACGAAACAGGTGTAGATTGTGGCGGTTCATCTTGCTCGCCTTGTCAAGCAGTTTGTGTTGACACAACTTTAAGAATCAAATTTGACAATTATCCGGAAGAAACAAGCTGGAATATTAAAGATAGCTCAGGGAGTATTGTTACATCAGGAGGAACTTACGGAAGTCAGAGTGATGGTAGCATTCTAACAATTAATAACTGTTTACCAGCAGGATGTTACACCTTAGAATTTAAAGACTCTTATGGCGATGGAATGTGTTGCAGTTATGGAAATGGGAATTACACTTTAACTACAACAGCTACAGGTACGGTATTAGCTTCTGGTGCATCATTCTCATCAACAGACACAAATAACTTTTGTGTTGGTAACACAAGGACCGATATTTCTGATAACATCGATTCAGAGACTACCGAATTAAATTTATCTATATTTCCTAACCCTGTAAGTGGAAATGATTTGAATATTATCACCAAAAATAACGACAAATCAACTTATAAAATTGTCAACACCCTAGGTCAAGTACTAATGAATGGTGAATTGAACGACATAAAATCAACAATAAACGTTAGCAGATTGAATAGCGGCGTATACTTTATTGTTGTAAAAAACAATACCAGTAATGCAACAAAACAATTTATTAAAAAGTAAACCAACTCTCTTTTAATCAAAAATCCCTAGAGTAATTTAACTCTAGGGATTTTTACATTTACTCCAATATAGGGGCATTATTTTTTAGATGCACAACTTGCTTTTTCTTCAACTTTTGAAGCACAACAAGATGATTTTTCAGCCTTCTTATCTTTACAGCAAGGTTTATCGCAATTTGGTTCACAATTTGGTTTAAACTCACGGTCATATTTACAACAACCATGTAAACTATTATAAGCTTCATCAGTTGCTAAAACCGCTTCAGTATCATGACCAATAGAAGCCACTTGAGTTTGCACAGTTAAAACATCTGTTTTACGCTCATTGATTATTAAGTGTAGTACTTTATCATCAACATGCCAATTAGCAGATTTTACACCTTTTACTTTAAATGCAGCTTTTTCAATACGTGCTTTACACATTTCGCATTGCCCACTCACTTTTATATCAACTAATTTACTTTTAGACTTTTCTTGTGCTGACAATGTTAGAACAGCAAACAGAATCATTAAATTTATTATTTTTTTCATTTTTATTGTATTTATATTATTCTATATTAAATCGTAATCCAGCATATACATTAGCACCTTGAATAGGGCCATGTATAATAGTACTATCAAAATACGCTCCAAACGGATCATCAGCTGCTAAAATAGGATTATTTTGTTTGTAATTTAAAATATTTTCACCTCCTAAATACACTTCAAATTGTTTAGAAAACACTCTAGTAACCTGAGCATTTAAGCGACTAAACGGATTCGTGAACTCTCCTAATTGGTATTGACTTGGATTAGTGCTTGTGTTCGGCAAGCGTTGTTTCCCTGTCCAATTCCAAGTAGCGTCAAATTTCCATCGTCCGCCCTTATTATTTAAAAAATGTGTTTGATATGATACATTGGCTAAAACCCTATTTTTAGCCAATAATGCTTTTGTTAGTTTTCTGTCTTTATAATCTGATGACACATCGTAATATTTATAAGACAAACGCAAATCTAAATGTTTCGCTAAGGTATAATTAAGGTCTAATTGTGTGCTGTGTGCTACTGAGGCGCCGTCTAAATTATAAAACGAGACCATATTAGGATTTGCATCAACATCAACAACAACTTGATTATTAAATCGAGTGGCATAATAATCTATTGACACATCACCTCGTTGAGAAAACAGTTTAAATTTTTGTAAAAAACTAACTCCATAATTCCAAGCTTCTTCTGGGTCTAAACCATATATTTTTCCACCTGAATTTTCGATATTAAACACTCTAGATGATGCAAAATAATGCTGGTTTTCAGCAAAAATACTTGCGCTTCTTTTCCCTTTTCCTAGTGATGCTCTTAACACCGAATTCTTCCAAGGGTTATAGCGCACATGCAGACGAGGCGTTACAAAGGTTCCTAAAGTATTGTGTGCATCTGCTCTAATACCGGCAACAACACTAAAGTTATCATCATTATCATAGGTGTACTCAAAAAATGCTCCTATAGAGTTTTCTTTTCTATTAATATCTGTATTTAACACAAACTCTTCATATTGATCATACGTAAGACTCAAACCTGTTTTAAATGTGTTTTGAGTGTTGCTTAAAATAGAGTTGTACATGAAGTTTGAATATAAACTCTGATGCTTAATATCATAACGTCTTAAACCATAATAGGCCTTTTGATCATGGTTGCTATATGAGGTTTGCAGTCCAAAACTTTTGTATTTTTGGTTTTTAAAGACATAACCTGTTTTGTTACTCACATCAATTCTTTTTGTAGCTATTTCACTACCCCAAGCATTTGTAGTTAATTTATCGGTTTCCGGGTTAAAATCTAATTGTCCAGCTAGTTTGTCATCATTCATATATCTAAAATCAAAAAAACTCACCCAACCGCTTTCTGTATTTGCATATTGCCAACGGTTCATTAAATTAATCTGATTTGCTAGTGGAGCATCTATAAACCCATCATTATTATTGTCCTTTTTCCAACTTCTATGATTGGCATGAATATACATTCCTGTACTCCATTTATCGCTTAATTTTTGATTAAAATGGGTATTCATTTCCAAACGACCATCCATGGAAGCATAGGTGTTTAGAAAGAAGGCGTCATCAGTTAAAGGTTTTTTTAATTCTGTATTAATTTGGCCTGCAATACTTTCAAACCCATTAACTACTGCACCTGAACCTTTCGTAATTTGAATACTCTCTAGCCATGTTCCGGGAGTAAACGTAAGACCATAAGCTTGAGATGCACCACGTACACTAGGAATATTTTCCTGAGTAATCAATATATAAGGATTTGTTAGTCCTAACATTTTTATTTGTTTGGTACCTGTAACGCCATCTGAAAAGTTAACATCAATTGCTGCGTTAGTTTCGAAACTTTCTGATAAATTACAACAGGCGGCTTTTAGCAACTCCTTTTCATTTAATGTTACTAAGTTACGCGAATCTAGCAACGAAACTTGAGTTGCCTTTCTTTCTGAAGTCAAGACTACTTCATTAAGCGTGCTACTTTCTTGTAAAACAACATTAATGTGTTGCGCTGATGTAATTTCTAATACTTTTTGCGTGTAACCAATATAGCTAATTACCAATTGGCTGTTCTTTGCAGTGAATGGGATTAGAAATTCCCCTTTATCATTTGTGACTGTTCCTATGTTTGTGCCAGACCAATAGACATTGGCACCAGGTATAGCTTCCTGTTTTCCGTTAAATACTCCTGTGACATTCCCGGTAATTTCACTTTGTGAAAAACCAATTAATGGCAACATCAAAAGTATTCGTATAATATTTTTCATGAATACATATTTTCACTAATCAAATGATTAGTAGTTATAAATTGCTCTGTTTAGAACGTAAGTAACCTTTGTTTTTTCTGTAAAAGAAAAAAGATACTTATTTATGCGTATAATATGTATGTACTGTATAATTTATAGAGTGGAGGTGCATTACTTTGAAAGGTATAATTTGGTAATGCAGTTTTATTTTCACGAACACTAGCAGTAAAAATTAGTGTCTTTAGTGTTGAGGTAAGCGGTATAAATTGCTTTGAAGCATCAAAAACAGAGGATAGTGAATCATCTTTAACTTCTGATAAATCAATTATAGCATCGTTACAACAGTCTTCATTAATTTCTGCTTTTTCTATACAACATGCTTCAGGATCTGAAGCACTTTCATAAACCTCAACTTGAGTCATTGTAGAAACACTAGCCAACATACCACCGCAAAAATGCACGGTTAATGTTAACCCAACACATATCATTATATAATAACATGCAAAAATTACAGCTAAGTTTCTTTTTAACTTCATGATACAAAAATAATTAAAATATGGTGAAGTAACTCATATCATTTCTTAAAATTTTCTTATTTATACCACCCCGAATACGTTACATAGTTTTTAGCAATTCTATCAATTTCACCAGAACTTAGCTCTTTAGAGATGTCTTTCACCTTTTTAGCAGGAATCCCTGCATAAATGCTACCAGATTCTATTACGGTATTTTGAGTTACAACTGCACCAGCAGCAACTATAGAGTTAGAATGAACTATACAATTATCCATTACAATACTTCCCATACCTATTAAAACATTATCGTGAATGGTACAACCATGAACTATGGCATTATGACCTACTGAAACGTTGTTTCCTATTACCGTTGGGTATTTTTTATAGGTACAATGAACAATGGCTCCATCTTGAATATTTACACGATTGCCTAATTTAATATAATGTACATCGCCACGCAATACGGCATTAAACCACACACTACATTGGCTACCCATTTGAACATCTCCAACTAGTGTAGCATTTTCTGCAATAAAACAATCATCTCCTATTTGCGGAAACTTCCCTCTTACTTCTTTTATAACCATAAGCTTATTTAAATAGAAAATGCCCGTTAAAACGAGCATTTATATATAAGTTTTTAACTTAATTTTAGTTTATACCAGGACAATTACAGTCGTATTTCTCTGGTCTACAATTCAAGTTAATCCCTAAGGTAACTTGGTGGTATCCTCCGTCAAATTGAACTTGTCCTGTTTGATGAGAATACGTATACCCAAACATGTATTTGTTATAATTAACACCAATAAAAGGTGTAATGTATTGTAATTTTTGTCCTTCAGCAGAACCGTTTTGAGTGGCATATTCAGCACCATCTAAACTTCTTCTGTATGATACTCCTCCCCATACTTTACCAAAATCCATTTTTCTATACACTTTAGCATTCACATCAAATTGAGTTTCTTGAGTTTCAGACACGTGATTAAACATTACAGACGGTTCTACAGACCAGTCACTGTTAAGTGTAGAAAACACATAACCCATTGAGATTAAAAAACGTTGTAAGTTAGAACTTTCTTGCTCAGAATATAATTTCCTCGCAGTACCCATTAAGTTTTTAATAGTAATGTGTGCATAAAAGTCTAAGAAATGATATGATGCTCCAAAATCAACATTATAGTATGTGTTTGAATTTACATTATTGCCTGTTGCTAAAGGATCTGGGGTTCCGAAACTGTTACCACCATTCCATAATAAATCCCATTCTGTTTGATCTAATCTACTTTGAATTAACCCCACACTTAAACCGAATGACACTTGATTTAAATCAATTGTATTTCTTCCCAACATGATATGGTGAGCATATGTTAAATAAGCTCCAGTTTGTGAATGGTACCCATTTTTATCATTAAATAAAATAATTCCTGCCGCAGAAGGTGCATATTCGTCAAACCTTGTATTAAAACTTGCAGTCATTAAACTCGGTGCATCTTCAACACCAAACCATTGCTGGCGCCCTGTAAGCCTTAACTTAGAGCAGTTTGAAGCTCCAGCCATTGAAGGGTGAATCAAATATAAATTATCAGTTAAATAGTCTGAATATACCGGGATTCCTTCTTGTGCATTAGTTTCAAAAACTAAAAACAAAGCGATGAGAAAGTAAAATTTTTTTATCATTTTCAAATGTCATTTCTAGCAACAGTTATTACAAATATTGCTTTTCTTTAATATATGGGATAATCTATAATTTCCAAATATAGAAAAATTTAGAAAAGTACCCCTATAAATTTTGAATATTATCTATTGTATTTCTATTATCTCCTAACCAAATTATTATTCTTATAATGGTCATACAAATAAGTAATTGTTTATTTTTGCAAAAAAAAATATGAAAACTCATACAATAGCAATCGTTAAGACTTCGTCTCCAAACATTGTAAAATTTGAATCAGATCACTTCTTAACAGAGCATCAGAATTTTGAATTTAATAATATTGACGAAGCAAGCAACTCACAATTAGCTAAAGAGCTTTTTTACTTACCATTTGTAAAAAAAATATACATCTCTGGTAACTTTGTAGCTATTGAAAAATATAATATCGTTGAGTGGGACACCATAGAATCTGATGTCGCAGATCAAATAAAAGAATTTCTTAACTCTGGAAAAGCTGTAGTTGACAATGATATTGCCAGCAAAAAAGTAGCTGTAACAGTATATGCCGAAAGCACACCAAACCCTTCAGTAATGAAGTTTGTTGCCAACAAAAAATTAGTTGATAGTATTTTTGAATTTAAAAATATTGATGATGCTAAAATTTCTCCTTTAGCAGCAAAATTGTTTCACTTCCCTTTTGTAAAAGAAGTATTTATTGACGAAAACTATGTGTCTATTAACAAATATGATCTTGCTGAATGGAATGACATCGCTAATGATTTACGAGAAGAAATCAGAAACTTTATAGCTGAAGGCAATACAATTATTGACGTTACAATAGAAAAACCTCAAAAGGAAGTTGCTCCTGAAATTAATTTAAATATTGATGAATTAGACGACGTTTCAACTGAAATAGTGAACGTTTTAAATGAGTACATCAAGCCTGCTGTAGCAAGTGACGGGGGAAACATTATGTTTCAATCGTATGATGAGACTACAAAAGAAGTGAAAGTTATTTTACAAGGCGCTTGTAGTGGTTGCCCTTCTTCAACTGTAACATTAAAAAATGGTATTGAAGCAACTTTAAAAGAATTGATTCCAGGTAAAATCAATTCAGTTATTGCTATTAACGCATAATTTTCTTAAGTTTACGGTAATACTAACCTTATAAATTATAAATTATTATGGCCGTTTTAAAAGTCATTGAAGTTCTATCTAACTCAGAAAAAAGCTGGGAAGATGCTACTGCTAAAGCAGTGGCTCATGCCTCTAAGTCTGTAAAAAACATTAAATCAGTATACGTTCAAGATCAAAGCGCTAGCGTAAAAGATGGAAAAGTTACTGATTACAGAGTTAACCTTAAACTTACGTTTGAAGTTAAATAATCATTACATTTTACCTTACAAAAAGCACTCACAACTTGAGTGCTTTTTGTATTATAACATTAAACAATTAACTATAATTAAATTTTAAATGCAAACAAACGAATTAGAATCAGTACAAAATGAAGCTGGCATGTGGATTGATAAGGGAATAGATTTTTTAAGTGAATTTGGACCAAAAATAATCGGTGCCATTTTAATATGGATTATCGGGTCTTGGGCTATCAAAAACATTTTAAAACAAGCTGGTAAAATGATGGAAAAAAGAGGCTATGAAAAAAGCCTACAAAAATTTCTTCTTAACCTATTAGGCTGGTCTTTAAAAATTGTATTAATAGTCACAATTTTAGGAGCACTTGGCATAGAAACAACCTCATTTGCCGCTATTTTAGCTTCTGCAGGTTTAGCTGTTGGACTTGCTCTTCAAGGATCTTTATCTAATTTTGCCGGTGGTGTATTAATTATGATTTTTAAACCTTTTAAAATCGGTGATTTAATTGAAGCCCAAGGAGAAATTGGCGTTGTAAAGGAAATTGAAATTTTTACCACAAAATTAGTTGGACTTTCAAATAAAGAAATTATTATCCCTAACGGTACATTATCAAATGGTAATATTGTTAACTATTCATCTGAAGGTACAAGAAGAGTAGATTTAACTATTGGTATTGGTTATGATGAAGACATTAAACAAGCTAAAGAAGTTTTAATGAAAGTACTAACTGACAACCCGAAAGTATTAAATGATCCTGCTCCAACAGTAAATGTGTCAGAACTAGCAGATAGTTCTGTTAATTTTGCTGTAAGACCATGGTCAACAACAGCAGATTATTGGGATGTGTATTTTGGTACAATGGAAAACTGTAAACTTGCGCTTGACGCTGCAGGAATTGAAATTCCTTACCCACACTCTGTTGAAATTCATAAAAAATAAGCACACTTCATATAATTTTAAAAAAGCGGTTTTATACCGCTTTTTTTGGCTGAGTTAATCAACTTAAACCAAAAACAAACTGTATTGATAATACCTATCTAACCAAAAAACGTTAATACTCACGCTTCAACGAAAAATATCTTTACTTTTATTATAATTTGTAAATTTGTGGCATAAAAATTTCTTGAAATACATTCAAACACATTAACAACATGAAGGCATTATACATTTTATTCATATTCTCACCACTTATATTTTTTGCACAAGTAGGAATTAACACCACATCTCCTAATGCGCAATTAGAGATTATTTCTACTAACACAGCAACACCCACAAACACCGATGGTATTTTAATCCCAAGGATAAATGCTTTTCCAGCAACTCCACCTACTGCTAATCAACACAGCATGTTAGTATATTTAACAACTACAAGCGGCGCACATAATCCTGGTTTTTATTATTGGGACAACGCAGCAACCAACTCTTGGGTTTCCCTGGACAAACATAGAGTCAATGATTTAATGGATGGAAAATCTGATATGGATGGGAGCAACAACGGTTCTTCTATTTTTTTAGGAATTGGCGCCGGTACTTTAGATGATAAAACTGATAACAGAAATATTGGTATTGGCTATAATTCTCTTAACAAAAACACATCTGGAGATAGAAATACCGCTAGTGGGTATTTTTCTCTACAAGATAACACCACCGGAGAGAGGAATACCGCTAATGGCGCATCTGCCTTAAGAAGAAACACTACTGGTAACAAGAATACAGCTATTGGGTATTATGCCCTACTACACAACGATACTGGAGAAAGAAATACCGCTAATGGAGTATGTGCTTTAAAAGAGAACACTACAGGTGCTTATAATACCGCCAATGGAACAAATGCTTTAAAAGAGAACACCACTGGCTCTTACAACACAGCTAACGGAACGAACGCCTTTTATTCAGGAACTAATTATCAAAACAGTACTGCCCTAGGCTACGGTACTGCTATTAACGCAAGTAATCAAATAAGACTAGGAAACTCAGACGTTACAAGTATTGGTGGCTACGCAGGTTGGACAAACATATCTGACGGAAGATTTAAAACTAATATAAAGGAAGACATTGTTGGTATTGAATTTATAAAAAAATTACGCCCAGTATCATATAATTTAAATATAGCTGCCATTGCTAAATTTAATAAAACTCCAGAGGAATTTCGTTTATTAGAGGCCCAACAAGTAAAAGCTGCAGAAATCCAAACTGGTTTTATTGCTCAAGAAGTTGAGCAAGCTGCAAAATCTGTTGGTTTTAACTTCCATGGAGTTGACAAACCACAAAACGATGAGTCCCATTACGGACTGCGTTATGCTGAGTTTGTTGTCCCTTTAGTAAAAGCTACGCAAGAGCAACAAGCCATTATTGAGCATCAAGAAAATGAAATTAAGGAACTGAAAAGACGTATATTACAAATAGAACAGACAGTCTCAACTAAATCTTCTTTTTCGCAGGAGTAATTAAAAAATCTTTTAAATAATAAGGTTCAAAATAAGCGACATCTTCAATGTCGCTTATTTTAAATTTATTGTACGCTAACGCACTCATATTCTTAGCCGAAGGCACACTGTCAACAAAACGAGCATTCTCATGCTGTATTATCTCTTTTGTTTTGTCTGTTTTATTACCCACAAACACCACAACACCTTTACTTAAATAGTCTAAAAATGAAGTTTCGTTTAATATTTCCGCTTCAATCTCTCTAACTGAATTATACTGAGAATCATACACTTTTGTATACGCTTCTAAACGTCTAGCATCAATCATAGGAACTATAAAATTAGCATCAATAGTTATCTGTTGTGCCAAAATTTGTAAAGTTTCTAATGCAATTAGCGGGATATCTAAAGCAAAACAAAGTCCTTTAGCCGCCGAAACACCTATTCTTAAACCTGTATAAGACCCTGGCCCTTTACTAACCGCTATAGCATTTAAATCTGTAAACTCCAGATGACACTTTTTAAGCACTTCTTTAATAAACACATGTAAGTTTTCAGCATGCGAATAGCCATTACTAACTTCCTGCACAGCAACAGTTTTTCCGTTTTCTGATAGCGCTACGGAACAATTGGTTGTTGATGTTTCTATTTGTAAAATGTAAATCAAAGCGAATGTATTTAAAGCAAAAATCGACAATTCTAACGACTTCTGTATTCCTTAAATAAAAAAAAACCACTATTTGTTATAAAATACAAATAGTGGTTTTAAAAAAATGAGTTTTAAAATTACTCTAACAATGATTTACCTGCGTAAAAATCTAACACTTTAGATTTAAACACAAAATCATATTTTGCTTTTGTAAGTGATGCTTTAGCATTTACTAGTTTTGTTCGTTCTTGATCTAAATCAAACGCATTTGCCATACCTATGCTAAAACGTCCTTGCGTATTTTCTAAAGACAACTGCTGAGCAACTAATGATTTTTTAGCCGCTTCGTGCGACTTTAATGCAGCTTTTACATCTAAAAATGCACGCTCTATATTAGTATAGAGCGTTAATTTTGCCTGCTCTAAGTTTAGTCTTGCCTTTTCTTCTTGTATTTTACTTTTACTCACAGATGTTTTATTCTGAAACCTTGAAAAGATTGGAATACTCAAACGCAAGCTTATATTATGCCCTTTATTATCGTTCATTTGTTGAACGAATGAGTTTGATGAATTTAAATTTGAAAAATTTGCACCGGAGTTAAACCCATAATTAAAACTCAATGATGGCATGTATCCGCCTCTTGAAATCACAGTTCCTAATTCTGAAATCTCAATTGCTTTTTCAGCGGACTTAATTTCATTTCGTTCAGACTCTGCAATAGTATAAATTGAGTTACTATCTTTATACAACAATGTTGTTGAAGGCTCATCAACTTCAATGTTAATAACATTAAAGCCTGTTGAAGATACTTGAAGTAATTGCGCCAAACTTAATTTAGCTAAATTTAAGTTATTTTCTGCTGCAACAACTGTTTGTTCATCATTTGCTAAAGTTGCCTCAATATTTAACAAATCACCTTTAGGACTTACACCAGAATCTACTAGTTCCTGAACTCTTTTGTACTGTTTTTTACTAAACTGTAATTGAAAAAGTGCTGTGCTCAAATTTTCTTTATTAAACAGTACATTTAAATAACTATTAACCACGTTTAAAGTAATATCGTCTTTAATTTTTGCCAACTCAAATTTACTTTGCTCTAAATTTAATTTAGATTGTTTATATAAATTTGTTGTTCTAAAACCATTAAAAATCGTTTGAGAAACATTCACCGATGCACTAGATGAATGAAACGTTCTATCTACAAAGGTTCCAGGAAACAACTCAGCACTACCATAACTTACAGACTGAGAGAAACTAGCCGCTAACGAAGGCAAAAACTGTCCTTTTGAAGCTTTTAAATTCTCTTCACTAGTTAATGTATTGTACTCAGTTTGTTTTACTGAAATGTTATTTTCAATTGCATGATTTACACACTGCTCTAAAGTCCATTGTTTTTCTTGCGCAAAAGAAAATGATGCAACAAACACAGTTAAAATTAGTATACTTTTTTTCATTTTTCTTTGAAGTGTATTACTTATCTTCATCTTCGTTATCTTTTGAAGCTTTGTTCCAAACTTTAATTTTATCTCCATCTTTTAACCCATCTAAAATCTCTACGTTAATTCCATCTGAAATCCCTAGAGTGACATCTACTTTTTCAAACTTCTGATCTTCTTTTTCTATTTCTACAAATGGTTTTTCTGTTAACCTATCAAACTGTAATAACGATTCTTTTATTGAAAATACTGAATCTTTTTTTTCTAATTCAATTTCTGCATTTGCACTATAGCCAGCTCTTACATACGTATCATCGCCAATATTCACATCCGCTTTAATCGTAAACTGAACAGCACCAGACTCTTCTTTACCTTTTGGCGCTACAAATGTTAACTTAGCAGGGAATTCTTTCTTTTCAATAGCACCTAACTTTACCATTATTTCTCTCCCTTCTTTTAGTTTCCCTACCTCAGCTTCATCAACTTTTCCTTCAAAAATCATTTTACTCATATCTGCAATAGTAGCAATAGTTGTACCAGCATTAAAATTATTACTTTCAATAACTTGATTTCCTTCACGAATAGGAATTTCTAGTATCGTTCCTGAAATTTGAGCAACAATATTAGTGTTCGCTGCAGATTCAGAACCTGCTGCAGCTCCTTTTTTAATAATTTGAAAATCGGTTTGACTTTGATTCAAGCTTTGTCGTGCTTGGTTATATGTGAGTTCGCTATTTTCAAAATCTTGTTTAGAAATAATACCTTTTTCAAACAACTCTTTGTTACGATCAAACACCACTTTAGAATTATCAAAAGACAATCTAGCTGAACGTACTCTACTTTGAGCACTCGCTAAATTCTGTGCATTTGGCACAACTCTAATTTTAGCTAATAATTGTCCTTTTTTAACCAAATCACCCTCTTCAACAAGAATTTCTGAAACAATACCAGAGATTTGAGGTTTTACCTCAATTTCTTCTTCCGGATTAACCTTTCCTGTTGCTACAGTTTTGGTTGTAATACTTGCTTTAAATGGCTGCTCTGTTTTATACTCTACAGATGCTTTTGAATTTTTATCTGCAAAAAATTTCATTACAACTACCAACAAACCAAGTCCTACTACTGCTAATGCTATTTTTAGTCCTTTACTCATTACTTTTAATTTTAAAACTTCTATTTGAATTGATTTCTATTATTCACTTATTTACTCTTCTCTTAAGGCATCAATTGGCTTAACACTTGTAGCTTTATTTGCCGGAATTAACCCTATTAATGTTCCTAAGATTATTAATATTCCTAAAGCCAACCAAACAACAGGTATGGATACGGATGCATTTACAAGTGCTGCGTCTTCACCTTGCCCAAATGCTGCATCAATAGCCATTAAAATTAATCCTCCGGAAATAATTCCTATTAATCCAGCAACTAACGTTAACAATACTGCCTCCATTACTATTTGACGTTTAATTTCAAATGGTGTTGCCCCTAAAGCTCTTCTAACACCTATTTCTTTAGTGCGTTCTTTTACTGTAATTAGTAAAATATTACCAATTGCAAAAACTCCTGCTATTAAAGTAGCAATACCAACAAACCATGTTAGAAACTGCATTCCAACTAAAAATCCTGTGAACTTTTTAAACTCTTTACCTAGGTTAAAACTTCCAAAAGCGCGCTTATCTTCAGGGTGTATTTTATTTAAGGTTTTGAGCAATAACTTGGCGTCCATTTCTATTTGTTTGATGTCGTATTCTGGTTTTCCAGTTAACATCATCCAGCCAATATCTTCTCCTTTATTATATATTTGTTGAAAAGTTGTAAAAGGAATATGCATATCTGAAGATGGCCCCATATTCATTGAACCTGTTTCAAACATTCCTACAACTTTAAAGTTGATACTGTTTATTTGAATAAATTGGCCAATGGCATCTTCATCTTTTTCAAACAATTGCTTGTATAAGTCTTCTGATATAACAACTATTTTCTTTTTTCCTTCAATATCATTTTGATTAATGAACCGCCCATGAACCAATTTACTTTTCTGTACTTTATCTAATAACGGGTAATCACCGTTAACTCTAAAGCTTCCAGATTGAAATCCTCTTATCACAGTTGCGGCTGTTTGATTTCTTGGCACTACAAACTCTATACCTTCTACTTCTTGCTCTACAGCTTTAGCGTCTTGTAGTGTTAAACGAACGCTTTTCCCTTCTTGAAAACCTTTGAATGGCATGCTGGTAGATTGCCCCCAAATAAACACGCTATTTGTTGCAAAATCACCAAACAACCTGTTAAAAGAATTTTCCATTCCTCTAGCAGCTCCCAAAAGCCCAATTAGCAATAAAATTCCCCACCAAACCCCAATCATTGTAATGATTGTTCTAAACTTATTCTTGCTAAGACTATCATATATTTCTTGCCAAGAATCTCTATCTACTAAAAATCTAAACATACTATTCGTCTCTTAGTGCTACAATTGGTTTGATGCTTGCCGCACGTTTTGCTGGCAAATACCCTGCTATTGCACCTGCAATAATTAATATTATTGTGGCCGTAACTATTAAACTTGTACTCACACTTGGATTGGTAATAAAATACTCTTTTAAACTATCTCCTATCAGCTCTAAAACCCCCATACCAATTAATAATCCAAAATATCCTGCCAATGACGTTACCAAAATTGACTCTAACATAATCATTGTAACTATTGATTTTGGTTGAGCGCCTAATGCTTTTCTAATTCCTAGTTCTTTAGTACGTTCTTTTACTACAAAAATCATGATGTTTGCTATACCAACAATACCTGCAACTAATGTTCCCATTCCTATAATGACAATTAACACGCCTAGCACAGAGGTCATTTGATTAACTCCTTTAGATGCTTCAGCCATGTTTCTAACCCGAACTGCACGCTGATCTCTTGGCGACACATCAAACTTGTCTTTTAATTTTTTGGTTAACAAACTACTGAAAGATAAGGCCTGATCAAAACTCATTTCCGGATTATACGTCAGGTTTATTTGGTCAATATAGTCGTTATTACCATAAATTCTTTGGGCGGTGCTTATTGGCAAATAAATCATGCGTTCTTCATTATCACCTCCATCATCACGATAAATACCTACGACTTTGTATTGGATACCTCCTAAATTCACATATTTACCCAGTGCAGTTGTTTTAGAAAACAGATCTTCTTCTACCAATCGGCCAATAACCATTACTTTAGATTTTTCTTGTAAATCTTTTGTGGTTATGTAGCGTCCTTCATAAACTTGTGTCTTTTCTAGGTATTGGTGGTCTGGATGAACAGCTCGAACCTGATAAGATCCTTTTTCATTTTTATATGTTGCTGGCAAGTTTTTATACACACGAGATGTGATGTATTGCACTTTGTCATCAAACTCATCTTTTATATAATCAAAATCTTCATTTTTAAACTGGATAGTTCTACCAGACTTGAACCCTCTGTAGGGCTTTGTTGTTCTTCCTGACTGTACAAATATGGAGTTTTGAGCATCGTCTTTAAAAAAGCTATTAAAAGTATTCTCTAAACCGTTGGCAATACCAAAAAGCAGGGTAAATAATAAAATAGCAAAGGCAACCGTAAAACCTGAAAGCATACTCCTAAGCTTGTTTTTACTGATACTCTGAAATATTTCTCTCCAAAGATCTAAATCAAACATATTGTGACGCTCTTACTTGGTTTATAAATTTATCTTCTAATATTACACCATCTTTTAGTCGTACCACACGTTTACACATATTAGCAATATCTTCTTCATGAGTTACTATTAGTATGGTTTTTCCCTCATCATTTAATTCTTGAATGAAGTCCATTATTTCATAAGAAGTTTTTGTATCTAATGCTCCTGTAGGTTCATCTGCTAATAACAATTTTGGATCTGCCGCTAAGGCTCTTGCAATTGCCACACGTTGTTTCTGCCCTCCAGATAATTCATTAGGCAAATGCTTTGCCCAATCTTTTAAACCTACTTTTTCTAAATGGAACATTGCTTTCTCCTGACGCTCTTTTCGCCCAACACCTTGATAGTACAATGGTAAAGACACATTTTCAACAGCGTTTTTATAATTAATTAAGTTAAAAGACTGAAAAATAAACCCAAGAAACTTATTTCTATATACTGCCGCCTTTTTCTCGTTTAGGTTTTTAATTGTGACACCATCAAGAACATATTGCCCATCATCTGCTTCATCAAGCATACCAATGATGTTTAATAATGTAGATTTACCTGAACCAGACGACCCCATAATAGCAACCAATTCACCTTCTTTAACAGATAAATCTATTCCTTTTAAAACATGTAAACTGGAATCACCTATTGGGTAAGACTTGTGTAGTTGTTTAATTTCTAACATTTGATTGATGTATTCGTTTTGCTTTTTTTTTGCAACTTTAGTTATTAGACTAATCAATCATAAATTTGTTACAGTAGAAACTAAAAAAGATATAGATAAATACAAAAGCACTTCAGATGTGGAGTTTAACAACTGAAGTGCTCTATTATTATAAGGCTCTTATTTTTTAATTTTGATTATTTACATCTCCTATTTCATTAATTTTTTCATCTATTAGATAGACATAACTTTTTAAATATTTTGGAATATTATTAGTATTTAAATCTATTAGAAACTGTTTATGGTGTTCATAATCTTCATACTCAACATATATACCACCCCAATCTCCAGCATCTGGCATCCCTATTCTATTATAGGTTGCTTTAGTCTCCAGAAGTTTGATCGGAAATTCTAACAACAACTCTTCAGTACTTATGTTCGACACTCCTTTTACAGGAACAAAAACACCTTTATAAAATTGATTTGAAAGCGGATAAGTATCAGATATATCTTCTCTTAATTTGTTTTCTTGCAACATAAAAATTTCTACACATAAGTTCCCCTGACACTTTCCAAAATACCTACCAAACTTTAATGTGACACCTTTTTGCTTAGCAATTTTTGCCCCTGACTCAACACTAGTGACCCCCTCATCATCATAACACGAATTTGTTAGCAGTAAAGACACTACAACTAACATTAAAATTTTAATTTTTCCCATGACATAAACTTTAATAATTAATACCAAATAACTCTACTAAAAACAGAAGATAAATAGAGGTATTCTAAACAAGAAAAGTAGATTTGGAAAGCAGACACAAGTTACGAAAATTAAACCTAACTAACTATATATCAATGCGTTATTGTTTTTTTGTTTTTAAAACTTCTGTAAATCATAAATGCTACAAAAGCTACAAGAATATAAGGTACAGCCATAAGATAGACAATACCATCATTAACACTTTCAGCTAAGGAATTATCATCCATACTTTCTAATTGCGCTCTACACATGGCACACTGTGCATTTGCCACAAAAGACACCAAAATAAAAACGGAAAATAATAGTTGTTTTTTCATTATGACACGTAATAAGGAGAAATCATCAGATATACTACTACTCCAGTTACAGCAACATATAGCCATAATGGAAATGTGATTTTTGCAATTTTCTTATGCTTATCAAAACGTTTAGACAACGCTTTAACATATGTAATTAACACTAATGGTATAACAGCTATTGATAATACAATATGTGATATTAATATAAAATAATAGACAATCTTAATTACACCGTCCCCACCATATTTGGTAGACTCAGATGTCATATGATACCCGATATATAATAACAAGAAACAAACCGACAATGCAATTGCCAACTTCATTAAGCGCTCATGAGCTACGCGATTACCTTTTTTAATCATTACCACAGCTAACACTAACACAATGGCTGTAAATCCATTTATTGTTGCGTAAATAGGCGGGAGAAAAGTTAATGGTTCAACATCAAAACCTAGGCGCTTTAAATTGACCCCAAACAAGGCAGCTACAGCTAAAGGAATAACTATTGATAATAGCCAAATCCATTTGTTATATTTTTGTTCTAAGGTAGTTTGATCTTCCATATTTAATGTATTAGTCTTCTTTTAATAATTTAAGAATATCTTGTTTCAATTCTGTAATTTGATGCAATGATGTGTCAATTACATCTCCAGCTTCGTCTTTACTAGTTTCCGTGATTCCTCTGTAATATAAAATCGGATTTCCGAACTCATCTTGCCTTGAACGAATAACGCCATTTTTATCTACCAACGCGAACATCCCTGAATGTTCAAAACCACCTGGAGCCAATTCTTTTGCGGCCGCATACATATCAAATCCTTTATTTGATAACGCCATAATAGCCGATTCATCACCTGTTAGCATTTGCCAATTTTTTGACTTGATACCGTGGTCAACCATATAATTTTTTAATACAGATGGCGTGTCGTGCTCAGGGTTAATAGTAAATGATGCAATTGCAAAATTATCCAAATCACCAAAAGCAGATTCAATTTGCAACATGTTTTGCGTCATAATTGGACAAATGGTTGGACATGTTGTAAAAAAGAATTCCACAACGTACACTTTATCTTCAAAAAATGAATTGTCTACCGGTATACTATCTTGGTTTATGAACTTAAAATCAGGCACTTTCCCGAATTTAGTTAATTCAGAACTACCTTCAGATGTAGTTACACCACGTTTTACGGTATTTAACCTGTTACCATCAAGTACTTTATCATTAGTTACTCTATCAATAATCTTTGGTACTGCAAAAATCCCGAAGATCAGAATAATAAATGTAATTCCTATATATGACTTATTTTTCATCTCTAATTTCCGTTTGATTTATCTTTAAAAACGAATCTCTTCTGTTTATTTTATAATTATTCTTTAATGCTGCGTTGTATTCAAACAACAACACCGTTACATCGTTATCCATTTTTTTGTGCAATACCGAAACTGATGTTGCATCATAGCCATGGATATTGTTAAAATCTTTATCGTCAGCACAACGTAAATTTTGCTCTTTATCTACAATAAACACATAATTAGTTCCTAAATTTTCATCTAAAGGCAATGCTGTGTGTAATGATTTAAATACGGACTGAATAGCTTCTGGGGTTCCAAATGCGAATTCCCATTTATCAATTTCTGCATATCGTGATAGTTCCGTAATAATTTCTCTTATTTGAGGCTCTGTGCCATTTGGCATCAACATTAGCATTTGAAAATCTTCATCAGAACTATGAATGCCTTTATAGATTTCTTCGTGCAAGTTGTATACATTTATTTTTCTGTCAGACAAGTCACTACCCAAAAAGCCTAATACAGTCAATTTGTTTTTTAACTGAACTGAATTTCCTTTTAGACTTTTGAAAGCCGTCACCTCGGATACATTTTGGGACACTATTGGCAGACTAGAAAAATTATAGACGCCTGTAGCAAAAAACAAATAAATGATTATTGGGCAGACAAATAAAAGCGCGAGTACAAGGTTTTTCTTATTCAAAATATTGATTTTAAAACTATGCAAAAATAAAAAAGACGGTTATAATAACCGTCTTTTTTAATGTTAAATATCTATGTGATATTAAAAGTCTTTTGTGATAAATGAAGCTGTCATGATATCATAAATATAACCACCTTCTACCAATACGATAAAAGCTAGATACATGATTAAGAAAACTCCAGTCCATACAACAGAACGTCTGAACCATTTTTTCTCGCCATCCATGTGCATGAATGCCCATGTAATATAATATGCTTTATAAATTGTTAAGATAATAAATATCCAGTTCAACAATTTCATTCCAACAAATCTGTTATGAACTAATGATTCTGGCTTGATAATACCTAAAATAACTTCAATAATAGTTACTACAGATAATAACCAAAATACCATCCAGATTCTGCTAGTATTTGTTTTTGGTTTAATTAATCCTCCAAAAATAGGTTTAACTTCGTGTCCCATTGCTATATATTTTGTCGTTAACTAATTTTATTTTTTAAACTAAGTAGAAGAATGTAAATACGAATACCCATACTAAATCTACAAAGTGCCAGTACAATCCAACTTTTTCAACCATTTCATATTGCCCTCTTCTTTCGTAAGTTCCTAAAATCACATTGATGAATATGATAATATTAATAACGATTCCTGAGAATACGTGAAATCCGTGAAATCCAGTAATAAAGAAAAAGAAATCTGCAAATAATGGGTGGCCATATTCATTTTCAATCAAATTAGCCCCCTCAACACTTCTTACACCTTTATTCAACACTTCTATTGAGGCCTCTCTTGATAAAACTGTTTTTTCACCAGTTTCAGTTAATTGCTGTGTTCTTACACGTAAATCTGGTCTTGCAGCAAATGACGCAACAACATCTTTCATCGCATAAGGCGGCAAAGCCTCTCCAGACACATGCCACAATCCTTTACTTGCCTCATGCTGTACTCTATCTGTAGCAGATGCCACAACAAAAGTATTCATTCGAACTCTGTGTCCTTCTGCATCTGTAAATTGTAATAATTTACCTGATTTAGTTGTTACAGCTCCGTATCCACCAGCAATAAAGTTTTTCCACTCCCAAGCTTGTGATCCAACGAAAATAAGACCTCCAATAATAGTTAAGAACATATAAGTAATAACTTTGTTCTTTTTCATGTGGTGCCCAGCATCAACAGCTAATACCATAGTTACAGATGATGCAATTAAGATAAACGTCATCAAAGCAACGTAATACATTGGCGCATCTACACCGTGTAAAAACGGAAAGTGATTAAACACCTCATCTGCAATTGGCCATTCTTGTATAAATTTAAATCTAGAAAATCCGTAAGCAACAATGAAACCAGAGAATGTTAAGGCATCTGACAAGATGAAAAACCACATCATCATTTTACCATAACTGATCTCAAAAGGTTTACCAAAACCTTTACTTGTATCATGTCCAGAATTTACATTTACTGTAGCTCCCATACTATTATTATTGAATTATAAATTATATATTTTTTCAGAAAACACAAAAATAAGTATTTTTCTTATCTAACGAAATAGAAAAACAAAAACAAATACACCCAAAGGAAATCTAAAAAGTGCCAAAACATCACACCTAGCTCTAACCCAAGCGTTTGCCTGTTATTGTAACGTTGTTTGTAATGATTATAAATTACAACTAAAAGCACAATTATACCTGAAAACAGATGCAATAAGTGCAACGCTACGAGAATATAAATGAATGAGATGACCACATTACTCGTTGGTCCGGTGAAATTATACCCTGATTCAGTTACCATATACGAAAATCCTTCCCACTGCAAACCAATAAAAATTATCCCTAAAACTAAAGTTGCAAGCAACAACAATAACCCTTTCTTATGCGCTTCATTTTGAATAGCATTTTTTGCAAAATGTATTGTTACACTACTTATTATGATAGCTATTGTACTCCATAATAACATTGGTGGCAAGTCAAAGTCCTTTAACCAATCTGGTCTTGAACTACTTACAACATACGCGCTAGTTAAACCAGCAAATGTCATTGTCATACTTATCATAGCAAACCATAACATAGTTTTTTTAGCACGCCCTATTTTCTCTATTTCTGTACCTTGTGTTAAATCCATTTCTTATTGTAAAAATTTATCGACGATATAAACAATTTGCAGCAAGGTTATATATGACACACTTGCCAACATTAATTGACGCGCTGTTTTTGCATCCATTCTTTTAAAGAGTAAAATAGCAAAATACAACATTCCTAATCCTAATAAAAACACAATTGTAGCAGCAACTATTGAGAGTTTTAAATCACCCGTAAACCCGAACACTGGGATTATTGACGCTAAAATTGTCCAAATTGTATACATGATTATTTGAACTGCGGTATTTTTATCCTTTTTCCCTGTTGGCAACATAAAAAAGCCTGCTTTTTCATAATCATCATACAAAAACCAACCTATTGCCCAAAAATGCGGGAATTGCCATAAAAATTGCATTAAAAACAAGGTGCCGGGCTCTATACCAAATTCATTTGTTGCAGCCACCCAACCCAACATAAACGGTATTGCTCCCGGAAAAGCACCAACGAAAACAGATAGTGGTGTTTTGGTTTTTAGCGGTGTATACAAACTCACATACATAAAAATAGATATCGCCCCAAACATTGCCGACTTAGGGTTTATCAAGTAAAGTGTCACTAAACCAATTACCGTTAATAGCGTTGCTATTATAAATGCAGCACGAACAGAAATTGTTCCTGAAGGGATTGGCCTATTTTTAGTCCTATCCATCAATTTATCTAAATCGCGTTCTATAATTTGATTGTACGCATTTGACGCACCAACCATACAGTATCCTCCAATTGCCAACATGGAAAGTACTACAAAATCTACTTCTCTTCCAACGGCAATTAAATATCCGGCTACAGAAGAAAACACAACGCTTATTGCTAGTCTGTGTTTTGTAATAGCTTTAAAATCTTCAAAAAGATTGGGCTTACCTGTATGTTCTATTGTTGTACTCAAGTTTCTAAACTTAAAAATTGACTGCGAAATTACAGCTTTTTATTGAATTAATAATCAGTATAATTATTAAACAAATCTGTTCTGAATCCTAAATTGAACCACGTGGTATTCTTTTCAAAATCTGCAGGGACATTTTCTGGCGAAAAACTACGTTGTGTTAGGTTCACAAAAGCTTTTAAATTAGTAGCAGGATTCACTAAATATCCTGCCTGTAAATCGGCAATAAACACATTTGTAGTGTTCCCTTGCAACAAGGAGATATTGTTATCTGACGGGCGCAAATCATTATTCATAAAAATATCACCACCATAACTCACGCCGTCTCCTGTATCTAAACCGCGCTGACCATAAATCAGCTTCGCCATACCATACCAACGCTTGTAATTGTAATGCGCTATACCAATAAACTCTCTAAAGTTTGCACCCCACAAATGCGCCATAGACTGGTTGTTATGCCCGTAATTTAACATTAGCTCATCGTGCGAATATGTATAAGGCCTAACTTGATTGTATTCTCCTTGAAGCATTAAGTTTTTAACTTTAAACGCATTGTAATACTTCAACCCAATTTGATAACCTAGTTTATTCTTCCAGCTTTGTTCACCTCCAAAGATGTCTTTTGATGAAAATTCATCTATAATTAATTGCCCGTACATATTTATTTTACTCGACAACTTATACTTTCCGCTTAAACCAATTAAGGCATTACCTGCTCTTGACCCTGTAGAAAATTCAATAGCTCTATAAAATATAATCGGATTTAAATAGTTAACATCAAATCCTCTTCCGTTATCATTAGTCCACAACACCGATTCAAAGAAACCAACATTTAATTTCTTTGTCACATTCCAACTTAAAAAGTGGGTTGCCATATACTTACTTCCGTAAGCACCATCAACGGTTGCTTCTGGACGCACATCTTTTAACCACATCCAGGTATTTGTATATTTAATTTTCCAAAAAGAGGTGTTTAATTTTAAATACGGATGCGGACTTGCAGCATCACTTACAAACAACGATCGATAACCATCACCAATAAAGTTTTTACCATGCCCGAATTGTGCGTTAAACATTTTACTTGCTCGGTACGAAATATACCCTTCAGCTATTGGATAATCATACGAATCATCACCAAACTCTTTTGCAATTCCTCGTCCAGGTACAATTGCCGGATTACCGCCGTCAGGCTTAATGCTTTCTGCATATGCATTAACATAATCTGCAAAACGCCCTTGACTTTCATATACGCCTGCTGAAAAAGTAATTTTCTTTCCTAAAGCTCCTTGAACATTAACTGCTCTGGTATTATTATAAGTATAAGACAATTCACTTTGCGCATCTTTACCTAATTGCAAATCTGTTGTCACATCTGCAGTAAACCAATAATCTTTCCCTTTAAAAGACACTAAGTGTTCGTTCCAAAATTTTCTACCTAACCAAGATGACTTGTTTTTCTTTAATAGGGTTTCATTAGCTTCAAAATCATAATATTTTGACACATCAGCATAACTATATGGCTTAACCGCTGTATGAGAGTTTGTACCTACAACGTTAATATTGTAATCAAATTTTGCGTAATTCTGATGTGTAAACGGGATGTTTAAGCCACTCTTGTATTTATCAACAGTTGTAGCTCCTAAATTTTTTATACTATCATACTCCATAGCTGCCGCCTCTAATTTATTTTTCGGGACATCAGAGTTATCTGTTTTTGAATTTACCCATTCCATAGTTGGCAACAATACTTGCAATGCATATTGCGTATACACTGGTTTTCCATCATATGTTGCGGGCTTAATTACTGGAAATTGACTGAACACGCTTTTCACCTCATCTTCTAATTCTGAATACGGTGCTTTTGTGTAAATAAGCTCAAACTTACCATCTGCTGTCACTTCAAAAAGAACACTCATTCGTCCTTGATAATTATCCTTAACAACTATTTCAGGCATTTTAAACAGGTTAGAAAACTCTTGCTGTACTTGAGTTTCAAAACACGTCGGTAATTCAGCTATTTCTACTGTAGCACAAGCTTCAAAAACGGGGTATTTTTCGTACGGGTTTGAATTTTGAGCTTGAAGTAAAACATTACAAAATAATGTTACGATTAATGTGAAATATCTCATGTTCTATTATTTATCCTCGCGAAAATACAACAAATACTTATCATGTCATTTTTTGAAATAAAAAAATCCTGCCAAAGCAGGATTTGAGTTATCTGTATGAATCTTACAGTTTATTGCACTTCAAATATTATAGGTAATGAATATGTCACATTAACTGTTTTGAAACCTTGTTTTGCAGGTGTCATTTTAGGCAAGGTGTTAACCGCTTTAATAGCTTCCTTTTGAAGCTCTGGGTGTGGGGCACGCGCTTTTACATCAACAACCTCTCCTTTTGTATTAATTATAAACGTCACCAGTATTTTTTGCTTTCCAGTAATACCATTATCTGATGCAACATCCGTATTAAATTTTCTACTTACAAGTTTCGCAACTTTACTAGAAAAACATTCTAACTGTTCTTTTTGATCAACATAAGATTCACAACCAGGGTAAATTGGTAATTCACTTACCAACGATACTGGAAATGTATCTATCGCAGGATCATCACCAGAATCATCTACATGAATATCTGACACTGAAGGTGCCTTATCTAATACAATTGGCTCATCATCAATTACCGTTTCAATATCAGGAGCAGTGTCATCTACAATTTTTGGATCTGTCCAATTTGTATAGGGCTGTTCTTCTGTTTTAACCGAGGACTTTGGCATATCTTCTTCTATAATAAAATCTGGAATATTGGTAATATGCTCAACCGTATCAGTTATTTTTATTGTATTAACAACTACTTCTTTCTTATGAAATTTCATTTGAAAAACCCCAAAGAAAATAAACAGTGTTGCTACTAAACCAATTTGAAAATAAAGTCCGCCACTCTTGCGTAAGTTGGCCTGGTGTTTCTTTTCTCTTAGCGATAATTTTACTTTTTGTTCGCGTTCTGTTGATGATTTTGAATTTAATCTCATGGGTTATAATTTTAGTTGCACATTTACTCTAGAAGTTTTTCCATAAAAAAAACTTCTCTAAACTTATAAAACACAATAAGTGTACCAAAAAAAAATCCTGAGCAATGCTCAGGATTTTTTTCTATATCTTAAAATACTTAATCTTGCACTTGAAAGATTATTGGTAATGAATACGGTACAGTTACATTCTTACCTCTTTGTCTACCAGGTTTCATTTTTGGTAATGACTTAATTACTTTTTCAGCTTCTTTTTGTAAAGCAGGGTGTGGTGCTCTTGCACGTACACCAACAATATCACCTTTTTTGTCAATTTTAAAAGCAACTAATATTTTTTGTCTTCCTGTTAACCCTAAATCAGCAGCAAGATCTGTGTCAAATTTCTTATTCACATACTTCGCTATTTTTTCAGACATACATTTCTTACGATCTGTATTGTTCTTTTTGTTTTCACATCCAGGAAACACAGGTACGTTTTCAATAATTTGAAATGGCACCTCAACATCTTCTTCTATTTCCTCTACTTCTACCTCTTCAATTTCAACGATTTCTTCGTTTTCATCAGTTTCTGTAGACTCAATTACTGTTTCTTCAATTTCTTCTTCATCCTCCACTATTTCAATTACTTCTGGTGCTGCCGGTGGTGGTGGCGGTGGTGGTGGTGTTTGTAAAATTTCAGTTAATGGAATTTCTTCATCATCTAAATCACCCATATCAAGTGACGCAATATCAAAATCAACTTTATCGTATGTTTTATGATTAAGTGCTAAAAACGTAATCAACATAACAGCGGCAATAGCTACTGCGTAATAAAACGCACTATTTTTTTTGATATCCGCTTTTGGGTTTTTCTTTAATTCCATTATTATTTAATTTATAGACGCTAAATTAACCAAATATATATGAAACTCACAACTATTTAATCGAATTTAACGCTCGATGTTTTTTTAATTTGAAACAAACAAAGCACGGCTAACGCTATACCAATTACATTTGCTATAACATCTTTTACGTCGCCTGAACGTGCATTTGGGTTTAGATTTTGTAAAAACTCAATAATTATTCCAGTAACAAAAGCTAAAACTGAAGCCTTTAAAACCCCTTTATAAAACAAGCTCTTGGCATCTTTTTTTACAAAATAGATAAACCAAACTACCGTGAATAAAAAATATATTCCAACATGCACTAGTTTATCAACGTTTGATATACTAACACTTATAGATTTATTGATTTTTATCAAGCTAATAACAAATACAAAAACTGTATATGTTAAAGCCAAAAAAAACCAACGGTGCTTTTTAAGCACCTATCAATTCTTTATACGCAGTTACAGATAATAAATCATCTAACTGACTTGTATCTGAAACTTTTACCTTTACCATCCAACCAGCACCATAAGGGTCTGTATTTACATTTTCAGGTTCATCTTCCAAGGTTTCATTAAATTCAATAACTTCTCCTGCAACTGGTAAGAATAAATCTGATACCGTTTTAACAGCTTCAACTGTTCCAAATACTTCTTCTTGGTCTAAAGTTTCATCTAATGTATCTACTTCTACATAAACGATGTCTCCTAATTCTTTTTGTGCAAAATCTGTAATACCAATAGTTACTGTATCACCTTCAACTCTTACCCACTCGTGGTCTTTAGTATATTTTAATTCTTCTGGAAAATTCATTGTTATATTGTTTGTGTTTGTAATTGTGCAAAAATATATTTTAGTTGTTATTTATCCTACATTTATTTTTAATTTCCGAAATTATATCTCAATGTAAACCCTCCACGCATAGTTGTTTGCGGAAAAGATGTTGAAATTACAGAGTCTGAAAAGGTATAATCAAAATAAAATAGTGTTGTAAAATTCTTACTTAGGGCGTAATCTGCAGTAAACTTACCTCCCCACAGTTTTTGTCCGGCTGTAATTTGATTATTATCAATATCCAAATAACGAACTATTGTTTTATTATTCCTTAAGGATACATCAGCTTTCAAGTTTAAATCGCCTTTTAACGTTTGCTTTTTTCCTAACAATCGTGTTTTCCACTTCAAATCTTTCACACGATACCCTAAGCCTAACACATATTCATTTCCTTTAATTTCAGTCATCAAACCATTATCAAAACTTAATGACATTGCTCTATCTTTCTTCATTTCTACACCTAGCCTGATATAGTTTTTCATTTCTAAATCAACCTTAAACAACGGACTAAATTGTTCTGTTAAATTAACATTTGACAGAATTGTTTCATTTTTTAAGTTTCCTGCCTGATCAATGTTATCGGCTGGGTTTGCCTGTAACTCTAAATTGGTTCTAAACTGATTAACTGTATATCCTGACTTATAACCATGTGCTAAAGAAAAACGCTTAAAACGTTTTTTAAACCATGCTAAATCCATTAACCCAGTGTATTTAATATTCCAATTTGGCAAAGGCACATCTCTAAATATTCCTGTATTTTCTTTATTAGCATCCTTGCCAGAATAGGCTGCTAAAAATGATGGCAATAAAACTTGTTGACTTGTTTTACCATAGCCAATTGGATACCCTTCAGCATCTAAATTGTTTACATCACTCACATCTACACCTGCATTTTCTGCCAATCGTAATGCTATTGTTTTCCTATTGGTTTTAAAGGTCTCAAAAACTTCAGACTGATTTTCATCACTGTTTTTAAATGCCGTTTTTATAAGTATGGTTGAAATATTAAAGTTACCAAATGTATTTGGTGTTAACGCTTGGTAGTTACCATTTAAGCCATTAACATCTGCATTATTTACACGGTAATTTTCAGTGTAATTGTGCTGATACATTCTATTCGCATTTAAATCAATTTTTAATTTTTTAATAGGCTCTACATTAGCTGACAGCGTTAACTGTTTGCTTTTACTGCTCGTAAATTGCTCGTTAAAATCTGGGTATAACGTCAACCAACCTTTTCTAGCAGCCTCATACCGTATATCATCTGATTGTGATCCGAACGTATACCCAAATGATGGTTTTAAAGTTCCGATAAACCCAACATCATTAACATAGCCTGGAATATAACTTCCGTTATTTTCTGTGTACGATGCTTGAATTTTCTTTATTGATGTTAACACATCTACCCCAAAGTTAAAAGCTTTATTTGCAAAGTTAGCTTTAGGCTTTTGCTTGCTTTTTGTTCTAATTTCAACCAACTGACCTAACAAGTTTTTAATCTTTTTGTCTACTGTTAATTGTTTATTAGCAGACAATGAGTCTTTAGCTTTTAGCGCCTCTAACTTTCTAGTTTTTCGCTCTTTTTTAGGTTTTAATTTACTTGCAAAAGTCTTTTTAAAATTTTTCTTCTCAATACCTACATACTTATAAAGTTTCTTCATGTCTAATGAAGCGTTCAAATTATGTGTTTGTGCGTTTTGAATTGAGTTACCAATATTAAATGTATTACCTGTTGGGTTACCAAATTCATCATTTTCTGGTACCGTTCTTAAAGCGTCAGATCCTTTGCGCCATTGGAAATCTCCTGTGTAAGAGTATGTTGATTTTAAAAAGCTAAACATTGGCAGCTTTTCTAATGGCAATTCATAATTTAACTGAAATTGTTGTGAGTGTCTATTAGCCTCTCCAGTGTCAAAAAAACCAGTCCAAACAGTATTATTATTATCAATAAACCCTGCATTATCAATATAATTTTTAACAATATTACTTCGTGTTGCTGAAAAATTTAATTGTAATTTTTTAGTTAAATTATGGCTGATATTATATTGCCAGTCAAACATATAATTACGCTTATACAAATCTGGCAGTGGTATACTACCCACAACCAAATCAACATCTCTAAAACGTTGTTTGTTATACAATCGTGTAAAGTTTGTATTAAATGAAATGTTTGAAGGCAAGAAATTAAAGTTAATATCTTTCAATATTTTATAATACTTGCTCTTATTGGTAAATTTTGCCTTTTTAAGCGGTTCAAGTGATTTTTGTTGAAATCCGTGACCATAAGTTAAACCTGCACGAACATTTTGCTCAAAGTAGTTTTCTACTTCAAAGTCGCGATGATTTACCTGATTGTATGAGTATGACGCTGTGAAGTTTTCTACATCGTAAAATCTTGGTTTAGCTTTTCCGGTACGTTCCTTTCTGACACCTATAAAATTAATACTTTTACGTTTGGTGTAATCTTCAGCTCTATTTCTGTAAAACTCTTCATTATCAGGGTCTTCTTCAATAATCGTTTCCAGTTCTAAATCTTGATATAAGGGATCGTATTTAGGCGTAATTACTTCTTCACCAATTCCATAATTAAATGGTATTTTTATCCCCCATTTTTTAGGCAACAACTGACCTATATTCAAGTTAGTTACCACATCATATTGTTTTACATCATCTCTACTACGCTCATTTGGCCCCTGTTCTAAACTACCAAAACCAATTGTACTACGTCTACCAGAGGCTGACACATTTGCGAAGTCTGCAATATTTGCATCAGCGCTTAATAACGCAGCCCACCCTCCTTTATTATCCATATCAGACAGACGCAATTCATTAAACCACAATTCTCCAGACACGTTATTTAACCCTGCCGGATTTGTATTGTTCTTTACCCCAAGCATTAGGTTTCTAATATTACCCAAACTTGGATTTCCTTTTATAGCGATTCTGTATTTTGTAGACACTCCAATTTCTGTAGTCGGTAATCCGTTACCATCAACAGCTGTATACTCTACAAAATTACCATCCGTATCCACATCATAGTACTTAACATCTGTTAGAGTTCCAGTTGCTAAACTTGCTGCTTTTATTCTTTTAAGTACGGACAACTCAATATCTAATTCATTTTCTTCTGGCCATACGGCGCTTGGAGACGAGCCTGTGGATAAAGCTAATGGCATTTCTATTTGATAATAATTCTGTACCAAATCTGTCCCCATTCTTATAAACCCAGACAATTCTCTTTCTCCAACGGGTGTAGATGCATCATATGCTTCAGCATGCATAAACATGCGCATTTTTTTAAACTGCAACATATCTATGTTGATCCCTTTAAAAACTGCTCTAGAATCTTTGACTTCTAAATCTTTAACTCGCAATAATAATGATTGTTCATTCTGACGTAATACGGAATTGTTATTGTACAATTCTTCAAGTTCTATTCCTGGTGGCAATACATATCCTGAATTTTGTTGGCTATTTACAGCTCCAGATTCAAAGTCAGTAGGATCTGTAGAGTTATCAACATCACCATCTAACGTTTGAGTATAGGTCCTCCAATCACCTCTAACCAGATCTAAAGTTCCGAAACGCAATACGACATCTTCAGAGAACCCTGTTAAAAACATACGCATGAAACGTATTGATCTAAAATCATTAATACCATTTATAGCCTGAGCATGAGACCCTCGCAAAGGTACTCGAAACTGAATCCATCGGACTTCTTTTGAGGTGCCGTTAGGTAATGTTACTGTTTTTGTTTTTGTATCCCTTACAAACGGATCACCTTGTGTTAAACCAGGAGTTATATTTACATCATATTGATAATAACTATCAATAGTATTCATTGTATTATCTCTATTCAGATCTTCCACATCAGGCAGTGTCGTAGACCCCCTATTGGTATCTGTTACATCTACTGGTGAATTACCTTGAGTTCCGTTATAATTATAATACCGCTCTAAAATTGACCCTGTAGTATTTAAGTAATAGGTATAATTATCTCCTGCTGGATCATTTGGGCTTACGGGCTGGGTATACACAGCAGCCTCATTTGCATCATTTAATCCATCTAACCCTACATCTTGATTTAAACGTTCTTGGCCTTGTGTGTCAAACGCATAAACTAACGCCTGATTTATTGGTGTATTTCCCCAAATTGAGGTATTCACCTCATTAGCTGCAGTAGATCCATCATCAGGCAATCCGTTTTCATATAGCTTTCTACCATCCTTTAAAACATCTTCAGAAATACTTCCTAAATTAATTTTTAACGTCCCTCCGGTTGATGGTAATGGTCCATTATCATAATACGGATCTTGAATCCAAAACTCCATGAATTCAACATTTGAACGCTCAAAATCTGTGGTTGTTAGTTGACGGGTTATTCCTGCCCATTTTTCACTAGGGTCAGTTCCTTGAAACCCTGATGAACTCTGGTTATTATATGGCCCTTTTTCATCTGGGTAATATGCTAAATCTAATGTTCCTAAAACAGTGGTTTGTCCCGTTGCTATATCCTGATTTATAACCTCAGTAATAAAAACACGTCTTGTTTCTAAAGTGGAAATATCATCTTCAGAAATGCCAGAAGGTTTGTTGTTCCCGTAAAAAATAGGGTCAATTCCGTACCAAGCTAACTTAGCTCTCTTAAAACCTTCTTCAATTGCATTGTCAAATATTTGAGTACTTACATCGGTGCTTTGACCATATCCTCTTGGTATTGCTGCTAATTTCCATGATAGCGGTGATCTCACATCAATTGCCGTTTGCGAGCCTTCAAAATCATCAACATAAGTTGTTGCTTCACCATTTAATTCTGTTCGTTTTGGCGACCCTGGTAAAAGGTATGCAAATTCTCCTCGTACAGATAAATTTGAAGGCACATCTGTATCGATATTTGGCAACTTATTAGCTAAACGTGTTAAAAAAGGGACTTCAGTTGAATAATTTCCGTTAAACCCTACTATCGTATTATTTATAGGCTCATAACCCAATGAGGCTTTTTGAGTTAATGGCCGTTCTTTTAAATTTAAAAATGTTCCTCCAATTTGAAAGTTATCATTAAACTTATGTTCAACGTTCAACCCTGCAAAACGTCTTGATTGCTGACCAAAAGTAGCATTGTTTTCTACAGATATATCTATTGGCGTATTAGATGCTGTTAAGGCTTCGTCTAAAATTTGTACTCTCCCTAATGAGTAATCAACGGTATAATCTATCCCTTCTACTAGAAGGCGCCCTCCTGCTGTAACGGTTACCGAACCTCTAGGCACATTAAAGGCACCTATTGAAATTCCATTACCACCAGTAGATTTGTAGCGCCCTTTTATTTGGAATTTATTTTTATCTGCATCTTCCATTGCAGCTGTTTTTGTTGATGTATACAAGCTCCTGTAAACGTATTTGGCCTGATTATCATCATACGTTGCTGGCAAATCGTAGTTACCACCGCCTCCTAATTTATCATATAAGTATTCTCCAAACGGTTCTACTTTTGTAAAAAACACACTTCCGTTTTGTGTGTTTACGGTTATTCCCGGATAAAAATCAAAAAAACCATCCCCACCTTGTTGCGGATCATTATTGGCGTTTAATTTATCCAAATCAAACACCTGTAATAAGGTTGTTTGCTCAACATCTGCAGGTAATGGCGTTCCTGCCACTTCACTAATATAATTGATTGGCGAAGGATCTGTATATAATATATCTAATTTAAACGATTCTTGACTTAGTTGATATGCTCCTAAAGCATATACGTTTTTCATCATCAAATCCCAGATAGGCTGTTCTACATTTGTTAAATTACTCTTTAGCATTTTTAGTACTAAATTCTGATTTGTAATGGCACCAGAACTTTCATCAACAGTAGTTGCATCTACACCGTCAGTTGCAAATTCACCTACTTGGTATACCTGTCCGCCAACAGTAAATTGAAAAGCAACTGCTAAAACCTCATCATTTGTTAAACGCTGATTTAATGATATATATCCTAGTTGAGAATTGTAATTGTATTCAGAGTTTTCAACTAATTTTCTTGCATTTTCTAATTTTGAATAGTGTATTCCTTCATTAACAACCCCTGCCATAGCGCCAAAACCTGTTTGCACACTTGCAATATCTCGTATAGCAGATGTTAGCACAGAAGACGACCCAATAGTTTCAGGATTAAACCCATTGTTACTATTATCAGGGTAGGCATTTGGGCCAGCGGTAACTGGCAATGTTGGCTCACCAATAGCATCTGGATTAGATTCTCCTATATCCTGTATAGCCACAATATTCCTAACATTATTTGTGGTGTTATTTCTATTTGTCACCCATGCTTCCAGGCGGGTAATTTGAATATTAGAATTGATAAATGGGTAATTTATCAATGCATTTTCATAATTATCTCTAAAATATTGTGCTAAAAAAAAGTGCCTACTGTCATCATAATCTAACGCAAATAACTCAAATTCTTCAAGTGTACCACCGCCTTGAGCTGTTACACTTTGTCGTTGTGATTTCTGTTCTGAATAAACAGCGGTAACTGTTGTTTTTCCAAACTGTAATTCTGTTTTTACTCCAAATAAGCTTTGAGCCCCTGTAATTAAACTACTGTTTAAAGGCATACTTACATTACCAACTTCAATTTTTCTAATAATATCATCTTCTGTTGGTGTATATTCTAATTTGATTTGATTTTGGAAATCAAATACTGATTCCGTATCATAATTAGCCGTAACTTGCAGACGTTTACCTACTTTACCTAATAAACTTAAACTAATTTGCTGATCAAAATCAAAGGTAAAATTAGATCTATTTTGTGGAGACAACACTGGATTATCTTGTTTTGAATACAAGAAACCGATATCCATGGCTACATACCCTTGAGGTATCACTTCAATAGTGTTTCCTCCAAAAATTGATTCAAAGAAATTTGAATTCACATAAAAGTCAGGCAAGATGTTTTTTCTAGCTTCTTTAGTGCCTTCTTTTTTACCCTCCATAGCATCCAACTTGGTTTTGTAATACGCCTGCATGCGTTCTTGCAAAACCAACTTTTCATACTCTTTAGGGGTTAATATAATAGGATAATCAATATTAAAATCACCTATGGACTCAGTATAAATATACCTATCCGTAAACGGGTCATAAGTATATTTAGATGTAATACTTACAGGATTAGGCACATCAAGTTGCCCCAAATTATAACCTGATTGTGGTTTAATTGAATCTTGAACTACAGGATCTTGAGCAAATAGTGCTGTTGAAACCATTAGTAATAGTATGAAAATTCTTTGCGCTAAAATGCTCATTCTTTTTTTGCCTTAATCATTATTACAAATTTTTTAACGCCAATTTTATGATAGTTTCAACATTTGCATCAGGAGTTGTGCTTACTATTTTATTACAAACTTTTTCGGCTTGTTTGCTAGCGTAGCCTAAAACCACTAAAGCAGATAACGCTTCTTCTTTACTTCTATTGTTTACAGCATCAGAAATTTCATCAATTCCATAAATTTTTAACACTTTGTCTTTTAAATCTAAAATTACACGTTGTGCAGTTTTAGCTCCAATTCCTTTTATTGACTGTATAGTGGCCACATCATCAACAGCAATTGCTTGTTGGATTTGTTTTGGCGACAATGATGACAGCATGACTCTTGCTGTATTAGTTCCTACACCTGAAACTGAAATTAGTAATTTGAAAATTTCACGCTCTGATTTTTCAATAAAACCGAAAAGCGTATGTGCATCCTCTTTAACTTGAAGGTGTGTGTATAGCTTTAAAAAATCTTGCTCAGGCAACAACGAAAACGTGTGCATAGAGATATTTATTTCATATCCTACTCCCTGACAATCAACAACAACATTGGTAGGATTTTTCTCTATTAACTTTCCTTGAATTTGAGTAATCATTTTACACTTTGGTTTTACTTCAAAAATACACTTTTTTAAATAACAGCTTAAACTGTCATATTTTCTTTCTGTTGAGCATCTACAACTGCCACAGCAGCCATATTTACCATTTCTTCTACTTTTGCTCCTAACTGCAATACATGAACTGCTTTGCTCATTCCCATTAGGATAGGCCCTATAGATTCTGCTTTATTTAATTCCTTTAACATTTTATAAGAAATATTAGCTGAATCTAAATTAGGAAACACCAATGTATTTACTTTCTTACCAGCTAGCTTAGAAAACGGAAATTTCTCGCTTAACATTTCTGAGTTTAGGGCAAAATCAGTTTGAACCTCACCATCAACAATTATATCTGGATAGTATTTGTGTAGGTATGCTACTGCATCTGCAACTTTATCGGCACTTTCATGATTAGAAGACCCAAAGTTTGAATATGACATCATGGCCATGATTGGTTCCATACCAAACAATTTTACCGTTCGTGATGTCATTTTTGCAATTACAGCCAATTCTCTTGCTGTTGGGTTTATATTTATTGACGTGTCCGACAAAAACATTGGACCACGCTCTGTCATCATTAAATTTGTAGCAGCCACACGTGACACGCCTTTTGCCATACCAATTAGTTCTAACATTGGTTTTAAAACCGTAGGATAACTTCTTGAATACCCCGTAATTAAAGCATCAGCATCACCTTCATTCACCATCATTGCCGCAAAGTAATTGCGTTCTCTCATCCACTTTTTAGCCTCTAAATATGTTTTCCCTTTTCGTTGAGACTTCTCCCAATACTTCTGAGCATAACGCGCTCTACTTTCACGTTCCTCATCAATTTTAGGATCGATAATGACAACGTCATCATCAAAACCTATTTCTTCTTTTAGTTCAAGAATAACATCTCTATTCCCTAATAAAATTGGTATACCTATTCCTTCTTCATGTACTATTTGTGCAGCTTTTAAAACATCAAGATGATCTGCTTCTGCAAAAATAATACGTTTTGGATTTGATTTTGCACGCCTGTGTATTAAACGAACTAACTTGTTATCTGAGCCTAAACGCTGTAACAATTCTTCTTCATACTTTGCCCAATCTTCAATGGGCTCAGTAGCAACTCCAGAATCCATAGCTGCTTTTGCAATTGCAGGCGGAATAATTGCAATTAATCTTGGGTCAAACGGTTTTGGAATAATGTAATCTTTACCAAAAATTAATTTCGTTTCACCATAAGCAATATTTACTTGTTCTGGCACTGGTGTTTTGGCTAATTCTGCAATTGCATGAACGGCAGCCAATTTCATTTCTTCATTAATTTTTGTAGCACGAACATCTAACGCCCCTCTAAATATAAAAGGGAACCCTAGTACATTATTTACTTGATTAGGATGGTCTGAGCGCCCCGTTGCCATGATGATATCATCACGAGTATTAATTGCTAAGTTGTAATCAATTTCTGGTGTTGGATTAGCCATAGCAAACACTATTGGGTTCTTGGCCATGGTTAACAGCATCTCTTGAGATAATATATTCCCTACTGAAAGTCCTAAGAACACATCGGCGTTTTTCATTGCATCTGCCATTGTTGTGCCCTTTATCCCATAGGTAAACTTCTTCTGCAAAGAAGATAAATCTGTTCTGTCTTTATGCAATACACCATCAATATCAAACATGATGATGTTTTCATACTTGGCTCCTAACCTGACATATAAATTTGCACAAGAAATTGCTGCAGAACCAGCTCCTGAAATTACTATTTTTACTTCTGATACTTCTTTTTCTGCTATTTCTAATGCATTCAACAATGCAGCTGAAGAAATGATTGCCGTTCCGTGCTGATCGTCATGCATTACCGGAATATCTAACTCTTCTATTAAGCGTCGTTCTATTTCAAACGCTTCTGGAGCTTTAATATCTTCTAAATTTATCCCTCCAAAAGTAGGCGCTATATTCTTTACCGTTTGTACAAACGCATCAATATCTTTTGTATCAACCTCAATATCAAACACATCAATATCAGCAAATATTTTAAAAAGCAGTCCTTTTCCTTCCATCACTGGTTTTGATGCTAAAGGGCCAATATCTCCTAAACCTAAAACTGCTGTACCGTTTGTAATAACAGCCACTAAATTTCCTTTAGCTGTGTAACGGTAGGCTTCTTCAGGATTTTTCTCTATTTCTAAACAAGGCTCTGCAACACCTGGTGAATATGCCAACGCTAAATCTCGCTGAGTAGCATATTTTTTGGTTGGTACAACTTTAATTTTTCCTGGTGTAGGTTTTGCATGGTAAATTAATGCTTCATGCCTCATTCGTTTCTTACTCATATAATATACTTTGTATAATTATACAAAGTTAAAAGTATGTTTCAATTATGAAAGATTTATGCGTGCTAATTTTAGTCTTTTAAAAATGTGATGTTACGGTGTAAACCTGAAAACTTAGTGCGCTTTACTGCAGATTTTTGAAAAACCTTAGAAAAGACCTCTTCTGTAATCTCTTCCCAATCTGTTTTGGTCATATTTAACAACTCTGATTTGGGCGCAAATAAGGGTTCTTGATGTGGTTTTGAAAAGCGATTCCACGGGCACACATCTTGACAAATATCACAACCAAACATCCAATTGTCCATTTGATTTTTAAAATTGTTAGGAATACTATCTTTTAACTCTATCGTTAAATACGAAATACATTTACTCCCATCAACTGTATTGTTGGGTAAAATAGCTTCTGTAGGACAGGCATCAATACATTTTGTACAGGTTCCGCAATGGTCTGTCATTGGTGTATCATACTCTAACTCTACATCAAGCACTAGTTCTGCTAAAAAGAAAAATGATCCTTGTTGTTTTTGTAAGACTAATGAATGTTTTCCTTTCCAACCTAAACCAGATTTTTCTGCCCAAGAACGCTCCATAACTGGCGCCGAATCTACAAATGCTCTACCATTCACTTCTCCAATTTGCTCTTGAATAAACAGGGACAAATCTTTTAGTTTAGATTTGATGACATGATGGTAATCTTGCCCATAGGCATATTTTGAAATTTTGTAAGTCCCATCATTCTGATGAATTTCTGGATAGTAATTATAACTTAAGGAAATGATTGATTTTGCGCCATCTACCAATAAACGAGGATCTAATCGTTTGTCAAAATGGTTTTCCAGATAATGCATTTCACCGTGGTAGTTATTTTGCAACCATTGCTCTAAATGCGGTGCTTCATCTTCAAGAAATGCAGCTTCAGAAACACCACAAGACAAAAAACCGAGGCGTTGTGCTTCGGCTTTAATTTGTTGCGTGTATGTTTCTTTTAAACTCATAATTGAATTCAAAAGTACGTAAAAAGTATTTAGCTTATTTTATGTATGATAAAAATCCTGATACAGACGCATTTAAATATTCTGTTACAGCTGTTGTTACTCCACCAACATACTTTTCTTTTTCACAAGCTACAGATTGCATTCTTTCTAGCTCTTTATCTTGAACATTAAAAACTTTAAATGTTCCCACTTCTGAGCCCCATAAATCTTGAGACGCAGAACTAACTGATTTGTATTTTTTATTCTCAAAAACACCATTAATTTCAGTTGGCTTTTTAAGTTTCCCTCGATAAAGCGCTTGATATTTTAAGTTCTTTTTATAAGCAAATGTAACATCTGTTACTGTATTCTTTGGCTTTTTAAAATCTCCTGCTACTGGAACAGACTCTAATGGAGATAATCTTAAATTTGGCTTTAAAACTACTTTAGCCACCCCTCCAAAAGATTTTGTTAATGCTCTACTTCCTTGAGATTCTCCATTTTCTAAAAAAGGCACCGTAATATAAACTCTAGCGACTATTACCCCTCCTAGCTTTTTAGACTGAGGCATGCCAGCCATATTAAATGCTCCTGAGCCTCCTGTTAAAAAACTATATCCTTTTGGAGTAGTTGACAGATACCCTGGAATATCACTACTTGCAGGACTACCTCCTTCCACAACATTTTCTTTTGAAAAATTTACATTACCTTGAACTTCTTGTGCTGTCATAATTGTGAAGCCTTTATCTGTTAATTGTTTCACAAAATCATTATAAAACTCATTAGTCATATTTTGATAATCTTCCAACTCAACACCTTTTATACCTAAACTCAAAGATGCCTTTGCATCTCCTCTATATCCACCTCCAATTTCTCGTCCACCTCTAGCTATTTCAGAGGCACTCATCATAACCTGATAATTCACGAAAAAATGCTGTATATATATTTTTTTATCTGTTTCGTTAAATTTCTTCTGTGCATATCCATCTATTTTAAAATTTAATGACGATACATCTTGCGCACACATTACTGTTGTACAAATTACTAGTACTAGTATATTAAGAATCTGTCTCATTTTTTGCTAAAATTTAAAGTTAAAAAAACAAAACACTCAATTCAATTAGTTGACTAACCTTCAAAAAGATTTATTGAAAAGAGTATTTTGCTTTTGTTTCCCCAAAAACTGAAGGTCACATTAATCAACACTTCAAAGTTAAAGGGTATTTCTATTGTTTTTAATAGGGTAATGACCGTAATTTAATAAGGTAATCACCGTAGTTGTTATTGTTTTATAATACGTTTACTTAATTTTCCTTTACTCGTTTCTATATTTAACAAATACATCCCGTTATCTAACCAACTAACATTTAGTTTCTTACCCCCGGAAACATCATGAAAAACTAACCTTCCGTTTAAGTCATAAACTTTTACTCCTACAAGGTTATTATTTTGACCTAGTGAAATTATTAGTGTTTCTGTAACAGGGTTTGGATATATTTTAATTGTATCTACTAACAAGTCGTCATCTACCCCTAAAGCGCCATCAATTTCAAAATACTGACGTTCATACACAGACCACTCATTATTTGCGTTTTTTGTTCTGATATATAGGTAGTGATCTCCTTGTGATAAGCCTACAGAAGTTGTGACTATTAAGTTTTCATCAATAGTATCCCCTGACACACTTAATGCCGTTGCATTACCCAAACCAGGGTCAGCATCAACAAAGTATTCTGCTGCAATTACACTTGATGCGTTAGTTTCAAAAGCGTGACCAATTCTAAACGTTTTATGGTCATACAAACTATAAACACCAGCAGTGTTTTTAGTTCTTATATACAAACGGTGTGTTCCTGCTGGTAAGCTTACTGTAGAAATCGCTAAAGTTTCATCAACCAATGCGCCATCAACAACATCTATAACCGTTCCCATTCCCACTCCAGGATCTTGATTAAAAAAATACTCTGCCTCAACTATATCTGATGTATTGTTATCAAAAACGTGTCCTACTCTAAACGTTTTATGATCATACATACTATAAACACCAGCAGTGTTTTTGGTTCTTATATACAAACGGTGTGTTCCTGCTGGTAAGCTTACTGTAGAAATCGCTAAAGTTTCATCAACCAATGCGCCATCAACAACATCTATAACCGTTCCCATTCCCACTCCAGGATCTTGATTAAAAAAATACTCTGCCTCAACTATATCTGATGTATTGTTATCTGAAGCCGGTAACACCCTGAAGGTTTTGTGATCAAACAAACTTGCTGTTCCATCTGTATTAATTGCCCTAATAAATAATCTATGAGTTCCCACAGAAAGTCCTCCTGTAGAAATTACAAAGTTCTGGTTTAAGTTTGCTGTATTCGGATTTATATTTATACTTGTTCCATTCCCATACCCAGGATCTGTATCAAAAAAATACTCTAAACTTGATATGTCAGTTTGCGCAAAACCAAAACCAAACACAAAGCAGCAACACAATAAAAAGTTTCTCGCTTTCATAACTTTAGGTTTTTATTAATTAGACTTATTTGCATTAGCCTTTAGGTTGACATTTAAGTTAGAACCAGCTGGAACCATGTTATTTTGAATTGTCATTTCTGTAATATATGGCAACAAAGTTGGGTACCCTCGCATGTCAAAGTCATAAAAGCCATTGTGAATACCCACTTCATTACCATCAGTTCCATTTGAACCTGAGCCTATGTGGTAATCGTTAGTTTCATCAAATAAAGGGTTTGTACCAGGGATACTTGTAAAAGTTGGATTTACATTATCGAAATTTCCTGTACCGTTCATTCCTCCTAAAGTTGCCCCTGAATAACTGTAACTTAAACAATTATTAAACACTGTTGGCGTTCCACCACCTTGCCAATTGACACCATTAAAGCTACTTGTAAACACAAACACATTGTTTTGTGCAACTAAATCTTGTGGTGAACTCAAAAATGATTGTGTAGTAACACCTGAAAACACCACTACATTATTGTTAAACATTGTTGAGCTATTAAAATAAGACAACCCATTTGCTGACGGTGTATTGAAAAAATTATTTATGATAGTAGTATTTACACTATTAGCTCCTACAGTACTTAAAATTACATTGTTGTCTATTATATTTCCTTGAATAATTACATTATTTGTAATTGCTGAGTTCATTGCTATATTAAATAATTTATTATTTTCTAAAGTAATATTAGATCGGGTTCCGGAAATAGTTAAACTCGTATTAACAGCTAGTTCTACTCCGCTTAATTTTACGTTACTTGCAGAAAGCGTCACATGACCTATGTAAGCACTTCTTCCGTTATTTAACTCTGGTGTATGACCTCCACCGTAAATTGTAACTTCTTTATTAATAATTATATTCCCATAAGATGTTTCAGAAGGCTCAATATAAATTGTATCGCCGTTTGAGGCTGCGGCTATTGCAGTAGCAAATGTGCTATACATGTGTGCTGGAGATGTATCAACATTTACATTATTATCTACAATTAAAATACTTTGTGCTTGTGTGTAGCTAGCTAGTAATACTACTGTTAAAAGAATAATTTTTTTCATGACTTTAATGATTTAATTAATTATTTGTTCTGTTTAAACAAATGTAAAATCACCAATTAATTCACGAAATAGAGCTTTTACCGTAAAATAAACTTTTTCAATACGGTAAATCCCTTAATTTAAGAAACAATATTGTTTTGAAAAGCATAACGTATTATTCCCGCAACGTTATTTACCCCAATTTTTTTCATAATATTGGTACGATGCGTATCAACTGTTCTCGGGCTAATATGTAGTTTATCTCCTATTTGAATATTTGTTAAGCCGTCAACAAGCTGGGTGACAATTTCAAGTTCGCGCTCGGAAAGTATGCTTTTATGATCATGTTGAACAACAGTAGTATCAACTCGTTCCTTCATCATTAAAGCTTTGGCAACTTCAGCATTAAAGTAATCACCCCCACTATTAATTGTTTTTATTGCTTGTATTAATTCTGCTTTAGGAATCGTTTTTAACATATACCCTTTAACTCCGGCTTCAATTAAACTACTTATTAATGATTTTTCTTGATGCATTGACAGCATAGCTATCTTAATTTTTGGGTATCTCATTAATAACTCCTTTGCACAATCAATTCCATTCATTACAGGCATATCAATATCTAGCAAAACAACATCTATTGGTATGTCTTTCACAAAGTCTAGCACTTCTTTACCATTGGTCACTACGGTAACCACTTTTATGTCTACTGAATCAGAAAAGGTATTTTTAATTCCTTCCGCCATTAACGGATGATCATCTGCTATAAGGATGCGTATCATAAAGGTATTTTTACTGTTACTAAAGTACCACTATTTTCACTCGGCTCAAAATTTACTGTACCCTGTAAGGTTGCTAACCTACTTTTTATATTCAACAAACCAATGCCTGGTTTTTTCTGTTGTTTAATTCCCCTCCCATTATCTTCAACTATAAACAACACATTACCTTTATTTTTAAATAACTGTATATTTACATCTGTTGCTTTACTGTGCTTAATTATATTATGCACTAACTCTTGAGCAATACGATAAATGGTCATTTCTACTTTTTGAGAAAATCTTTCTTTTATATTAAAGTATTCAAAATTATACTGCATGTTAGTGTAATTCAAACTGTGTGCTAACATATCCTCTAAAGCAGCTACTAATCCTAACTCTTCTAATGCTTTTGGCATTAATTGATGAGAAACATTTCTTAGCTCATCATTGGTGTTTTCTAATCTATCAAGTAATTTTTTTGACATCTCATCTGAAGCTGTATTTCGCCATCCTAAAATAACACTCCCTATATCTTGAACAATACCATCATGAAGTTCTTTAGCTATTCTTGAACGTTCCTTTTCCTCAGCTTGAATCATGGCCTGCATACCAACCTCTTTTTCCTTTATTATTGCCAGATGTTTCTCTAACTGATGCTTCTTTTTATTTCTTTGTAATAAAGCGTATCCACCTATTAACAGCAACAATAGTCCTCCTAAAAAGCTATACATCAACAGCGTTTTCTTAGACAATTCTAATTCAGCTGCTGTTTTTTCAGCTTTTACTTCAAGGAGTTGTTTTTCTTTTTCTGTGGTTTCATATTTAGTTTGATATTCTAATATGCTTTTCGTTTTTGTAACATTAAACAAACTGTCTTGTATTTTAATAGCGTGCAGCTTGTTTTCTAATGCTAATTGGTAATCGGATTTTTTAGAATAAATTACATATAATGAATCATAACATTTTCTAGCCAAATCGATATAATTTTGCTGAATACTTTCTGCTATTACTGCGTTATAACCATCAATTGCTTGCTGGTAATTTTTTTGATACAATTCTAAATCAGCAATAGTTTTTTGTGTTTCTAACAAATAAAAATAGTCTTTAATTTGTTTTCTGATTTGCTGTGACTCCAACATTAAGCTTTTTGCTTTAAAAAAACGTCCTTTTCGTTTTTCTATATTCGCTAAATCTAATAACGCAAACCCTATTCCTACACTATCACTTTGTGAAACCCTAATTTTATAACATTCCTTAAATAAACTATCAGACAATTTATATTGCTTCAACCTATTATAATAAGATGCCCGCATACCATAAGCAGTACCCAAGTGATCTAATCTATTTGATTTTTTTGCATTTATTTCTGCTTCATTCCATTTTTCAAATGCTCTAACAGAATCATTTTGTTTCGCATAGAAATTACCCATTTCATTACACAATTGTGCTAAACCGTTGCTGTATGAAAGTTTTGTTAGTAAATTATACGATTCTAAATACGCTTTCTGTGCTTCTTTATAATTCCCAAATAAATAGAGTACTATTCCGTAGTTCTTTAACGCAATTGCTCTTGGTTTTTTATCAGCTATTTTTTCAGAAAGAGAGACTGCTATTTTACTTTGCTTTAAACCGTTAGCTGCATTTTGACTGTAAATTTTATAAAAATTATTATTTATAGAATCTACAAACAAACTATCTTTAAATAGGTTCTTATTCAATGTAGAGGCTTGCAGATTTCTTTTTTTACAAGATAAAACAAACAAACTTAGAGCGCTAAATATCAGTATCTTAGTTAGCTTCTTCATTAAAACAATCCCCCTTGCACATTGCCTTTAATTTTACCTAGGTGTTTGTATGCTAATTCTGTAACCTCTCTCCCTCTCGGGGTACGAACTAGAAAGCCTTGTTGGATTAAGAATGGTTCATACACTTCTTCAATCGTTTCACCATTTTCAGAAACAGCGGTTGCTAATGTTGTAATACCAACTGGGCCTCCTTTAAATTTATCTATCAAGGTTAATAAAATTTTATTATCCATTTCATCTAAACCATGTGCGTCAACACTTAAGGCTTTTAAGGCAAAACGTGCAATCTTGATGTCAATTTTACCAGTTCCTTTTATTTGTGCAAAATCACGTACACGGCGAAGTAAAGAATTTGCAATACGCGGCGTCCCTCTACTTCTACCAGCAATTTCTATGGCCGCCTCTAAATCAATAGGTACGTTTAAAATATGTGCACTACGTTCAACAATTGTTGATAGTAATTCTGTTTTATAATATTGTAATCTTGATTGAATTCCAAAACGTGCTCGCATAGGTGCCGTTAAGAGTCCTGAACGTGTTGTTGCTCCTATTAACGTAAACGGATTTAAATTTATTTGTACCGATCTGGCATTAGGACCAGATTCAATCATGATATCTATTTTATAGTCTTCCATAGCAGAATACAGATACTCTTCTACAATTGGACTTAACCGATGAATTTCATCTATAAACAACACATCGCGTTCTTCAAGATTGGTTAGCAAGCCTGCCAGATCACCAGGTTTGTCTAAAACAGGCCCAGAGGTCACCTTTATACCAACACCCAACTCATTAGCTAAAATATGAGCTAGTGTAGTTTTTCCTAAACCAGGAGGGCCATGAAATAACGCATGGTCTAGAGCCTCGTCTCTTAAGTTTGCGGCCTGAACGAAAATTTTCAGATTTTCCAACACTTGATCTTGACCTGCAAAATCATCAAATGAAAGCGGCCTTAAAGCACGATCAATATCTAATTCTGATGAGGAATAATTATTGTTTGTTGGATCTAAGTTTTCGTTCATAAGTTTTAAAACAGAGGCTGTCTGCTTGAGATTAATTTACTGTAAAAATAACAAAATTATAGTTGTTAAAAGATTTCGACGCTATTAAAGTAAAACTATAAAAGATAAACACATAGAACCTAATTAGTTTACAAACTAAAACAACTTCACCACAAAAAACGCTGTTTTTACAACCTAAAAACGACTTACAAAGTAATTAAGCTACACTTTAACGGCAAAACAACATTAACACATTCTTAACACTATTGAAAAAAATATACATATCTACTAAAGATACATCGCATTACTTAACGAATACTAACAGCTATAACAACAACAATAGCAATACAATAAAACCGATAAAATGCATTTTAACTAATTGGTTTGTAATAAGATAGCGCATATATTTACAACATCATTAACAACATCATTAACAACAACATTAACAACAACATTAAAAAACTAATCATGACTATTAAAAAATTAATTTTAACCGGAGTTTTATTTCTATTAGCTGGGAATGTATTTGCTACTGAAAAAAACATCAATAAAAAAGATCTTGACAAGAAAGCTTGTAAATACGTACAAGAACGTATAGATACTATTGAAGAGTTTTATAGTTCTGATGTAGGGTTTAGTTTTGAATTAATAAATGCAAGTAAATTTTTAGCAAACATTTCTGAAATAGAATCTAACTACTTATACAGCTATGAAGCTATAGGTGAAGCCTTAGAAACTAATGATGTAATGACTTGGAAAAACTGGTTTGAAGCTAACAAACACCTATTAAGCTGGGATGATGAATTAAATACCGTAATTATTAAAACAGAAGGATAATTTACGTTTACATACTACACAAAAGCCTCGAATCTCGAGGCTTTTTTTTTGTTTTAATTCTAATGTATTCTATCTAATGAATAGCCCCATTCTTTTGCTTGGGCTACATTGTCTTCAATCCATCTGTGTGCAGAACCACAGGATGCCATAAAATAATCTTTATCAAGTAATAGCGGCATGTCAATGTCTCGTTTTTCATCATTAGCATAACCTATGCGTCCCATCTTATGATGAATTGTCAATTCCTCAGGTGGCGTATTGCAATTGCAAAAATGCGCTTCACATTCCGGATTATCTTTTATGTAGGCTTTCTTTATTTTAACATACACACCTAATGCACTTGCCATTTTATTTGACACTTGTTTGATTGGCGTTGGTTTTTTCTTTGGTTTCCAGACGTAAGGTTTAGGCGGTGTTTTTTTAGATTTTTCAATAGCACGGTCTCGCATACGTTTGGCGTACGCTTGCTTTTTTTGTTGCTGATGTTCAAAAAAGTTTTGACCCTTATGCGTACGTTCCCAATTATGCACTTGACATAATTGATGCGTTTTGTTTACAATTGGGTACATACAGTTGTCTTTACTACAACACGTGTTGTCCGCCATATGATATAAGTTTTTCTTGAGAATGTAAATATATAAAAAAGAGTGCTTACTAAAATGATGCGTTATCTAAACAACCATCCTCATAGCTTCCTCACCAACCTCAGTCACTAGTACTAGCACTACATCATCACACGCTACCCACACACCAAATAAGCCCTTTTAACACACGTTTTGGCTTACGAGTAGGATAATGATGCGGCAACACAAAAAAGATGTACTGTAGTAGCACACCTTAATTGAATTCTGTATTTATTTTTTAGTTGTTGACTAATAAATATTACTCATAATTTTCCATCCATCTAAAGTTTTAATTG
>JBMZDR010000013.1:0-62588 GCA_049614485.1 Flavobacteriaceae bacterium
GCTTGACGTGGTAATATTTTAAAACAATTATCTACAAACTGCTTGTACTTTGTAAATGTTGTTCCTTTTAAAATACGCTCACCTCCATAACGAGAATCATTAAACAAGGTATGTCCAATGTGTTTCATATGCACACGAATTTGGTGTGTTCTACCAGTTTCCAATTCACACTCTACCAATGTCACATAACCAAAACGCTCCAACACTCTGTAATGCGTAACCGCTGGTTTTCCGTATTCTGCTTCATCGCCTGTATACACAGTGTTTTGCAATCTGTTAGTATGGTGCCTCCCTATATTCCCTTCAATAGTTCCTTCATCTTCATTTACATGTCCCCAAACCAAGGCGTGGTACTTACGCTCCGATGTTTTATCAAAAAACTGTTTTGCTAAATGCGTCATTGCTTGTTCAGTTTTAGCAACCACTAACAAACCACTAGTATCTTTATCAATTCTGTGCACCAAACCTGGGCGGTCATCAGAATTAGTTGGCAGATTATCAATATGATGAATTAACGCGTTTATTAAAGTACCTGAATAATTTCCGTGACCTGGATGTACAACCATTCCTGCTGGCTTATTCACCACTAATAAATCATCATCTTCATAAACGATATCTAACGGAATATCTTCACCTACCAAAAGGTTTTCATATGGTGGATGCTCAAAAAGTACTTTGACCACATCATTTCCTTTCACCTTATAATTTGACTTTACAGCCTTATCGTTAACAAAAATGTTTCCATCTTTTGCTGCTTGTTGAATTTTATTACGTGTAGCGTTTTCAATGAAATTCATTAAAAACTTATCTACTCGTAACGGTTCTTGCCCTGCTGTTGCCGTAAACTTATGGTGCTCATATAGGTCCTTGTTTTCAGGTCCTGTTTGTTCTGTATTCTCTATCATATCTATTGTGCAACCTGAGATGTTCCCTCAGTAGTTGTAGCTCCTTTTTCTCCGTAATTTAACTCTCCATCACCCAACACTAAATCTATTACAGAAGTATATGGTAATTTATCATTTTCATTAATAGTTTTTCCTTTATGCAATAACCCCATAACAGCATCTTTTGCAAAGTGTGGCTTGTAGGTTATGTTCCCAATTTTAAATCCAATTGCTTTAAGCGTGCTTTCTGCTTGACGTTGTGTTTTATCATTTAAATTTGGAATTCTTACCAATCGGTATTCTGATTTATTAACACTTACATATATTTTTCTTCCTGATTTTACTTTTGCACCAGCAATCGGGTTTTGCTCAACAATAGCTTCTTTTGGAAATTTAGGATTGTAATCTTTATATTCAATATCTCCTAAAACCAAACCTCTTTCCTCTAACAAGCTTTTAGTTATATCTAGTTTTTTCCCTTCTAAATTAGGAACTTCAGTAAACACATCATGATTTGTTGTGCTTGCCATCCATCGTGAAAATGCAAATAATATAACTCCAAATACAACAATTGCCAACCCAATCTGAATTAGGAATGCTTTGCTAAAAATAAATTTTAAAAGACCCATACTTTTTATTTAGAGGACAAATATAATAATAGTATTTTTGTTAACACGCATTATGGTTCATAATGACATTTTTAATTCAACTATTAACAACAAATGAATACAATTGCAGTATTGATGGGTGGATATTCTAGTGAATATCAAATTTCTTTAAAATCCGGAAACGTCGTTTATAACGCCATAAAAAAACACTGTAATGCCTACAGAGTTCATCTTTTAAAGAACAAATGGGTTTATGTTGATGATAATAACAACGAGTTCCCTATTGACAAAGGAGACTTTTCCGTAATTGTTGATTCGGTAAAAATCACCTTTGACTGCGTGTTTAATACTGTTCACGGCACACCAGGCGAAGACGGTCATATGCAAGGGTATTTTGCCTTGCTGGGTATTCCGCAAACAAGTTGTGATATGTACCAAGCGACATTAACATTTAATAAACGAGATTTACTATCTGTATTACGCCCATACAATATTCCAATGGCAACTTCTGTATTTTATGACAACGGTGATGTTATTGACAGTGCAGCCATCACAAAAAAGGTTGGACTACCATGTTTTGTAAAAGCAAATAGAGCTGGCTCTAGTTTTGGTGTTTCTAAAGTGTACAATACCGAAGACATTCCTGATGCAATTGCAAACGCTTTAAAAGAAGATTCTCAAGTATTAATTGAATCTTTTTTAGAGGGCACTGAAGTTTCGGTAGGTGTTATCACTTATAAAGGAAAAGTGACCGTATTACCAATTACTGAAATTGTTTCAGAAACTGATTTTTTCGATTACAAAGCAAAATACGAAGGTCTGTCTCAAGAAATTACACCAGCCCGAATTTCTGATGCTCAAACTTCAGAGGTTAGTAAGTTAGCCAAACATATTTATGAATTATTAGGTATGTCAGGGTTTTCAAGAGCTGATTTTATTTTTCACAACAATGTTCCTCATTTTATAGAAATAAACACAAATCCTGGTCTGTCTTCAGAAAGTATTTTGCCAAAACAAGCAGAAGTTGCAGGCATTTCACTTACAGATCTATTTATGAGTACTATTGAAGAGGCTCTCAATAAAAAAGCGTAATTTTATATTCTGAATAGTTCACAATGAAAAAAGCAGTTTTCCCGGGGTCATTTGACCCTATTACTTTAGGCCATCAAGATATTATTTTAAGAGCCGTGCCCTTATTTGACGAAATAGTAATTGCTATAGGAATTAACGACGCTAAAAAATACATGTTTACTTTAGACGAACGTGTTCAGTTTATAAAAGACACCTTTAAAGAAGAACCTAAAATAACTGTAAGCACCTACTCTGGTCTAACTATAGACTACTGCAAAGATATTAATGCTGATTATATGCTACGAGGCTTAAGAAACCCTGCCGATTTTGAATTTGAAAAAGCAATTGCAATTACAAACAAAAAACTATCCGGTATTGACACCTTATTCTTGTTAACAAGTGCTGAGACATCTTTTATCAGCTCAAGTATTGTACGTGATGTGCTACGTAACGGTGGTGACTACACTATTTTAGTGCCAGAAAACGTCAGAGTAAAATCGTAACTTTTTTCACCTAAACCTTCAACACTAAATTATTCATAAACATGATAAGACCTGTGTGCTTGAATGATGCGAAAGCCATTACTGATATTCACAACTACTACATACTACATTCAATTGCTAACCTTGAAGAACATTGCACACCCGTTTCTGTAATTGAAGACCGGATTAAAACTACTACAACAGATTTTCCTTGGCTGGTTTATGAACACCACAATGACGTTATTGGTTATGCTTATGCCAATGTTTGGAAACCGCGTTCTGGCTATAGACAAACTGCCGAAACAACAGTTTATCTAAAGCACAATATTCCACAGCGAGGCATTGGAACTGCACTTTACGAAGAATTGATTAAGCAATTGAAAGACCTTTCTTTTAAAGAATTAATTGGCGGCATTTCATTACCCCACCCCCAAAGCGTTGGATTACACGAAAAAATGGGCTATAAAAAAGTGGCTCATTTTAGTAACGTTGGTTATAAATTTGGACAATGGGTAGATGTAGGCTACTGGCAATTGTCGCTTTAAACCATAAAAAAAAAGCCTCAAACATAAGTTATGTTTGAGGCTTTTTTTTATGGTTTTTCAACTATATAAAATCTCCGTTTGCCATAACGTGGTAACGCGGATCGTCAATATCTTCTATTATAGCACTCATCAATTTTGGAGATGCTTTAACCATTAAGTTTTTACAATCTTCCGAAAGGTGTTTTAACTTAACTTGCTTCCCTTCTTTCTCGTACTTCTCAATCAAATTAAACAATGCTTCTAATGCTGAATGGTCAGACACACGAGATTCTAAGAAATCAATCTCTACATTATCTGGATCATTCTTAACATCAAACTTCCCATTAAAGGCTTGAATACTTCCGAAGAATAAAGGGCCGAAAATTTCGTACACTTTAGTTCCATCATCTTTAATACGTTTACGCGCTCTAATTTTCTTAGCATTCTCCCAAGCAAACACTAAAGCAGAAATGATCACTCCCACGAAAACCGCAATTGCCAAATCATATACAACTGTAACTGCTGACACTATAACTAACACCGCTGCATCTGCTTTTGGTATTTTCTTTAAAATTCTAAAGCTCGACCACGCAAATGTTTCTATAACCATCATAAACATGACACCAACCAAAGCTGCAATTGGCACCATTTCAATATACTTATCTGCAAATAAAATAAATGACAATAACGTTACAGCCATCATGATTCCTGATAAGCGACCTCGTCCACCACTATTAATATTAATAACAGTTTGCCCGATCATTCCACATCCTCCTGTTCCACCAAACAAACCACTTACAATGTTTCCTGCTCCCTGAGCTACGCACTCACGGTTTCCTTTACCTCTAGTTTCTGTTAATTCATCAACTAAATTCATTGTCATTAGAGTTTCAATTAAACCAACTGATGCAGCTAAAAATGCAAATGGTAAAATAAATGTGAACGTGTCTAAGTTAATTGGTAAGTTTTGCCACAGCTCCATATTTGGTGTTGGAAATTCTCCCTTTAAACCAGTTCCTCCACCTTCAATGATATATGACCCTACGGTACTCACATCCAATCCAGTAAATACAACTATTAATGTAGTAATTAATATAGCTGTTAAAGCTGCAGGTATTTTTTTTGTTAATTTTGGCAACCCCCAGATAATCCCCATGGTTAAGGCAACCAAACCAAGCATCGTGTACAATTCTGTACCTTGCATGTATTCATTGATGTAACTTTTAACACCTGAAGCTGATGTTTCTAATTTTTTGTGTGTAAACATTTTTACTTGAGCCCAAAAAATTACTATTGATAATCCGTTAACAAACCCCATCATAACTGAATGTGGTATTAGTCGTACAAATTTCCCTAGTTTAAAAACTCCAGCTAATATTTGAATAACTCCCATAAGAATAACACAGGCCATTAAATAAAATATCCCCATGTTTTCAACAGGTTGATCAAACAGCATCCCTTTTGTATGCCCCTCTGCAATCATAGACACAAAGATAACCGCAACCGCACCTGCAGCCCCAGAAATTAAACCCGGACGGCCACCAAAAACTGCTGTAATTAATCCAATCATAAAAGCTCCAGATAATGCCATTAACGGATTAATTTGTGCCACAAAGGCAAAAGCAACAACTTCCGGTATCATTGCCAACGACACGGTCATTCCTGCTAAAATATCGTTTTTAGCGTTTTCTGTATGTTTCTGAATTAATGCATTCATATCTTTAAAATCTTTTGATTTTCAAACAATTAACCTTCTGTTAACCCATTTTATTTAAGCGTGCAAAAATAGTGTTATTTATAAACTAAACAACCCTATTACAATATTGATTGAGTTTTTTAGTTAATTTTAGTCTTTATTAAAAAAACTGAAACATTACTTTATAAGCAACTTGCTGTATGAAAAAATTGATTTTTGTTATCATACCATTTCTTTTTCTAACTTCTTGCGAAGCCCCTCATACTAATAGAGGTTTTGAAACAGTGTTTGAAACATCTCATGGTAAAGAAACTCCAACGTATCATGACCTTATTACTTACTATGAAAATTTAGCCGATGCATTTTCAGAAATTAAAATAGAAACTATTGGTGAAACAGACTCTGGTGAACCGCTACATTTAGTGTGGTATAACTCTAAAGGCATCTTTAACAACAATTCAAATGCAAGACTGTTAATTAACAATGGTATTCACCCTGGTGAATCTGACGGAATTGATGCAACCATGTTATTATTTAGAGATTTAGCTCTTGGTAAAATTACCGCTCCGAAAAACACAACAATAACAACAATACCTGTATATAATGTTGGCGGATGCTTAAACAGAAACTCCGCTACACGAACCAATCAAAACGGACCAAAAGAATATGGTTTTAGAGGCAACGCCAGAAACTTTGACTTAAATAGAGACTTTATAAAGTCTGATACTAAAAACGCAAAAACATTCGCAGAAATTTTTCATAAGGTAAATCCGGATGTTTTTATAGACAATCACGTGAGTAACGGTGCAGACTATCAATATGCAATTTCACATTTATTTACACAACACAACAAACTCGGTGGGGTTTTAGGCAATTATCTACACCAACAATTAATGCCAAATTTAGAAAATGATTTAAAAACTAAAAACATTCCTATCACCCCTTACGTGAATGTTTGGGGCACAACCCCAGAATCTGGCTGGTCACAATTTATGGACTACCCAAGATACTCCACAGGTTACACAACCTTATTCAATACTTTAGGCATGATGGTAGAAACTCACATGCTAAAACCTTACAAACAACGTGTTGAACAAACTTATGAATTGATGCAATCTATGTTAACTCTAGTTGATAATGACTATAAAAACATTAAAAACTTAAGACAACAACAATTCGATTCTTACAAAACTACGGATGATTATGTTTTAGACTGGAAAGTAGACTCCACAAAAACAACTACTTTAAATTTTAAAGGGTATGAAGCTAATTATACTGACAGTAAAGTAACTTCAGGAAAACGTTTGTTTTATAACAAACAAAAACCTTATACTAAAGAAGTTACATATTATAATTATGTAAAACCTAAAAACTCTATTGCTATACCAAAAGGGTATGTGATTCCGAAAAATTGGCACCGTGTTATTAATTTGCTAAAAATCAATAATATTGAAATGACTGAACTTAAACAAGATTCAACTCTAACTGTTGAATCATACAAAATAGACGATTACAAAACAGTTTCCTCTCCTTTTGAAGGACATTATATGCACTACAATACTGAAGTGAAAACAACTATTAAAAACATATCTTTCAAAAAAGGTGATTACCTAATTAACACAAAACAACCTAATATTAGATATCTTTTAACAACTTTGGAACCACAGGCACCAGATTCATTTTTTAACTGGAATTATTTTGATACAATTTTACAGCAAAAAGAACATTTTTCCGCATATGTTTTTGAGGATAACGCCGAGATATTATTAAATAACACCCCTGAACTTAAAGCTCAATTTGAAACTAAAAAGTTAGACAGTGTATTTGCCAATAACAGTTATTTACAATTGGACTGGATTCATAAAAACAGTCCCCATTATGAAATATCTCATTTACAATACCCAATATACAGGATGTTTTAAAGTGCGTTTAAGTACGCTTCAGTAAGTAACACAACATTGGCATAAGAGTTATTCAATGCTGATTTCGCTTGCTCATTAGTTTTCCATACTGCTTGAGTAATCCCCTCTTCTAACTGAGGTGTTAAATTACCCGAATAATCTGTATTCATTAAATACCAATGGGTTACTTTTAAATTATACTTGCCTTTATTTCTATAAATATGATACGTTTCCTGTAAGAATTTATCAATTGAAAGATTTTTTACTCCAGTTTCTTCTTCCACCTCACGTAAAGATGTGGTTTCAATATTTTCACCTTTTTCTGCTCGTCCTTTGGGCAAATCCCACTTTTTATTACGCTCAATAAACAACAATTCATTTTTATCGTTCTTTACCAAACCGCCACCAGCATTTATATACCCCATGCGCTCTTTAAACAAAGATAAAAGTTTTTCTTTTTTAGGATGATACAAGTACACTTCTTTAAAATCACTACGGTGTAATTTTCGAATCACATACTCCATATCAACACTTTTTAAAAGAAAGACTTTAAAGCCAGATTCTTTCATTACAGTACTTGTTAAAATAATTGGCCTGTCATTAACAAAAATTTTATACATTTTGAGCTAAGAAATTGAAGGTTATACCGGATAAAGTTAAGCTATTTTTATATTCATACGCAATTATAATCTAAAAAATATGTAGTTTTGCAACATGATATTAGACAAAGACATCGCTAAAAAAACGGCAGAATTGTTATTACAAATTAATGCCATTAAATTACAACCCAGCCAACCTTTCTCTTGGGCTTCTGGCTGGAAATCGCCTATCTATTGTGACAACAGAATCACATTATCTTTTCCAGAGGCAAGAACTTTTTTAAAACAACAGTTAGCCAAACAGGTTGTAGCTGCTTATGGCAAACCAGATGTTATTGCTGGTGTTGCTACGGGTGCTATAGCAATAGGCGCTTTAGTTGCTGAAGAGCTAAACATACCTTTTGTGTATGTAAGGCCTGAGGCTAAAAAGCATGGTAGAAAAAATCAAATAGAAGGATTTTTAGACACTAATAAAAGTGTTGTTGTTGTAGAAGACCTGATTAGCACAGGAGGAAGCAGCTTAAAAGCCGTAGATGCTTTAAAAGCTCATGGCGCAAATGTAAAAGGTATGATTGCCTTGTTTACTTACGGATTTGACATTGCGTCTGAAAACTTCAAAAATGCTGACGTTATTTTACACACATTAAGCAATTACGACAATTTAATAGAACAAGCCGCTGACACCAATTATGTGTCTGCTCAGGAAATAGACACCTTAAAAGAATGGAGAGCAAATCCTTCTGAATGGAACACTATTTGCTAAGTATACCAAAAACATAAAAAAAATGAATATAGAAGGGAATAAAGTAATCATTAACAAACCAAAAGCTGAAGTTGTAACATTTTTAACTAAAATGGAAAACTTTGAACAGTTAATGCCAGAGAATACTAAATTTGAAGTTTTAGGAGAGGATATCTTTTTATTTGGATTAAAAGGAATGCCAGAAATTAAACTAAAATTAAAAGAACACACTGAAAACAAAGTTGTTTTAGGAGCAGCTAGTGATAAACTTCCATTTACACTTACTGCTAACTTAACAGAAATTGACGCAACTAAAACAGAAACAAGCTTATCATTTGAAGGTCAATTTAACGCCATGATGGCAATGATGGTTAAAGGACCAATCACAAAATTTGTAGGGCAATTATCTGAAAAACTTGGTACTATTTAATATAGCAACTTTACCTCTTTCAGTTTAAATTCTTTTAAAACATTGTCTTCAACCAATACTTGTAATTCACCCGTTGACGTCACGTTTTTTATAAAACCAGAAAACAATTCACCTTCTGTATTTTTAAATGTAGAAGGTTTGTTTTTTCTAAACAAATGGTCTTCATAAGCCTTATGCAACGCAGTAAAACACCCTTTTTTCACCAATTCAAACTGACATTGCAATTCAGTTACTAATAAAATTAATAATTCATCTAGATTAAAATGTTGGCCTAAAACAGCTTTTAAAGACGTTGCTTTAAATAACGGGTTAAATTCTGTTTGATTAACATTTAAACCAATGCCAATTATTGAGTAAGTCTCTGAGGATGATTTTAGCAGGTTTTCAATTAAAATACCTGACATTTTTTTATGACCTGACAAAATATCATTTGGCCACTTGACACTTAACTGAGGAATCATAAGTCTCTGTAACACGTTAAATACCGAAATTGAAATTGCACAATTCAAATAAAAATGGTTATTTAATTTTAAAAACGACGTGTTTATAAATATACTAAACGTTAGGTTTTCTGAGCCATCAGACACCCATTTACTCCCCATTTGCCCTTTACCATTAGTTTGAAAACTAGCACACACAACCGTAAAATCAGCCAATGATTCTTTTTCTGACAATTCTTTTAAATAGTCATTTGTAGATGGAACGGTATGAAGTTTGATGATTTTGATAGTACAAATGTAAAACTTATAATAAATCTAACTGTTAAACGACAAAAAAAGAATATTTTTGCTGTTTCAAATTATAATTAATGACAAAAGACAATAAAAACACGGATGCTTTAATAGCTATGATTCTTAAAGGAATTGAAGAAATTAAAGGAAATGATATTGATATACTAGACTTAAGAGACATAGATAATACCGCATGTGACTATTTTATTATTTGCAATGGTAATTCTAATACGCAAGTAAATGCAATTGTTGGGTCTATCCAAAAAACAGTTAGCAAGGAACTTAAAGACAAGCCTTGGCATGTTGAAGGAACTGAAAATGCTGAATGGGTTTTAATGGATTATGTAAACGTTGTTGTACACGTATTTCAAAAACATATTAGAGAGTATTATGATATTGAAGGATTGTGGGGTGATGCAAAAATCACGTCTATCCAAACAAATTACTAAATCATCACAGACACATGTCAGAAAACAATAAAAACGCACCTAAGAAACTAAAATTCAATGCATTTTGGGTTTACGGTATCATTTCTTTAGTCTTACTATTCTTTATCCTTAACTCTAACTCGTCTACGGAAAACGAGGTGAGTTTTTCTCAATTTAAAGAATATGTGCCACAAAATGACATCAAAGAAATTGTAATTGTACCTAACATGAGGTTGGCTCATGTGTATCTTACAGATGAGGCTCTTAAAAAAGACACCTATAAAGAATACGCTACACAAAAAGGCCTTTCATTCATAGGAAAAATTCCTAATTTCTCGGTACAATATCTAGATCTTCAGAATTTTGAAAATTATCTTACTGAACAAAAACAAAGTAACAAACTAAGCTTTACTTTAGATGTTAAACAACAAGATAACACCATAAGTGATTTTATTATAGGATTACTTCCATTCGTTTTAATTATCGGGCTTTGGTTATTTTTCATGAAGCGTATGTCTGGCGGGCAAGGTGGCGGACCAGGAGGACAAATTTTCAACATTGGAAAATCAAAAGCTAAGTTATTTGACGAAAAAGGAGACATTAAAACAACCTTTAAAGATGTTGCTGGTTTAGAAGGCGCAAAAGAAGAAGTTGAAGAAATTGTTGATTTTTTAAAAAATCCTGAAAAATACACCTCATTAGGAGGTAAGATACCTAAAGGTGCATTACTTGTTGGGTCACCCGGAACTGGTAAAACATTACTTGCTAAAGCAGTTGCTGGCGAAGCAAAGGTGCCATTCTTCTCTCTATCTGGTTCAGATTTTGTTGAGATGTTTGTTGGTGTTGGAGCGTCAAGAGTGCGTGATTTATTCAAGCAAGCTAAAGAAAAATCTCCATCAATAATTTTTATTGATGAAATAGACGCCATTGGTAGAGCCAGAGGTAAAAATGCCATGTCAGGAAGTAATGATGAAAGAGAAAACACTTTAAACCAACTACTAACTGAAATGGATGGTTTTGGAACTAATGACAACGTTATTGTTCTAGCTGCTACTAACAGGGCTGATATCTTAGACAAAGCCTTAATGCGTGCAGGAAGATTTGACCGTCAGATATACGTAGACCTTCCAGATATCAGAGAGCGTAAAGAAATTTTTGAAGTGCATTTAAAACCTTTAAAGATAAAGAAAGGTTTAGACACAAAATTCTTATCAAAACAAACACCTGGTTTTTCTGGTGCTGATATTGCAAATGTTTGTAACGAAGCGGCATTAATTGCTGCTAGAAATGGGAAAACTGAAATTGACAAGCAAGATTTTCTAGATGCCGTTGATCGTATAGTTGGTGGTTTAGAAAAGAAAAATAAAATTATCACACCTTCAGAGAAAAAAGCTATTGCGTACCATGAAGCTGGTCATGCAACAGTAAGCTGGATGCTTGAACACGCCGCACCATTAGTAAAAGTAACAATTGTACCAAGAGGAAAAGCTCTAGGTGCAGCCTGGTATTTACCTGAAGAACGCATGATTGTTCGCCCAGAACAAATGTTAGATGAAATGTGTGCTACTTTAGGAGGTAGAGCTGCAGAGAAAATTATTTTTAATAAAATATCTACAGGAGCATTAAGCGATTTAGAAAAAGTTACCAAACAAGCTAGAGGAATGGTAACAGTATATGGTTTAAGCGATAAAATCGGAAACCTTACTTATTACGACTCATCAGGACAAAGTGATAATGGTTTCACAAAGCCTTATAGTGAGAAAACCGCAGAGCTTATTGACTCTGAAATATCTGAAATTGTTGAAAAACAATACATTAGAGCAATTGAATTGCTTGACAGCCATAAAGACAAACTAACCTTACTTGCAGAATTGCTCCTTGAAAAAGAAGTAATTTTTAGAGATGATTTAGAAGAAATATTTGGCAAAAGACCATTTCAAGTTGAAGCAAAAGTTAACGGACTAGAAGAAGAATAAAACACCTTATAGAAAACTTAATTTAAAACAATTTTAAATTAAGTTTTTTTTATATATATTTGAGGTAATAACCCCAAAAAACACATTCTCAATTTATGGGGATTTTTGATAAAATTTTCGGCAAAAAAAAGCAAGACTCATCTGAAAAAAAAGATGAGCAGGGCAAATACATGCCCAAAGAAGACATGCCTATTGATGAATTATTTACACTAAACTTCATGAAGAACGGTGGTAAATTTATTTATTGTGACTCTTCAACCGAAGTGGAAACTAATTTTAGTGATATTTTAAAAGAAAACAACTGGAATCATAACAATGTATTATGTCATGACCCGACTTTAAGAACCAGGTTTGACAACTTTAAACTAAAGTACAATAACCAAGCCCCATCTTTTTTTTTAACAACTTGCGAAAGTCTTATTGCCGATAAAGGCTCTATTTTAATCTCTTCAAATCAAATAAAAGAACAAAAACTTGATGAACTGCCAGAAAACTTTGTGTTATTTGCCACAACAAGCCAACTCAAAGAAACTATCAGTGAAGGACTTAGAGCTATTAAAAACAATAAAGAACAACAAATACCATCTAACATAACCACTCTTAAACATTTTAAGTCTTTAAAAGAAAATGATTTTATGACTTACGGAAGTAGTACAAAAAACCTATATTTGCTACTTTTGGAAGACTTATAGAATGAACGAAACATTAACCCGATCTTTATCAGGATTAGTATACATCACAGTACTCATTTCCGCAATATTTTATTCAGATAATGGATATACCTTTGCAGTTTTAATGTTCATTTTTGCAGGCATATCTTGCTGGGAATTTAACAACCTGCTTAAAATAAAAAGCTACAGACCTTATTTCCAATTAATTGTCTTAGCAGCTTTTACATATATTACCTTAGCTACAGAAATTACTGATAAAAACAATGCAACTATAGCATTTATAATTTTTGCAATAACAACATTAATTACGCATTTGTACTTAACGTATAACTTATTTAAGCTAAAAAAGATTAACAAAAATAGTTTTTTAAAACAACAGCTCCCTTTGCTCTATGTTTTAATTCCTTTTTCACTACTAACCTTAACCCCTTCAATAATTAACAATACTTACAATCCTTATATTATTTTAGGCATATTAATTATTATTTGGTCAAACGACACATTTGCATACTTGGTTGGTAAAAATTTTGGAAAAAGAAAGCTTTATGAAAAAATTTCGCCTAAAAAAACGATTGAAGGATTCATTGGCGGAATGATGTTCGGAACTATTGCAGCTCTAACCATAGCAATAACAACAAATAGCTTATCTATCATACACTGGACAGTACTAAGTATTATAATAAGCATCTCTGGAACTATAGGCGATTTAGTAGCCTCAAAATTTAAACGCGAAGCAAATATTAAAGATAGCAGTAATTTAATTCCCGGACACGGTGGATTTCTTGACAGGCTTGACAGTTTAATATTTGTTTCATCATTTGTATATTTATATCTTCAATTCATTAATTATGTTTCATAAAGAAGGACACAAGTCAATTTTAATAACACTCTTTATTGTTGTGGCAATATTTTTAGCCGCTGAGTATATTACAAGTAATCAAATTATTCAGTATATCCTTTATGGGTTTGCGTTTTTGTTACTAGTCATCATTTTGCAATTTTTCAGAAACCCAAAAAGATATACAAAACAAGATGACAATCACATTATAGCTCCCGTAGATGGTAAAGTTGTTGTTATTGAAGAAGTTTTTGAGAAAGAATATTTTAAAGACAAAAGATTACAGGTTTCTATTTTCATGTCACCAATAAATGTTCATGTAACTAGGTACGCTTTGAGCGGACTTGTAAAGTTCAGTAAATACCACCCTGGTAAATTTTTAGTAGCATGGCACCCGAAAGCCTCTGAAGAAAATGAACGCACCACTATTGTTATAGAAAATCAAACATTTGGCGAAATACTTTACAGACAAATTGCTGGTGCATTAGCAAAAAGAATTGTAAATTATGCAAAAGAAAACACTCATGTTGTTCAGGGTACAGATGCCGGATTTATTAAATTTGGTTCACGTGTAGATTTGTTTCTACCTATAGACACTAAATTGGATATTAAACTGAATGACGTTGTAAAAGGAGGAGAAACAATTATTGCTATTAATGAGTAAGCAAGAAGAACTACATAACCGATTTTTAAAAGCTTTTGACGCAGCTAATGCAATGGATGATATTCTCATACCAATAGATTTGAGACTGCAATTTTACGCTTATTACAAGCAAGCAACCATTAACTCATCACATTTTTACTCGCCAAATGATCCTGATCAAATTAGAAATGCCTTTAAAATGAACGCCATTTTACAAGTTAAAGACATGACACCGGATCAAGCCAAATTAGCATATATTGATTTAGTAAACGAAACTATCACTAAATACAATGTTAGTATCGACTTTATTTAAAATAAATTATTCAACAACACATTTTACATCATGAAAAAAATCATTACATGTTTATTAGTTAGCTCTGCACTGTTTATATCTTGTAAAAAAGAAACTTCTCAAACTAAAGAAACTTCTACACAAGAAACAGAAAAACAAATTACCTACAGTATAGATTCTAACGCTTCAGAAGTACATTGGACAGCATACAAAACAACCGCAAAAAAAGCAGTTAAAGGTGTCTTTACAAAACTAAACCTAACCAACGCTGTAAACAGCACAACAAAACAAGGTGTTTTTGAAAACCTAGAATTTAATATACCAATTACTAGTTTTTTCTCTAAAGATGAAACTAGAGACACAAAAATTAAAGCCCTATTTTTTGGTATCATGGACAACACTTCGTTAATTAAAGGAACATTCTCTAATGTTACTGGTAACGAAACAAAAGGAACAATGACACTAAATTTAACCATGAACAACGAAACCGTAGGGATACCTATGACATATAGCGTAGACAAAAACATTATATCGATAAACGGTAACATTGTTAATTTAATGGACTGGAAATTAGAAAAAGCTTTCAACTCACTCCACAAAGCATGTGAACTATTACACACCGGAGAAGATGGTGTAAGCAAAACCTGGAAAGAAGTTGCTATAAACGCCATTGTAGTCTTAAAATAGCTAATGCCTTCTAACACATAAAACAACATATTATTAATCAAAACGTTAATAAACAGAGAATTCAATACATTTCAACCTATTAATGTGTCGATTCAACAATTATACTAGTATTTTTTTGAGATTTAAACAATTTAAGTATACATTTAAGTATTATTAACAAAAACCTTAATTGATATGAAAAAGTATATTTTATTATTAGGAATCATTTTAACAGCGTTTATAGTTACAAGTAACACAAAGGACAATGAGCAATCAAATGAAAAAATTACAATTTGCCATATCCCACCTGGAAATCCTGAAAACGCACATTCAATTGAAATAAGCGTGCATGCATGGCCAGCACACCAAGCGCATGGTGATGTTATTGGAAACTGTTCTGATTTTGAACGTGAACAAGAAGACATCCATAAGAACGATACGACACCTACCTTATAAGTCTTTTAGAACTTAAGCAACAAAAAGAGTCAATGTAACATTGGCTCTTTTTTGTTGCTTAATAACAATTCTTCAAATAACACACAATATTAAAAAACAAGTTTACTACAGTAAATACGTCATTAATCTGAATTTATTAACAATTCAACAAGTATGTTGTTAATAATTTTATCTTAAGCGCTATAAAACATACATTTATTACATAGTAACCCCAAAATACTAAGAATTATGAAAAAGTATATTTTCTTATTCGGAGTAATACTAATAACATTTATACTTAGCAGTACTACTACAAAGAATGAAAATGCTGGCGAAAAAATTAAAATTAAGCACATCTCCTCAGCAAACCAACACAGTGTTCAAACAATTGAAATTAGCGTAAACAAGTTACAAGCGCATTTAGCGCATGGTGATTCAGTTGTAAAGCAATAATTATTTCATAAAAAAGGCGTAATACTAGTATTACGCCTTTTTTATGAAATTTATTTACACCTATCTTAAAGTTGTGATGCTTTCTTTTAAGGTTTCTATTTTTGCTAAAGCATCTGATTCTTTTTTGCGCTCACTTGTTATAACCATCTCTGGTGCATTATTAACAAAACGCTCATTTGACAACTTTTTCTGAACAGATTTTAAAAACCCTTCTGTATAAGTTAACTCTTCTGTTAACTTTTTAAGCTCAGCTTCTACATCAATCGCCCCAGAAACAGGAATAAAATACTCGTTAGAATTTACTCTAAAACTTAAGGCCCCATCAACCTTTTCTGTAACATAATTTAATTCTGATATGTTACCCAACTTTTTTACCACAGCATCAAACCTTGTTGACACAGCTTCATTATTTAAAACAGACAAACTAATTTCATCTTTAAAAGAAATGTTCTTGTTTTTTCTTATTGTTCTAATTCCTGAAACGACCTCAGCAGCAACTTCAAAGTCTTTTAAAATTGACAAATCAACTGGTTTTACTTCAGGATATTGAGACACTATCAAAGCCTCTTCTTCACTTCTATCTGCAATTTGATGCCACAACTCTTCAGTTAAAAACGGCATAAACGGATGCAATACTTTTAAGTTATTTTCAAACATATTAATAACAGCATCAAAAGTAACTTTATCAATTGGCTGCTGGTATCCTGGCTTTATCATTTCTAACAACCATGAACAGAAATCATCCCAGATCAATTTATACGTTGTCATTAACGCATCTGATAAGCGGTATTTTGAAAAGTGATCTTCTATTTCTGCAAATGCTGCATTAAATTTAGCATCATACCATTCCAAAGCAATTTTACTTGCTTCAGGCTGTACAATAGAAGCACTAACCTCCCATCCATTAATTAATTTATATGCGTTAAATATTTTATTGCTAAAAGCTTTTCCTTGTTGTAATTTAGACTCATCAAACAACAAATCTGTTCCTGCCCCTGAGCTTAATAACATCATTCCTGCACGTACAGCATCAGCACTATAGTTTTCTATTAACCCTAATGCATCTGGAGAATTCCCTAGAGATTTAGACATTTTTCGCCCTTGCTTATCACGTACTATACCTGTAAAATATACGTTTTCAAAGGGTTTTTCATTTTTAAACTCATAGCCTGCAAAAATCATTCTAGCTACCCAGAAAAAGATAATATCTGGTCCAGTTACCAAATCATTTGTTGGATAATAATAGTTGATTTCTTCATTATCAGGATTTCTTATTCCATCAAAAACTGATATTGGCCACAACCAAGATGAAAACCAAGTGTCCAAGGCATCATTATCTTGACGCAAATCTGAAGTTTTCAATGACGAATTTCCTGTTTTTGCATGAGCAAGAACTAATGCTTGCTCAATATTTTCTGCAACAACAAAATCATCTTTGGCATCACCAAAATAGAATGCAGGAATTTGCTGTCCCCACCATAACTGACGAGATACATTCCAATCTCTAATATTTTCTAACCAGTGGCGGTATGTGTTTTCTATTTTCTTTGGATACAGCTTTATGTCCGCATCTTCCAAAACAGATTTTAAAGCAGGTTTTACTAGCTCATCCATTTTCAAAAACCATTGATCTGATAACCTTGGTTCGATAACAGCTTTTGTTCTTTCAGAAGTTCCTACTTTATTTAAATGATTTTCAACTTTAGGTAAAGCTCCAAGTTTATTTAATTCATTAGAGATTTCGTCACGCACTACAAACCTGTCTTTTCCTTGATAATGCAACCCGAAGCTATTCATCGTTGCGTCTTCATTAAAGATATCAATCACCTCAAGGTTATGTTTATCACCTAAAGCTTTATCATTTACATCATGAGCAGGTGTTACTTTTAAGCACCCTGTTCCGAATTCTAAGTCAACATACTCGTCTTCAATTATTGGTATCACACGATTGCATATAGGCACAATAGCTTTCTTCCCTTTTAAGTGTGTATAACGCACATCATTAGGGTTTATGCAAATTGCGGTATCTCCTAAAATAGTTTCCGGGCGTGTAGTTGCTACAGTTAGCACCTCATCAGACCCTTCAATTTTATAGTTAATATGATATAATTTCCCGTTTTGCTCAACATACTCAACCTCCTCATCAGACAATGTTGTTTTAGCTTCAGGATCCCAGTTAACCATACGATACCCACGGTAAATCATTCCTTTATTATACAAATCAACGAATGATTTGATTACAGCTTCAGACATGTCATCATCTAAAGTGAATTTAGTTCTATCCCAATCACATGAACACCCTAGTTTCTTAAGCTGATCTAAAATCACCCCTCCATACTCATTGGTCCAATCCCAAGCGTGTTTTAAAAACTCATCACGTGTCAAATCATTTTTATCAATTCCTTGTTCTTTTAATTTTGCTACAACTTTTGCTTCGGTTGCAATAGACGCATGATCTGTTCCAGGAACCCAACATGCATTTTTACCTTGCAAACGCGCACGACGAATCAAGACATCTTGAATAGTATTATTTAACATGTGTCCCATATGCAAAATACCCGTAACATTTGGCGGCGGAATGACTATGGTGTATGGTTCTCTTTCATCTGGAGTTGAATGAAAATAGTTATTTTCCATCCAATAGGCATACCATTTTTCTTCTACTGCTTTAGCGTTGTATTTTCCTGGATCACTCATTTTGGTCTGATTTTTGAACTTTAATCAGCAAAAGTAACTATTAAGGAGGTATTTAAAAAGTATTTAATAATTTCTTTGAGTTCTTTTTACTCTGTGAAAACATAAAATTTCATATATTTGAATTCAGTGTTTTTTTTTAATAAAACCCGTGTCATTATATATTTAAGACACTTAACAAGACTAAAAATGAAAAAGCTATTTATATTATTTTTGCTAAGCATAATGAGTATTGCTACCTATGCTCAAGAAACTACAGCTAAAATTGAATTTAAAAACGATACTATTGATTATGGTAAAATTGAAAATGGTAGTGACGGAGTGCGTGTTTTTGAGTTTACAAATACCGGAAACGCTCCTTTAGTTATCACAAATGTAAAATCTAGCTGCGGATGTACAGTGCCTAAAAAACCAACAGCTCCTATTGCACCTGGTGAAAAAGGGGAGATAGAAGTTAAATATGACACTAAACGTACAGGTTTTATTAGAAAAACTATAACCGTAACCTCTAACGCCTCTAATATTAAAAACGGAATATCGTATTTAAAAATAAAGGGGGAAGTTAAAAAAATAGACAACAGTAGTATTCTTGAAAAAAAAGACACGAATACGCAACAAAAATCTATTATGAATCAATAAGCTTAACCCTCTACTAAAAAAACGTCACTTGTTTAATTATGAACAAGTGACGTTTTTTTTAATGGTGATTTTAAATGAAATGTTTTTACCAACACTTGATTACCGCGCTGTAATTTGATTTTAATTTTTTTATTCTCTTTATCATAAAAAAGTTTCGTTATAGATTTTAAGCTGTGTTTATATGTTTTAGAGCCATTAACCTCAAGTAATATGTCATTTTTTAAAATTCCCGCTAGAGCAGCAGGTGACCCTTTTCTTACATGATCTATAACAAATTCTGGAGTTAACAAATATGTTAAATCAACGTACGAAATAAAGTTATTATCTTTTAGACTATTTAATAATTCATCATTGTTATTTTCTTCATAAGCATTACCATCTTGTCTAATAATAATACCAGATTTATTGTAATAAAATGGGTCATTGATATACTTATTAGGTTTTAATAATATTTTTGAGTTTGGATAATCAAACACTATTGTAAATCGTTTTAATAAATCTCCTCCTATACTCCCTGCTCTTTCTGAGAAATTCTTTAACTCATCAGGTAACAAATGCATATGAGGGTACGAAATTTTCACTTCATTAAATACTTCTCCAACAAATATTAATTCTTTAATCTTACTTCGTTTCCCATATATTTCTCCTGAAACGGTCATTCCTAAATAATCTTCATAATAACCAAATAGACCAGTAGAAACTGTATCCTCTTTAAACACCCATAGTCCATCACTCATTCCTGTGTCTAACAAAAAATTTTCAACAATATCATCTCTTAATTTTGCTTTAACATATGGTTTCCCTTTTAGCAGCTTTATTTCAACTTCTTTAAAACGCTTCCATTTATTTTTATAAACTTCTTTTTCATATACTTTCACAAATTCATGGTCATACGAAAATTCTACTATAAAATTTTTAAAAAAATGATAGCCTAAAATCCCATGAATTTCCTCCCCTAAATAAGCAGACAAGTTAGTTTCTTGATTAAATGCAACATAAATGACATGGTCATCACTTTTTATGTTCTCTATTTCTAATAAGTTCCCTTTAGATTTTAATGCACTAATCTCAATATTATTAGCTCCTTTAACAGTAAATACTCTTGCTTTATTTAATGCTAATGAATCTACTTTACTCACATTGAATAATATTGTTTCTTTTACACCAGTGTCTAATAAAAAAGAAAACTCCACTCCATTAACTTTAACTGGAATAATAATTAAATTACTTATCAATTTAAAAGGAATTTTTGCCGTTTTCTTTTTAGAAGAAAATTCAAATGTTGATTGCCCAAATAATACATTTGTCAAAAACAGCAAACTCAATAAAACTATGTATGATTTAAGTGAAGTTGTCATAAGGATATATCTATACTTAAAAGTTACAATTTTATATGGTAGTGGCTGTATTTTTAACATAAATTAACGCACTAAAAACCTATACAAAATACAAGAAAAAATGTAATTTTGAACCCTATAAATTTAAGAACATGCCGAAAATATCCATCAAAGGTCATGCAATGCCCCAATCACCAATCCGAAAATTGGTGCCATTTGCAGAAGATGCCAAAAAAAGAGGAACTAACGTTTATCACTTAAACATTGGTCAACCAGATATTAAAACCCCTCAGATTGCGTTGGACGCAATAAAAAATAACACACTTGATGTGTTAGCTTATTCACGTTCAGAAGGGTCAGAAGAATACAGAATAAAAATAGCAGATTATTACAGCCAACACAATGTGGCTGTAACACATAATGACATTATTGTAACTACAGGAGGCTCTGAAGCCTTACTTTTTACGTTTGGAAGCATTATGGATGAAGGAGACGAAGTTATCATTCCTGAACCATTCTATGCTAACTACAACGGTTTTTCAACTGCATCAGGCATAAAGGTCGTTCCCGTAATGTCTTCTATTGATGATGGATTTGCACTGCCTGCTATTGAAGAATTCGAAAAGTTAATTACTAAAAACACAAAAGCTATATTAATTTGTAATCCCGGTAACCCTACAGGATATTTATATAGCAAAGAAGAAATTAAAAAATTAGCTCAAATAGTTAAAAAACATGACTTATTCTTAATTGCAGATGAAGTCTATAGAGAGTTCGCATATGACGGATTGACACATCACTCCGTTTTAGCTGAAGATGACTTAAATCAGAATGCAATAGTTATTGACTCTGTATCTAAACGCTACAGTATGTGCGGTGCACGAATTGGGTGTATTGTTTCAAGAAACAAAGAATTTATGGCAACAGCTCTTAAATTTGCTCAAGCCAGGTTAAGTCCACCAACATACGCACAAATAGCCTCTGAAGCAGCATTAGAAACTCCTCAAAGTTATTTTGATGATGTAATTGAGGAATACACATCTCGAAGAAATACATTAATTTCAGAATTGAGGAAAATTGACGGAGTAAAAGTCGCTACTCCAAAAGGTGCTTTTTACTGTATTGCAGAACTACCTATTGACAATGCAGATGATTTTGCACAATGGTTGTTAGAAAAATTTAATGTCAATGGCAATACGATTATGGTAGCTCCAGCTGCAGGATTCTATTCTACACCAGGTGTTGGACTAAACCAAATTAGAATTGCATATGTTTTAAAAAATGAAGACCTCATTACTGCGGCATATATTTTAAAAGAAGCACTCATTACCTATAAAAAACAGTAACTATTTTGAATATACGTCATAACATATCACTAAAAAAATACAACACTTTCGGTATCGAGGTGTTTGCAAAACATTTTGTTGAAGCTACATCTGTTGCTGAATTACAAGATATTATTAAGCTTGATTATCCTGAGAAATTTTTATTAGGAGGTGGTAGTAATATGCTATTGACAAAAAACATTGATAACGCCTTGGTTGTTCATGTTAACATAAAAGGCAAAGAGGTTATTGACAAGGATAATGATTCAGCTTACATAAAAGCTCATGCTGGAGAAAACTGGCATGAGTTTATTTTGTGGTGTATTTCTCAAAATTATGGTGGTTTAGAAAACATGTCGCTAATACCTGGGAATGTAGGCACAGCTCCAATTCAAAACATTGGTGCTTACGGAAGGGAATTGAAAGATAATTTCGTGTCTTGTGAAACCATAGAAATAGCTACAGGAAAAACAAAATCCTTTACAAAAGAGGATTGTCATTTTGGATACCGAAACTCAGTTTTTAAAACCAGTTTAAAAGGACAGTTTATCATAACCTCTGTCACATTTAAACTCACAAGAAAAAAACATGTTACAAATACTTCATATGGTGCCATTGAAGCGGAGCTTGCTTCAATGAATATTGACACCCCAACACTCTGTGATATTTCAAATGCCGTAATAGCCATTCGTCAATCTAAATTACCAGACCCTAAACTGTTAGGTAATAGTGGTAGCTTTTTTAAAAACCCCGTTGTTTCTAACACTGTATTTAAAAAGTTCAAGTCAAACTTTCCAGAAGCACCTAGCTACCCCGTTTCAGAAACAGAAACTAAAATACCAGCCGGCTGGCTCATTGAACAAGCAGGATTTAAAGGCAAACGCTTTGGTGATGCTGGAGTTCATAAAAACCAAGCCTTAGTTCTTGTTAATTACGGTAACGCTACAGGTCATGATATATGGAACTTAGCTATGACTATTAAATCTGTTGTTTTTGAAAAATTTGGTATTGAAATAAATCCTGAAGTTAATATTTACTAACCGTATTATATTTATCGTTATTTTTATCACATAAACGATAAATATAATGAAGTTACTACATCTTTTTTTACTACTCCCGTTGTTTACATTAGCGCAAAATGGGCTTTTTGAACATCATGAAAAACACACACGACAAGACACCTTAAGAGGCAGTATTACACCTGAGCGTGCTTGGTGGAATGTCACTCACTATAACCTATCTGTTGAAGTTTTTCCTGAAACAAAATCAATAAAAGGAAAGAATAAAATTACTTTTGAGGTGCTCAACAACTCCCAACGTATGCAATTGGATTTACAAGAACCAATGCAAATTACAAAAATACTACACCACAACAATTTAATTGACCAGCCCTTACCCTTTAAAAGAGAAGGCAATGTGTATTGGGTTGATTTTCCTACAAACTTACAAAAAACAACACACCACTCTATTTCTGTATTTTTTGAAGGACAGCCCACTGAAAGTAAAAACCCACCATGGTCTGGAGGAATCACATGGAAAAAAGACATGAATGGCACTGACTTTATTGCCTCAGCAAATCAAGGTATCGGCGCTAGTATTTGGTGGCCAAATAAAGATCATGATTATGACGAACCTGATCAAGGGGCTTTAATTTCCGTAACTGTACCGGAGCATTTAACCAATGTATCTAATGGTAGATTGATAGAAGTTATTCATTTAAAAGAAGCTAGAAAAAAACTATTTCGTTGGCAAGTTAAAAACCCTATTAACAACTACGGTATTAATATTAATATTGGAGATTATGTTCATTTTTCTGAAAAATATAATGGTGAAAAAGGAATTCTAGATTGTGATTATTGGGTTTTAAAAGACAACCTAAACAAAGCAAAAACACAATTCAAACAAGCAAAAATGACCCTACAAGCTTTTGAACATTGGTTTGGCCCATACCCTTTTTATGAGGACAGCTATAAGCTTGTTGAAGCCCCTTATTTAGGCATGGAGCACCAAAGCTCTGTAACATACGGCAATCATTATAAAAATGGTTATTTAGGAACCGATTTAAGCAGAACTGGTGTCGGTTTAAAATTCGATTTTATCATTGTTCATGAAAGTGGCCATGAATGGTTTGCCAACAACATCACGAATAAAGATGTTGCCGACATGTGGATACACGAAAGCTTTACTGCGTATTCTGAAAGCTTATTTATTGACTACCACTTTTCTACTAAAGAGGCTGAAGATTATGTTATAGGTACAAGGGCTTCAATACAAAATGACAAACCTTTAATTGGCATCTATAATGTTAACCAAGAAGGCTCTGGCGACATGTATTATAAAGGCGCAAATATGCTACACACCTTACGCCAAATAATCAACAATGATGAAAAGTGGCGCCAAATATTACGTGGTTTAAATTCTGAATTTTACCATCAACAGGTTACTACAAAGCAAATAGAAAACTACATTAGTAACAATGCAAATTTAAATTTAAACGGTTTTTTTGATCAGTATTTAAGAACTATAAAAATTCCTGTGCTTGAATATAAAATTAGAAAAAACAAACTATGTTATAAGTTTACAAACGTTGTAGATAATTTTAACATTCCTGTAAAAGCGTGGATAAACAATAATGAAGTATGGTTAGATGCATCAAACTCAACAAATTCATACAAATCTATTGACAAGATCACATCATTTAATATTGACAAAAATTTTTATTTCAAATCTAAAAAAACCAATTAATTTTTTCCATTATCACAGCATAAAGGGGCACGGATATCGAGCCCCTTTTTGTTTTTATGTTTATCTTTGTCATAAATATATTCAAATGAAACTTTTTTTATTGACAATAGGCTTATTAGGACTTGGGGTTTTAGGTATTGCTATTAAACTTTGGGCTAAAAAAGATGGTGAGTTTTCTGGCACTTGTGCTAGCCAAAATCCAGTTTTAAACGAATCTGGAGAACCTTGTGGATTTTGCGGAAAACCTGCTGAAGAATTTGGTACTTGTAATGAACCGCAGCACGAAAAGTAATCTACTTTATTGTTTTTATTCCTTAAAAATTTATGCTTACAATTTTACTGTACGTCTTCATTGCTGTTACTGCAATACAAATACTATATTACTTATTAGGCTTTAGTCAATTTGCATTTGCAAAAACTAAAAAATACCCCCTAAAACAGCACCCGGTTTCTGTGTTGATCTGTGCAAAGAACGAGGCAGAAAACCTTAAAAATTTTCTTCCAAAAATTATCAAACAAGACTATCCAAATTTTGAAATTGTTCTGATTAACGACGCCTCATATGATGATACCTTAGACGTGATGGAAGCATTTCAAGAGCAACACAAAAATATTAAAATTGTTAATGTTGAAAATAACGAAGCCTTTTGGGGAAATAAAAAATACGCTCTAACCCTCGGTATTAAAGCAAGTACCCACGATCACTTATTGTTTTGTGACGCTGATTGTACACCTAAATCCAACAGATGGATTACATCTATGAGCGCTCATTTTTCTGAAAAAAAGAAATTTATTTTAGGTTATGGAGCGTATAAACACAAAAAGCATTCGTTATTAAATTCTTTGGTCCGATTTGAAACCTTACTCACAGCAATACAATATTTTTCATACGCGAAAGCTGGAAACCCATATATGGGGGTTGGTAGAAACTTAGCCTATCAAAAAGCTGAGTTTTTCAACCATAATGGCTTTATGAGCCACATGAATATCAAGTCTGGCGATGATGATTTATTCATTAACGAAGCCGCAACAAAAGCAACCACACGTATTGCTTTTTCTGAAGAAAGCCATACTGTATCTATTGCACCAGAAACATTTACCGAATGGTTTCAGCAAAAAAGAAGGCATATTTCAACAGTAAAACACTATAAACTTAAAGACCAGTTTTTACTTGGTTTATTTTATGTAACACAACTCTTATTTTGGGTACTTTTCCTGATATTAATATGTACTCTTTTTCAATGGAAAATAGTAGTATGTATTTTTAGCATCAGAATACTATTACAATATATTATTTACGGTCTATCTGCAAAGAAATTAAAAGAACAAAATTTAATCTTCGCCATTCCTTTTCTTGAAATTGTTTTAATTCTATTTCAATTAACTATATTTATAACTAATAAGGTCTCTAAACCAAATCATTGGAAGTAAACAACAACATCATTCAGTTTCAAATTTCCGAAGCAAAAAAAGGAAAACAAAGCGCGTTTAATTTCTTATTAGACACCTATTGGAGGGAAGTCTATGGGTTTCAACTCAAACGAACTCAAAATGAAATTGAAGCCGAAGACATTACTATTCAAACATTTTCAAAAGCCTTTCATAAAATTGATTTGTTTGATGAGCAATATAAGTTTAGCACATGGTTGATTACCATTTCTAAAAACATTCATTATGATTTTTTACGTAAAAACAAGTCTTCAATAGCTGCTAAAACGTCCAATGAAGACAATACATACATCTATGATATTGTTGATGAAACCCCATCTATTGAAGATAAAATAATTACAGAGCAAAATCTAGCGAAGCTTTTAAGAGATATTAAAAAGTTAAAACCACATTACCAAGAAGTTATTCAATTGCGGTATTTTCAAGAAATGAGCTATAAAGAAATTGCTCAAGAAATCAATGAACCAATGAGTAACGTTAAAGTAAAACTACTTAGAGCAAGAAAACTCTTAGCGGAAATTATCGCTAAAAATAAGTAATTCACTCTTCGTTAAATACTACTACATTATATTGCCCCCCTCATCCCTTAGTTAATTAGGATTTTCTCTTTATCTTTGTCGGCTCATAAAGAACCCATATTATGAATACAGAAGAATCACACGTACTACCTCCTAAAGGAAAACCAAAATGGCTAAAAGTCAAACTTCCTGTAGGAAAAAAATATACTGAATTACGTGGTTTAGTTGACAAATACAAACTAAACACCATTTGCACATCTGGTAGTTGCCCAAACATGGGAGAATGCTGGGGTGAAGGAACTGCAACATTCATGATATTAGGGAACATTTGTACGCGTTCTTGTGGTTTTTGTGGTGTAAAAACAGGTAGACCAGAAACTGTAGACTGGGATGAACCAGAAAAAGTAGCCCGATCTATCAAAATAATGAGTATCAAACACGCTGTATTGACATCTGTTGATAGAGATGATTTGAAAGACATGGGAACTATTATTTGGACGGAAACTGTAAAAGCTATCCGAAGAATGAACCCTGAAACGACTTTAGAAACTTTAATTCCAGATTTTCAAGGCATCGAAAAGCACCTTGATAAAATGATTGAAGTTGGACCAGAGGTTATTTCTCATAACATGGAAACCGTAAAACGTTTGACTAGAGAAGTACGTATTCAAGCAAAATATGAGCGTAGCCTAGAAGTTTTACGCTACTTAAAAGCAAACGGTCAAAAACGAACAAAAACTGGTATTATGCTTGGCTTAGGTGAAACTAAAGAAGAGGTTATAGAAACCTTGCACGATATCAGAAACGCTAATGTAGATGTTGTAACTATAGGTCAATATTTACAACCAAGTAAAAATCATTTACCAGTACAACGCTTTGTTACACCAGATGAGTTTGCCGAATATGAAAAAATTGGAAAAGAGCTTGGTTTTAGACATGTAGAAAGTGGCGCACTAGTAAGATCATCTTACAAAGCACATAAGCATATTTTATAATTCATCTTGAGTCAAAAAACAAATATCGCTATTAATGGGTTTGGTAGAATTGGACGAAATTTATTCCGATTACTAATCAATAACCCAAACATAAATGTTGTTGCTATAAATGATTTAGCAGATGCTAAAACGTTGGCCCACCTATTAAAATATGATAGTATTCATGGCACAAGCAACTCTATTATCTCTCACAAAAAAAACAATATCATTGTTGACGGAAGAGAAATTCCACTTAGCAACCATTCTACTTTAGACGCCCTTAATTGGTCTCCTCATAAAATAGATTTTGTAATTGAAAGTACAGGAAAATTTAAAACCACTAAGCAACTTCAACATCACATCACTAATGGTGCTAAAAAAGTTATTTTAGCTGTTCCTCCACAATCTGATGACATAAAAATGGTTGTTCTTGGCGTTAATGAACATATCCTCGATGGTTCTGAAACTATTATATCTAATGCGTCTTGCACTACAAATAACGCAGCACCAATGATTAAAATTATTGATGAGCTATGTGGTATAGAGCAAGCATACATTACCACTATACACTCATTTACAACAGATCAAAGTTTACATGACCAGCCACATAGAGACTTAAGACGCGCACGTGCAGCAACGCAATCAATAATTCCAACAACAACAGGTGCTGCTAAAGCTATAACTCATATTTTCCCTAAACTTTCTAATGCTATTGGAGGGTGCGGTATTAGAGTTCCGGTGCCAGATGGCTCCTTAACAGACATTACCTTTAATGTCAAAAAAGAAGTGAGCATCGAAACCATCAATGCTGCATTTAAAAACGCTGCCAACACCAATTTAAAAGGCATTTTGGCTTATACTGAAGACCCCGTAGTTTCTGTTGATATTATAGGCGACTCTCATTCTTGTACATTCGATTCTCAATTAACCTCTGTAATAAAAAAAATGGTGAAAATTGTAGGTTGGTATGATAATGAAACAGGATATAGCAATAGATTGGTAGATTTAATACAACTATTAAAAAAATAAGATTCTTCTTATAAAATTCACCTTACAAGATTAACTCAAAAATTGTATCTTTATTTTCTATGAAGAAACAATTAAAACTACTCTTATTATTTTCAGTTTTTATGGCTACTGGGCTAATGAACGCCCAAACAAAAAATGACTTAGAAGAACAAATATTCATTCATTTAGAACGCGCCAGAGATTTAAAAGACATTCTTGACTACAAAGAAGCTTTAATACACTGTAATGAAGCTTTAGAACTTGCTATTCAAATAGATGACAAAGAAAATGAAGCTACAACTTACAGAATTATCGGAAGCATTTTAATGTTAGATAACAATTTAAGAGAAGCTTTACTTAAACTAAACCAAGCCTCAAAAATACAAAGTAACAATGGTTATAAAGAAGAGTTAGCTATCACGAGAAATGTACAAGGTTTGGTGCATACTGAACTGAAAAACTATGAACAAGCATTGAATTATTTTAATGATGGTTTAAAAATATACCGTTCTTTACAATTATTTAGTAACGAAACTGACATTCTAAAAAACAAAGGGAAACTTTACCTTAAAAAAGAAGACTATAAAACTGCTCATGAAATATTTGAACAAGCAAGTAAAGACGCTCAAAAATTTGCCAGAGAATCCTCTAAAGCGGAGATATTTTTATACAATTCAAAAGCGCTAAATGGCTTAAATAAAAAATTTGAAGCTATAGAAAGTTGTAAAAAAGCAATTGATATGGGGGTTGCAAATAATTACCCTTGGATTATAACTGAAGGCTACAAAACATTAAGTGAAATTCACGAAGCAAACGGAAATCCAACCAATGCAATTATCGCTTTAAAAACCTACAACGTCATTAGAGATAGTATTTATAACGTTAGAAGTGATAGGTTAACACAAGAAGAAATTGCCAAATTAAATTTTGCCGATCAAGACAGACGTATTGAACAACAAAGTTTAATCATACAGCAAAGTGAAGAAAAATTACGTCAAAATAAAATCATGACTTTTTTAGGGTTAGCATTTTTAATTTTGTTCTTCTCGTTTATCATATTTCTTTACAACAACAATCAAAAACGAAAAAAAGCAAATTTATTACTTCAAAACACCAACCAACAACTAACTGTTGCTAAAGAGGAAGCTGAAAAAGCAACAAAAGCGAAAGCGAATTTCTTATCAACAATTACTCACGAATTAAGAACGCCTCTTTATACCGTAACTGGGCTAACAGACTTATTATTAGATGAAGACCCTACTGAATCGCAAAAAGGGTATTTGAAATCACTTCGTTTCTCAGGAGATTATCTATTAAACTTTATTAATGACATCTTAGATGTTAATAAAATTGAAGCTCATAAAATTGAATTAGAAAGCATCCCTTTTAGCCTTAAAAAATTAGCTACAGAAGTTTTATTTACTCAAAACAAAGCCGCAAAAGACAACAACACTCAACTACACTTAAATATTGAAGAGAGCATTCCTGAATATGTTTTAGGAGATTCATTACGCATGTCTCAAGTACTTATCAACTTGATTAGTAATGCTATAAAATTCACCAAAAACGGAATAATTTATTTAAATATTAATAAAACTGCCATAACTGATAATTCTATTGATTTATTAATTGAAATAAAAGATAATGGGATTGGAATTTCATATGATAAACAAGAAGAGATATTTGAAAGTTTTTCTCAAGGGTCAATACAGATTAACAGAAAATATGGTGGTACTGGACTAGGGTTAACAATTGTCAAAAATTTAATTGAATTAATGGGAAGTAAAATTCAGTTACGAAGTCAACCAAACATTGGAACTACTTTTTATTTTAACATTACATTTCCATTAGCTAATAATAAAAGTATTGACAACCACACAACTAATGAAATAATCCCATCCGCACTACTTTCTGAACTTAAAGACAAGAGAATACTCTTAGTAGATGATGTAAAAATCAACCAATTAATCACGAAAAAAACATTATCAAAAAAAGAGATTATTTGTACTACAGCTGACAATGGGGAAGCTGCTGTTGAAACCGCAAAAAACGAAAAGTTTGATTTAATTTTAATGGATATCCATATGCCTGGGATTGGTGGTATTGAAGCTACAAAAAGGATTAGAGAATTTGACAAAACAATTCCTATAATTGCTCTTACAGCTATAACTATTGAAAAAGATGATCTTATTAATTTTAATGAAGCTGGATTTAATGATATTCTATCTAAACCATTTAAATCTGATACATTCTTTAGAAAAATTTATTTGCAACTAACAAAATAATGGCACACTATTTGAATTATATGCTTTGAGTTAGTTTTTAAGATTTTTCAAAAAAAATCTATAATTGATTAGTTTTTTAAGAGGCCTATTATTTAGGCCTCTTATTTTTTTACATAAGATACAACCAACTCATCAAAAGCCAACTTTTTAGAAACAAACGTTGTCATAATGGGTAAATAGCTAACATTAGAGAGTTTATCTTTTAAACGCATATAATCCTTTTCAGTCGTAATTACCAACTCTTTTTTGGAAAGCTGTTCAATTTCTTTATCGGTAAAATTATGATGATCTTTATAACGTAAATGTTCAAAATTTAATTCCTTTTTTTCAAGATAATCAACCAGTGGTTTCGGGTTTGCAATACCTGTAACAAGAGTAAACTTAGTTGTTTTCAGTAAGTCTATATTACAATTCCCCCCGCCTTTAATTGTATCAGAATAACCTATTGATGTAAAGTATACATCTTGCTTTACATTAAGCTTTTTTATAATTTCAATCTGTTTTAATTCAGAAATATCTTCAGGGCATTTCGTAACTATAATAACATCTGCACGTGTGGCTCCTCTTTTTGATTCCCGTAAATTACCCGAGGGTAACAAATAGTCATCAACAAACAAATCGTCAAATTTTGTTAGAAGGATATAAAATCCCGCCGTTACTTTTCTGTGCTGAAAAGCATCATCTAATAACACAATATCCGGATGTACTAATTTTTGCAAATTAGATATTCCATTTTGCCTATCGCCATCAACAGCTACAGCAATTTCGTTAAATTTTGTATGAAACTGCATAGGTTCATCTCCAATATCATCTGCTGTAGAACCTTTACCAGCTAAAACAAATCCATTGGTTTTTCTTCTATACCCCCTACTTAAAACCGCTAACCGCCCCTCATTCTCAAGCAATTTAATTAAATATTCTATCATTGGTGATTTTCCCGTTCCTCCAACTGATAAATTACCAACTGCAATAACCGGAAAATTATATGACTTGCTTTTAAAAATACCTTTATCAAAAAAGAAATTTCTAAGTGTCGTCACCAAATCATAAACTATCGATATGGGAAATAATATTTTTCTTAGCTGCCTCACGATACGAAAGTAAACTATCTATACTGCACTTGCAAACGATAAATATGTATCTTTGATTATCACAAATACAACTTATAATTTTAAAGCTTAAAATATGCTTATAAAAGATGTCATTGCACACATGGAAAGTTTAGCTCCTTTGGCTTACGCAGAAGGTTATGATAATGTTGGGCTACTCGTTGGAAACAAAAACACAGCATTAACTGGGGTGCTTATTACTCATGACACTCTTGAAGAAGTTGTTGATGAAGCAATTGCAAAAAAATGTAACCTAATAGTAAGTTTTCATCCAATAATTTTTTCTGGCATAAAGAAATTTAACGGTCAAGACTATGTTAATAGAGTCGTTATTAAAGCCATTAAACATGATATTGCAATTTATGCCATACATACTGCTTTAGATAATGTTCAGCATGGTGTAAACAGTACAATTTGTAATCAACTGCAACTTTCAAATCGAAGTATTCTAATCCCTAAAAAAGAGTTTATATACAAACTAACCACTTACGTACCTGTAAAAGAAGCTGAAAACGTTCGTACAGCACTTTTTAATGTTGGCGCTGGTAATATTGGCAACTATGACCATTGCAGTTTTAATATATTAGGAGAAGGGACTTTTAAAGGAAATGAGCAATCTACCCCTCATGTAGGACAAAAAGGAAAACTTCATACAGAAAACGAAATTCAGTTAAACATTACCTTTGAAAAACAGTTAAAACCTAAAATACTTCATGCTCTTTTTACAAACCACCCATATGAAGAAGTGGCCTATGAAATAACAGAATTAGCCAATACCTATCAAAAAATTGGCTTAGGCATGATTGGAGAGTTAGAAACACCGATGGATGAATTGGAATTTTTAGCCTTTTTAAAAGATAAAATGCACACTGAATCAATTAGACATTCTAAACTACTCGGGAAAACTATCAAAAAAATAGCCGTTTTAGGAGGGTCAGGCGCATCAGCTATAACACAGGCAAAAAACTCTGGAGCAGATGTTTACGTAACATCAGACTTAAAATACCATGATTTTTACCAAGCTGAAAATCGTATTTTATTATGTGATATAGGACATTATGAGAGTGAACAATACACAAAATCACTTTTATATGAGTTTCTTAGTAAAAAATTACCTAATTTTGCAATCGTTTTATCAGTTATTAATACTAATCCAGTCAATTATTTTTAAGATATGGCAAAGAAAAAAGAAATTTCAGTAGAAGATAAGTTAAGAGCATTATATAATTTGCAATTAATCGACTCTCGTATTGATGAAATTAGAAACGTACGTGGAGAGCTTCCTTTAGAAGTTGAAGATTTAGAAGACGAGGTAGCTGGATTAAGCTTAAGAGTTGATAATTTTAATAATGATATCGATTCACTTAACACTCAAATTAAAGCGAAATTAAACGCAATTGAGGAGTCTAAAGTGTTAATGAAAAAATACACTAAGCAACAAGAAAATGTACGTAACAACAGGGAGTACAGTTCTTTAGCTAAGGAAACAGAATTTCAAGAATTAGAAATTGAATTAGCTGAAAAGCATATTAAAGAATTCAAAGCTCAAATTGCACATAAATCTGAAGTTATTGAAAAAGCTCAAGAACGCTTAACAGATAAACAAGCACATTTAGGACACAAAAAAGACGCCTTGAATGAGATTATTTCTGAAACTGAAAAAGAAGAAGAAGCGTTATTAGAAAAATCTGCTAAATACGAAAAGCAAATTGAAGAGCGTTTAATGATTGCTTACAACAGAATTAGAACCAATGTAAAAAACGGTTTAGCTATTGTTGCAATTGAACGTGGAGCTGCTGGAGGATCTTATTTCACCATCCCACCACAAGTACAAGTAGAAATTGCTGGACGTAAAAAAATTATTACTGATGAGCATTCAGGACGTATTTTAGTAGATGCAGAATTAGCTGCTGAACAAAAAACAAAAATGGAAAAGATGTTTGCTAAATTATAAGTAAACTAAAATTTATATCTTAGAGCTGTCTTTTAAAAAAGACAGCTTTTTTTTTGAGTTATGGAAGAAATAAAACTGACACGTATAAATAAATTTCTAAGCGAGGCTGGCTATTGCTCACGTAGAGCAGCAGATAAACTTATTGACCAAGGTCGCGTTACCATAAATGGCGTAGTACCTGAAATGGGAACTAAAATAGCTCCTAATGATGAAGTTAGAGTTGATGGTAAACTAATTTCAGAATCGAAAGAGAAACCCGTATATCTTGCCTTTAACAAACCTATCGGTATTGTTTGTACAACAGACACTAAAGTTGAAAAAGACAACATTATAGACTACATCAACTACCCTACTAGAATATTCCCCATTGGGCGTTTAGACAAACCGAGTGAAGGTTTGATTTTTTTGACTAATGATGGTGATATCGTAAATAAAATATTGCGAGCACGAAACAATCACGAAAAAGAGTATCTAGTTACAGTTGACAAACCAATTACAAAAGAGTTTATTCAAAAAATGAGTAATGGCGTTCCTATTTTGGACACGGTAACTCGTAATTGTCAAGTTGAACAAGTTAGCAAGTTTATATTTAAAATCATCCTTACTCAAGGTTTAAATAGGCAGATTAGACGCATGTGTGAATATTTAGAATACGAGGTCGTAAAACTTAAACGAGTGCGTATTATGAACATTTCTTTAGACATGCCCATAGGAAAATGGCGCGACTTAACACCTAAAGAACTTGAAGAAATAAACACTTTAGTTAGTGACTCTTCAAAAACGAATTAATAAAAAAAGCTCCTTTCAATGAAAGGAGCTTTTTTTATTAATTCTATTTAATTTATGAATTTGCTCTGTGACGCTCTCTTGCTAACAATGTATTTTTTAACAACATTGCAATTGTCATTGGCCCAACTCCTCCAGGTACTGGTGTGATATGACTTGCTTTTTTAGAAACATTTTCAAAGTCTACATCACCTTTAATAACATAACCTCTTTTTGCACTTTCATCTGGCACTCTAGAAATACCAACATCAATAATTACGGCATCATCTTTAACCATTTCAGCCTTTAAGAAATCTGGTATTCCTAAAGCCATAATAATAATATCAGCTTGGCTAATAATCTGTGTGATGTTTTTAGTATGACTATGTGTTAGCGTTACCGTAGAGTTTCCTGGCCAACCTTTACGCCCCATTAAAATACTCATTGGTCGTCCAACTATATGACTTCTACCAACTACAACTGTATGTTTTCCTTTGGTATCTACCTTATAACGTTCTAGCAACTCTAAAATACCAAATGGCGTAGCAGGGATAAACGTACTCATATCCAAAGCCATTTTTCCGAAATTGGCTGGATGGAACCCATCAACATCCTTATCAGGATTAATTGCCATTAGTATTTTCTGATCATCAATTTGCTTTGGCAACGGTAACTGCACTATAAACCCATCAATGTCATCATTCTGATTTAACTCTTCAATTTTATCAAGTAACTCTACCTCACTTACTGTGTTTGGTAATTGCACTAAAGTAGATTCAAAACCTACTCTTTCGCAAGCTCGTACTTTACTACCAACATAAGTTAAACTTGCACCATCACTACCAACAATTACTGCTGCTAAATGTGGCACCTTTTCACCGTTGTCTTTCATTTTTGACACCTCACGAGCTATCTCGTCTTTAATGTCATTACTTGTTTTTTTACCGTCTAGTAAAATCATTCTTTTTAATAATTTCTGTTACAGGTTGCTACTGCAACAATTTCTAATTGTGTTGTTCTACTCAATATCAATAAAAAAGCTGCCAATAAATTGGCAGCGTTTTTCTATCTCATTCCTTTCATCATTTGCATCATTTTCTTTCCACCGCCACCTTGCATCATCTTCATCATTTTGCTCATTTGGTTGAATTGTTTTAGCAACTGATTTACTTCTTGTACTGATCGCCCTGCTCCTTTAGCAATACGTTTTTTTCTATTTGCATTGATCACAGAAGGCTTTGTTCTTTCTCCTGGTGTCATCGAATAAATAATAGCTTCAATATGCTTGAAAGCATCATCATCAATATCCATTCCTTTCATTGCTTTAGAAGCACCTGGAATCATGCCCATCAAGTCTTTCATATTACCCATTTTCTTAACCTGTTGTATTTGGCTTAAGAAATCGTCAAATCCGAATTGATTTTTAGCAATCTTCTTTTGTAACTTTCTAGCTTCTTCCTCATCAAACTGCTCTTGTGCGCGTTCAACTAAAGATACAACATCTCCCATTCCTAGAATACGATCTGCCATACGAGAAGGATGGAACACATCAATTGCTTCCATTTTCTCACCAGTACCAATAAATTTAATTGGCTTATTAACTACTGATTTAATTGAAATTGCAGCTCCACCACGCGTGTCACCATCTAACTTCGTTAATATAACTCCATCAAAATTTAAAACATCATTAAAAGACTTTGCTGTATTGACAGCATCTTGTCCTGTCATAGAATCAACTACAAACAATGTCTCTTGAGGCTGAATTGCTTTATGAATATTAGAAATTTCCGTCATCATAGCTTCATCAACAGCTAAACGACCCGCAGTATCAATAATCACTACATTATGTCCGTTTGCTTTTGCATGAGCAATACCTGCTTGAGCAATAGCAACTGGATCTGTATTTCCTTTATCAGAAAACACATCTACCTTAATTTGCTCACCAACTACATGTAATTGATCAACTGCTGCTGGACGATACACATCACACGCAACTAATAAAGGTTGCTTTGATTTTTTACTTTTTAGAAAGTTTGCTAATTTACCTGAAAACGTAGTTTTTCCAGATCCTTGTAAACCAGACATTAAAATTACAGTTGGCGCTCCTGACAAGTTTAACCCTTCAGTTTCTCCACCCATTAATTCTGTTAATTCATCCTTAACCAACTTGACCATTAATTGGCCAGGTTGTAAGGTTGTTAAAACATCAGCTCCAATAGCTTTTTCTTTAACTCGCTTTGTGAATTCTTTTGCTATTTTAAAATTGACATCGGCGTCTAATAATGCTCTACGAACTTCTTTTAAAGTTTCTGCAACATTAACCTCAGTAATGCTTCCATGCCCTTTAAGAACATGTAAGGCTTTATCTAACTTTTCACTTAAATTATTAAACATATATCAATAGTGTATTAATCAAACAGCTCTCATTAATTTGAGAAATGCAAAATTACATAAAATGCAGTGAGTTACAAAAGTTATTATAAGAAGAATAGCGTCTGTTTATAAAAATAATCGCTTAGATAAACTCATTTATTTGAATTGTTTACATACATCAAAATTTATTAAAATGTCATCTTCACGTTTTATTTCATCTTGCTTTAACATTACAAAGCCTCTTTTCACAAATAATGGCAACGCAAAACACTAACATAAGATTTACCCTGCGACCATTAGATCACTAAACTAACTGCCTATCACCAATTAATAATGATACCCCCTTAACCTGAATGCAAGCGCAACGCTAACACTTGGCAGATATTATTGTAATCTCTAACTGCTTGTCATTTAATTTGAATTCAGAATTCTCAATATTCCGCGCTGCAAATGATCAAGCATCAATTTCTAGAGAAGAATAATCTTTAGCATTGGTATACATGATGGTAAAAAAATTGCCTGATTTAATTTAAATCAGGCAATTGTAAATTTCTTAATATGATATTTAAGGTTCTTACATTCTTTCTGGAACAGTAATCCCCATAAGTCCGAATGCCGATTTTATCACATTCCCAACGGTTTGAGACAGCTGGACTCTGAATATTTTTTCATCTTCATTATCCGCTCCAAAAATTGATACATTTTGAAAGAATGAATTGTATGCTTTTACCAAATCGTATGTGTAATTTGCTATTAACGCTGGGCTTTGGTTAGCTGCTGCCAATTGAATTGTTTCTGGAAACAACATGATTTGCTTGATGACTTCTTTTTCTTTTTCATGAAGAGATACAGTTACTTCTGAAGACAAATCGAAATCGGCTTTTCTTAAAATCGCTTGAATTCTAGCATACGTGTATTGTATGAAAGGCCCTGTATTTCCTTGAAAATCTACCGAAGCAGCCGGGTCAAACAAAATACGTTTTTTAGGGTCTACCTTTAATATAAAATACTTTAAAGCCCCTAAGCCAATTGTTTTATACACATCTTCCTTTTGAGCTTCAGAATACCCATCAAGCTTTCCTAATTCTTCAGAAATTTCTTTAGATGTGCCAATCATTTCTTGCATTAAATCATCAGCATCAACAACAGTACCTTCTCTACTCTTCATTTTCCCAGAAGGTAAATCAACCATACCGTAACTTAAATGGTGTAAGTTATCAGCCCAAGAATAGCCTAATTTCTTTAAAATTAAAAACAGCACTTTAAAGTGGTAATCTTGCTCATTACCAACGGTATAAATCATCCCTGAAACATCAGGATTATCTTTAATACGTTGTATTGCGGTACCGATATCTTGTGTCATGTAAACGGCAGTTCCATCTGAACGTAGCACTAATTTTTCATCAAGACCTTCATCAGTCAAATCACACCAAACCGAACCGTCTTCTTTTTTAAAGAACACGCCACTTTCTAAGCCTTCAGTGATATTATCTTTTCCTAATAAATAAGTATTACTTTCATAATAATAAGAATCAAAATCAACTCCAATGTTTTTATAAGTCACTTCAAAACCATCATAAACCCATTGATTCATTTTTTTCCAAAGCGCTATAACAGTTTCATCACCTGACTCCCATTTACGCAACATGTCTTGCGCTTCAAGAATTAATGGCGCTTGTTTTTTAGCCTCTTCTTCTGAAAGTCCATTATCAACTAAAGCACTAATTTCTTTTTTGTACTCTTGATCAAACTTCACATAATAGTTACCTACCAACTTATCGCCTTTTAAACCTGTAGACTCTGGCGTTTCTCCATTACCAAATTTTTCCCAAGCCAACATACTTTTACAAATATGTATTCCTCTATCATTAATCACTTGAGTTTTATATACTTTCTTTCCTGACGCTTTAATGATTTCTGCAACAGAATATCCTAACAACACGTTTCTAACATGCCCTAAATGCAAAGGTTTGTTTGTGTTTGGTGAAGAATATTCTACCATTACAGCATCGTTACCTGGGGAAACAAATCCGTATTTATCTTGAGTTTTAACAGCATTAAAAACACCTAAGTAATATTGCTCAGAAATAACGACATTCAAAAACCCTTTAACCACGTTGAACGCTTCTACCTCTTTAACATTATCTACAAGGTATTGCCCCAATGACTCCCCAATTTGAACTGGGTTACCTTTCACAACCCTCAACATAGGGAATACTACAACGGTAATATCTCCTTCAAACTCTTTACGAGTTGCTTGAAATTCTACGCTTGGTAATTCTAGATTGTAAATTGCTTTGAAAGCTTCCTTTACTTGTAATGAAAGTGTGTCTTGAATAGTCATTGCTTCTTTTTTGTAAGCTGCAAAGATAACTAACTCATTTTGGAAACAAATAATAATTCTACATTAACAATTATTCTTTTTTAACATACTTAAGTCTTTACACTTTAACCAATGACTAAATGATGTTTTAATCAGCATTCACCATCAAATAAGGTTATTTAATCTAAAAAAAAGGTATTTAGTCGATAATTGAAAACATATATTAAACACAGTTTAGTTAATCGAATAGTATTTCATTCTTTTGACAAAAAATTAAAAACAGTGGAATTATTTTTATACATATTCGGAGCCCTCTTCTCGGTTATGAATCCATTAGGGACGGTACCAATTTTTGTAAGTTTAACTGAAGGAGAAACAAAAAGATACATCAATAAAACCTCTTTATTGGCCAGTATTAATGTGTTTGTTATTCTTGTCATATCTTTTTTTATAGGGAAATATGTCTTGGCATTTTTTGGCATCAGCTTAAATGCTTTAAAAGTTGCAGGAGGTTTGGTTATCGCTTCTTCTGGTTTTGCGCTTTTAAAAGGGGAGTTTTCAAAAAATAGAGGTATGAACAAAGAGCACAAGAAAGCTGCACATGAACGCGAGCGTATTTCTTTAACACCATTAGCCATCCCTATGATGGCTGGACCTGGATCTATTTCACTACTAATTAGTTTAAACGAAGGGTTTAACAGTTCTTGCCAAATACTAACAACGCTATTAGCTGTATTTATAGTGTGCATTATATGTTATATCATGCTACGAAGCTCACAGTATATCGTTAGAGTTTTAGGTGCAAACGGGATAAATTCAATTTCCCGAATTATTGGTTTTATCGTAATCGCATTAGGAATTGAATATTTCTGGGCTGGTTTATCAGAATTTATAAAAACCGTAATTTAACATCTCATTAAAAAAATCTAAAAAAAAGCATCAAGGTTACTTGATGCTTTTTTTAAATTAAACGCTCTGTTGTTCTTTTGGCAAGAACACTTCGGCCATCATGCATCTTGCACTACCGCCTCCACAAGCTTCAATGGTATCTAAACTACTACTAAGTATCTCACAATGTTTTTCAATTGCGTTAATCTGTTTTGAATTTAATGACCTATATGCTGATTCACTCATTACAAGATATAATTTACCTGCATTATCATTTAATTGCAACATGTTGCCTGCAAAACTATTGACTTGATTTTCTGAAATTACAATAATTTCTTTCCCATCTTCTCGCAATTGCTTTGCAAGGTTTTTACGCTCCTTTTTATCATCAATTGCATCTAAACATACTACTGCAAAAGTTTCAGCCAAACACATCATTACATTAGTATGGTATATCGCTACACGCTTTTCATTGACAGTTTGGTTTGCAGTAAACACAACTGGTGAATATTCAAAATCTTCGCAAAACTCTATAAATAGGCTTTCATCTGCTCTGGGTGACACAGCACAATATGCTTTTCTGTTTTCACGGTCTAATAACAAACTTCCTGTACCCTCTAAAAAAACATCTTCGTCTTCAGCCTCAGTATAATCAACAACGTCGTTAACTTTAAACCCTTGTTCTTCTAATGCAACTAAAACATCCTCACGTCTTTCCAGTCGTCTGTTTTCAGCGAACATCGGATAAATTGCTACTGTTCCGTTTTCATGAAATGAAATCCAATTGTTTGGAAAAATAGAATCTGGTGTATCAAACTCTTTAGTATCATCAACTACTACTACATTAATTCCTTTTACACGCAGTTTCTCAACAAAAGCATCAAATTCCTGTTGCGCCTTTGTATTTACGGTTTCAGATGACACGTTGTCAATTACTTTTTGGTAGTAATTATTAATCTTAGTTTGCTCATTCATCCTAAAATTTATTGGACGAATCATCAAAACTGTATTAGTAGTTTGATTCAAAATTAAAGCGTGTTTTTTAATGTTTTTGTAACAGCATCTAACACTTCAAAAGCCGTTTCAGCCATTTTATTTCCTTTAAAATCTAACAATGGGTTAACTTCAACAAATTCAACCGAAGCTATTTTTTTAGATGCAATTAATTGGTTTAGTATTTCAATAATTTCATATTGATCAAACCCTTTAGGTACAGGTGTACCAGTACCATATGAAATCATATCACAATCCATACTATCAACATCAAAAGAAATATAAATCATGTCACAATCAGCCAGACTTGCAAGGGCTTCATTTACACAAACCTCTAAACCTCTATAACGCACCTCATGCACCATATAGTTCTTAATACCTAGTTCTTCAATTTGCCTATCTTCTGGCTCTTCAGTATCTCTTACCCCAAAATAAACCACATCACTCGCTAACACCTTTGCTCCAGTACAACCAATATTTTTCATACCAGTCCAATACTTAACAGTTTCTTCTGGTACGTTATTAATTTTACAAGCCATATTGTCTTCAGACAATGCTGCTGCTAAAGGCATACCATGAATATTACCTGAAGGGGATGTGTAAGGAGAATGTATATCTGCATGTGCATCAATCCAAACCACACCTAATCGTTTATCTGGATTTGCTGCTTTAATACCAGAAATAGTTCCTAATGCTGATGAATGATCTCCAGATAAAACTAACGGAAATTTCTCATCTTCCAGATTTCTCTGCACAGCATCACTTAAACGGGTACATTGCTCAAAAACACTTTTTATACGTTTAGCGAATGAATTATTAACTTTGTTGTATATCGATTCATTTTCAGTTTCTAAATCTTCATGTTCAAACTGATTAAAATAATCATTACGCTGATTGATTGCTGCTATTTCAATAGCGTCAACACCCATATCTGACCCACGTGTCCCGGCACCGATATCAGACCTATTCTTAATTATTTTTATTGCTTTTCCCATAGTATTATCAAATGCTAAAAAAGCGTGAACACCAAGGTATATCACGCTTTTTATTAATTAATTATTATATTTTATCTATTATCAATAGATTTAAAATCTCTTAAGTTTTCTCCAACATAAATTTGTCTTGGACGACCAATTGGTTCTTTACGTAAACGCATTTCTCTCCATTGAGCAATCCAACCTGGTAAACGTCCTAATGCGAACATTGGTGTAAACATTTCTGTTGGTATTCCTAATGCTCTGTAAATAATTCCTGAATAGAAATCTACATTAGGATATAGTTTTCTATCAACAAAATAGGCATCAGATAAAGCTTCTTGCTCTAAACCTTTAGCGATATCTAAGATTGGATCTTCAACTCCTAAATCACTTAACACTTCGTCAGCAGCAACTTTAATAATCTTAGCTCTTGGATCAAAGTTTTTATAAACTCTATGTCCGAATCCCATTAAACGGAAAGGATCTTGCTTATCTTTAGCTTTACCCATGTATTTTTTAGTATCACCACCATCAGCTTTAATACCTTCTAACATTTCAATTACAGCTTGGTTTGCTCCTCCGTGTAAAGGCCCCCATAATGCTGAGATTCCAGCTGATAATGAAGCATATAATCCTGCGTGAGATGACCCGACAATTCTTACTGTAGATGTAGAACAGTTTTGCTCATGATCAGCATGTAAAATCAATAGTTTATCTATTGCATCATTGACAACTTTACTAGACTTGTATTCTTTATTTGGTTTGTTAAACATCATTTTCATGAAGTTTTCAACATACCCTAATGAATCATCACCATAATCAAGTGGTAATCCCATCTTTTTTCTGTGAGCCCAAGCAGTTATTACTGGAAATTTCCCCAATACTGTAACTATAGCTTTATACATATCCTCTTCAGAATCTACATTTACAGACGTAGGGTTAAAAGCAATTAATGCGCTTGTCAATGAAGACAACACTCCCATTGGGTGCGCTGTTTTTGGAAAGCCATCAAGAATTTTCTTTATATCCTCATCAACATGTGCTTCTGCCTTAATATCTGCGTCAAATTTCGCTAATTGCTCAGCTGTTGGTAATTCTCCAAAGATTAACAAATAAGCGACTTCTAAGAAATTGGCTTTTTCAGCTAACTCTTCTATTGAGTAACCTCTATATCTTAAAACCCCCTTTTCACCATCTAAAAAAGTGATTTCACTTTCACATGACCCTGTGTTTTTGTATCCTGGATCAATTGTAATAACACCTTCAGAAGCACCTCTTAGTGCTTTGATATCAATTGCTATTTCGTTCTCTGTTCCAACAATTACTGGGAATTCTAATTTCTTACCGTTTACTTCTAAAGTTGCTTTCTCTGTCATGATTACTTTCTCTCTAATATATTATTCTTTAAGTTGCACAATTTACAAAAATCCGAATTAAAAACCGAACTAATTTAACACAAAAAAAGGCTTGAAAATAAAAATTTTTCAAGCCTTTTAAAATATCTAAAACTCAGTTAAATCAACCAACCTTAAACGCTTTATTTTGAGGAAAATACGCTACCTCTCCTAATTCTTCTTCTATACGCAATAATTGATTGTATTTTGCCATTCTATCAGAACGAGAAGCTGAACCAGTTTTAATTTGCCCACAATTTAACGCAACTGCCAGATCAGCAATTGTATTATCTTCAGTTTCTCCTGAACGGTGTGACATCACTGACGTATACCCTGCGTTATGCGCCATATTAACAGCAGCTATAGTTTCCGTTAAAGTTCCAATTTGGTTGACTTTAATTAAAATCGAATTTGCTGTATTATTTTCAATTCCTTTTGACAAACGTTCAACATTAGTTACAAATAAATCATCACCAACTAACTGTACGTTATCTCCAATTTTTTCGGTTAAATACTTCCAACCTTCCCAGTCATTTTCATCCATCCCATCTTCTATAGAAATGATCGGGTATTTTTGACTTAACTCAGCTAAATAATCAGCTTGTTCTTTACTAGATCTTATTTTCCCTTCTGAACCTTCAAACTTTGTATAGTCATATTTTCCATCAACAAAAAATTCTGCTGCAGCACAGTCCAAAGCTATCATAATTTCATCACCAAAGCTATACCCTGCATTTTCAACTGCAAGCTTAATTGAATCTAAAGCATCCTCTGTTCCGTCTAAAGTTGGTGCAAATCCACCTTCATCTCCAACGGCCGTGCTTAAATTTCTATCGTGTAATACTTTTTTAAGGTTATGGAAAATTTCTGAACCCATTTGCATAGCATGCGCAAAATTTCTTGCCTTAACTGGCATTACCATAAACTCTTGAAAAGCAATTGGCGCATCAGAATGCGATCCTCCATTGATGATATTCATCATTGGCACCGGTAATGTATTAGCAGAAACGCCGCCAATATAACGATATAAGGGCATTCCTAATTCATGAGCCGCAGCTTTAGCAACTGCAAGGGAAACACCTAAAATAGCATTAGCTCCTAACTTAGATTTATTTGGAGTTCCATCTAAATCAATCATTAATTTATCAATGGCATTTTGCTCAAAAACTGACACACCCAATAATTCAGATGCTAATATCGTGTTAACATTATCCACAGCAGTTTGCACACCTTTTCCCATGTAAGCCTTACCACCATCACGTAACTCAACAGCTTCATGTTCACCTGTTGAAGCTCCGGAAGGCACCATAGCTCTACCCATTGCTCCGTTTTCAGTTAACACATCAACCTCTACAGTTGGATTACCTCTTGAATCAAAAATTTGTCTTGCGTGTACATTAATGATAATACTCATAACCTTGTAAGTTTTATATTTTTAAATAAAAATAATCCTCACAAATACGATGACTCATGAGGATTTGATTTTATAGTTTAGTTTTTTGCTTTTTTAATATTTTCTATGAACTGATCGAATAAATATGCTGAATCATGTGGCCCAGGACTTGCTTCTGGGTGGTATTGTACCGAAAAACAATTTTTGTTTTTCATTTTTAACCCAGCTACAGTTTTATCATTCAAATGCACATGAGATATTTCAACCTCTGCATTAGCTTCTGCTTCATCTCTATTTACAGCAAATCCATGGTTTTGAGAAGTAATTTCACCTTTACCTGTATCTAAATTCATAACAGGGTGGTTAATTCCTCTATGCCCGTTATGCATTTTAAACGTAGAAATTCCGTTAGCTATTGCTATAACTTGATGTCCTAAACAAATTCCAAACAGCGGTAAATCTCTTTTTATAATTTCTTTTGCTACAGCTTGCGCTTCAACCAAAGGCTCTGGATCACCAGGACCATTTGATAAGAAGTACCCATCAGGATTCCACGCTGCCATATCTTCAAAAGAGGCATTATATGGATAAACCTTTACATAAACATCTCGAGAAGAAATATTTCTTAAAATATTTTTCTTAATACCTATATCTAACGCTGCAACTTTATATGTTGCATTTTCATTTCCAAAGAAATATGGTTCTTTAGTAGAAACCTTAGACGCTAGTTCAAGGCCATTCATATTAGGGCTTTCAGCTAATTGTTTTTTTAAAGCCTCAACATTATCTACATCTGTAGACATGACAGCGTTCATAGCACCATTATCACGAATGTAAGACACTAAAGCTCTAGTATCAACATCAGAAATGGCAAATAGTTTATTTTCATCAAGAAACTGCTCTAACGATCTATCAGCGATATCTCTTGAGAAATCATAACTGAAATTTTTACAAATTAATCCAGATATTTTAATTCCTTCAGACTCATTTTCCTCAGCGGTTGTACCATAATTACCAATATGAGTGTTGGTAGTTACCATAAGTTGCCCAAAATATGAAGGGTCTGTAAAAATTTCTTGATACCCAGTCATTCCGGTATTGAAACAAACTTCTCCAAAAGAAGTTCCTTCTTTATCTGCAACAGACTTTCCATGAAAAATAGTTCCATCGGCCAGCAGTAGTATTGCTTTTCTTCTAGCTTGATATTTCATTACTAGTTTTATTAAGTTGTGTATAATTAGTTTGGCAAAAATAATATAAAAAAAAAGGATAAACTAAAAAGTTTATCCTTTAATACAATTAAAGAGAATTATAATAATTAAATAGCTTTATTAAATCACTTTCGGATTTAAAAGACAGTTTATTTATTTTAACAAAATCTATTATTTCATCTTTATGAGAAACAAATAATTTTAATATTTTCTTTTTTCTTAACTGAATTTCATCTACGATATTATTCTCGTTAAGCAAAAAATATTTTTCGTTCAAAACAAATTTATCCTTTGATATTTTATGTTGAGTTAATGGATCAATCGCCCCATTTTTAATAATAACAACATATGATTTCAACAAAACCATACCTTTACCTGAAGTCAGCTCAGCATAAAACTTTTTTTGGTTTTCTTTATTTATATACCGATTAAAAAGGACTCCATTAACCCTAAAACTCTTAATCATCTTTTTAGAAAAAACAAAGACAGAATCTTTCCCTAAAGCAGAAACCACGTTATCTGTAAAAGCATCATAATTTCCTCCTGGTACTTTATGTGACTCACCATACACATCATAAACAATAAAAGAATTTGAGTTAGACTTAAAAGCAAATTGAGACCCTTCTACCCTTGAACTTGATGGTGAAAGTTTTGAATTATTATCATTTAACAACCTTCTATAAGAAGCTATTGAAGGGTCAGATGTATACTGAGCGAACATAGTGCCTGTAAAAAAAGCACTGAACAAAAAAACAAAAACTAGTATAGTTTTATTCATATTAACATTGTTAAATATTTGTAAAAAAAAAGAGGTAAAACAATAGTTAAACCTCTTTTTTACATGAACATAAATTCATATTTATTCTTCCTCTTTAGTAGATTGAGCTTCTACTGCTGCTGGAGCTGCTTTTTTAGACTTACTTCTACGAGTAGACTTTTTAGCTTCTTTTTTACCAGCATTGTAAATTTCATTATAATCTACCAATTCGATCATTGCCATATCTGCGTTATCCCCTAAACGGTTTCCTAACTTAATGATACGCGTATAACCTCCTGGACGATCTCCTACTTTTACAGCTACATCTCTGAATAATTCAGTAACAGCTTCTTTTTGTCTTAATTTAGCGAAAACTAAACGACGGTTGTGTGTCGTATCGTTTTTAGACTTCGTCACTATAGGCTCAACAAATTGCTTTAAAGCTTTTGCTTTAGCAACTGTTGTGTTAATACGTTTGTGCTCTATTAAAGAACAAGCCATATTAGCTAACATCGCAACTCTGTGCGCTTTCTTTCTACCTAAGTGGTTTACTTTTTTACCGTGTCTCATTGTTTTTGGTATTTACATCATCTTGCATCTACTCAGTATTGAGGAGCAAAATATGATGAATTAATCTTTATCTAATTTGTATTTTGATAAGTCCATTCCGAACGTTAAGTTCTTAACCGCTACTAACTCATCAAGTTCAGTTAACGATTTCTTACCGAAGTTACGGAACTTCATTAAGTCATTTTTATTAAATGACACTAAATCTCCTAAAGTATCTACTTCAGCAGCCTTTAAACAGTTTAATGCTCTTACAGAAAGATCCATATCTACAAGCTTAGTTTTAAGCAATTGTCTCATATGTAATGATTCTTCATCGTAAGTTTCTGTTTGTGCAATTTCATCAGCCTCTAAAGTGATGCGCTCATCTGAGAACAACATAAAGTGGTGAATTAAAATTCTAGCAGCATCTGTTAATGCATCTTTTGGATGGATAGAACCGTCTGTTTGAATTTCAAATACTAATTTTTCATAATCAGTTTTTTGCTCAACACGGTAGTTCTCTATCTTATACAATACATTTTTTATAGGCGTGTAAATAGAATCAACAAAAATTGTCCCTAAAGGCGCATTTGCTTTTTTGTTTTCTTCAGCAGGCACATAACCTCTTCCTTTTTCGATTGTAATTTCCATATCAATACTTACTTTAGGATCTAAGTTACAGATTACTAAATCTGTATTTAACACTTGAAAACCTGAAATAAATTTTTGAAAATCACCTGCAGTAAGTTGTTTTTTACCTGAAAGAGAAATAGAAACTGTTTCGTTATCTACATCTTCAATTTGCTGCTTAAAACGAACTTGTTTTAAGTTTAAAATAATTTCAGTAACATCTTCTACAACACCTGAAATAGTAGAAAATTCGTGCTCTACACCTTCAATACGAGTTGACGTAATTGCAAAACCTTCTAAAGAAGATAATAACACTCTTCTTAAAGCGTTACCTACTGTTAAACCATAACCAGGCTCTAATGGTCTAAATTCGAATTTACCTTCGAATTCAGAAGAGTTGATCATGATAACCTTATCTGGTTTTTGAAAATTTAAAATTGCCATTTTGTTCTTCTTTTAATTGTTATTCGGTTGCGCGGTTTGTAAGTGTGAAGAAATACAAACAAACCCTTTGGCCGAATCTCAATGTGATTAATTTATTACTTAGAATATAATTCTACGATCAATTGCTCTTTAATGTTTTCTGGAATTTGTAAACGTTCTGGTACAGCAACAAAAGTTCCTTCTTTTGTAGCAGTATTCCAAGTCATCCACTCATAAACATTACTTGAGTTAGCTAGTGAGTTTTCAATAGCTACTAAAGATTTTGATTTTTCTCTTACTCCAACAACATCACCAGCTTTTAATGAGTAAGAAGGAATGTTAACGATCTCACCATTAACAGTTATATGTCTGTGAGACACTAATTGACGAGCACCACTTCTAGAAGGAGAAACCCCCATTCTATAAACAACGTTATCTAATCTAGATTCACATAATTGTAATAAAACCTCACCAGTAATTCCTTTATCTGCTGATGCTTTTTTAAATAAGTTACTAAATTGACGCTCTAAAATACCGTAAGTATATTTTGCTTTTTGCTTTTCAGCTAATTGAATTGCGTATTCAGATTTCTTTCCTCTTCTACGCGTGTTACCATGCTGACCTGGAGGGTAATTTCTTTTTTCAAATGATTTGTCATCTCCGAAAATTGCTTCACCAAATTTACGAGCAATTTTAGTCTTTGGTCCTGTATATCTTGCCATTTCTAAATTATTGTGAGAGGGGTTATGAATTAAGGCTTATCTATCCTTCGATAACCATATCATCCTCTCGTGATTATTAATTAAAATATAAAAGAACAGAAACATAGTAAAAACTATGCTTCTGTTATAATATTAAAAAGTGATTAAACTCTTCTTCTTTTAGGAGGTCTACAACCGTTATGAGCTGTAGGCGTTACATCGATAATCTCTGTAACATCAATTCCTGCATTATGTAAAGATCTGATTGCAGACTCACGTCCGTTACCTGGTCCTTTTACATAAACTTTTACTTTTCTTAAACCTGCTTCATGAGCAACTTTAGCACAATCTTCGGCTGCAGTTTGAGCTGCATAAGGTGTGTTCTTTTTAGAACCTCTAAAACCCATTTTACCAGCAGAAGACCAAGCAATAACATCACCTTTTTTGTTTGTCAAAGAGATGATAATGTTATTGAATGAAGATGATACGTGAGCTTCACCTACCGCTTCAACAATAACTTTTCTTTTTTTAGCACTTTTCGTTGACTTTGCCATAATTATTATGCTTTTTTCTTGTTAGCTACTGTTTTTCTTCTACCTTTTCTGGTTCTTGAGTTATTCTTAGTTCGCTGACCTCTTAAAGGTAAACCAACTCTATGACGAATTCCTCTGTTACAACCGATATCCATTAAACGTTTGATGTTTAATTGAATTTCCGTACGTAATTCACCTTCAATTGTGAATTCTCCAATTGCCTCACGAATGTTACCGATTTCTTCATCAGTCCAATCTGAAACTTTTGTATCTTCACTTACTCCCGCCTTTGCTAAAGCATTCTTAGCTCTAGTTGAACCTACACCGAAAATGTAAGTTAATGCGACTACACCCCTTTTATGTTTTGGGATATCAACACCTGCAATTCTAGCCATTACCCTTGTCTTTGTTTAAATCTAGGATTCTTTTTATTAATAACGTACAATCTACCTTTACGACGTACGATTTTGCACTCTGCACTTCTTTTTTTTACTGATGCTCTTACTTTCATCTCTATTTTTTTAAATTGAAACTGAAGATTTCTCCCCTATTTCAGTGTTTCGTAACAACTATTTAGTTTTACGAGAATGCAAAACTAAATAATTGCTAGATATATTAATAATTTTTAAGCAATTATTTTAATATCTGTATGTAATTCTTGCTTTTGACAAATCATAAGGACTCATTTCAAGCTTTACTTTATCACCAGGCAACAACTTAATATAATGCATACGCATCTTACCTGATATATGTGCAGTCACAATGTGACCATTTTCTAATTCTACACGAAACATTGCATTAGACAATGCTTCAATGATACTTCCGTCTTGTTCTATTGCTTGTTGCTTTGCCATAGTTACGCTACTGCTTTTCTGTTTTTACCAGTTTCCATTAATCCATCGTAATGTTTATTCAATAAGTATGAATTAACTTGCTGCATTGTATCCATTGCAACCCCTACTAAAATAAGTAATGAAGTTCCTCCGTAGAACAATGCCCACCCTTGTTGAATATCCATCAATTTAATTACGATAGCAGGAAAAATTGCGATTAAAGCTAAAAATATAGATCCTGGTAATGTAATTTGAGACATTATCTTATCTAAATAATCAGCAGTTTCAGTACCTGGCTTAATACCAGGAATAAAACCATTACTACGCTTTAAATCATCTGCCATTTTATTAGTAGGTACAGTGATTGCTGTATAAAAATATGTAAATATGATAATCAATAATGCAAACACTATATTATACCACAATCCAAACATATTAGTAAATTCAGTTTTCAAAAATTGAGCAAAAGCTCCTTCTCCAAATGCTTCACCTACAACAGCAGGAACAAACATAATAGCTTGAGCAAAGATTATTGGCATTACACCTGAAGCATTAAGCTTTAACGGCAAAAACTGCCTTGCTCCCTCTTCATAACCTCCAACTGCAGAACGTCTTGCGTATTGAACTGGCACCTGTCTGACTGCTAAAACTAGCATGATAGACAGTAGAATAATTACTAACCAAACAATCACTTCAATTAAAATCATGATAGCCCCTCCATTTGAAGCCTCTCCTGAAAATCTTGAAGCAACCTCTTGCATGAAAGACGCAGGTAAACTAGCGATAATCCCTACCATAATTAGCAAAGAAATACCATTACCAATACCTTTATCTGTAATTTTTTCACCTAACCACATTGCAAATACACAACCGGTAACTAAGATAACTATAGACGACACCCAGAACATTCCTCCTCTACCAAAAACAAAAGCAGTTTCTGGAACACCTAAACTTGGTAAACTACCTAAGTAAAACGGAGCCTGAACAACACAAATAACGATAGTTAACCAACGTGTAATTTGTGTAATTTTCTTTTGCCCACTAGCACCTTCTTTTTGCAATTTTTGAAGATAAGGAATAGCTATTGTCATTAATTGAACAACAATAGATGCAGAAATATAAGGCATAATACCTAGAGCAAATACAGAAGCTTTTGATAAAGCTCCTCCTGTAAACGCGTTAATTAAGGCTAAAAAACCTCCATCATCGAATTTATCGCTTAACCCTGTTAATTGACTTACATCTATACCTGGTAAAACAATTTGTGCGCCAAATCTATAAGCTAGTAATAAACTTAAAGTAATAAGAATTTTATTTCTTAACTCTTCAATTTGCCAAACACCTTGTATTGATTCTATAATTTTCTTCATGAAATAATCTTATAAAGTCACAGCACTACCACCAGCAGCCTCAACAGCAGCTTTTGCAGTAGCAGTAAACTTATGAACAGAAATTGTTAATTTTGCTTTTAATTCACCTCTACCTAAGATTTTTACTAAATCGTTTTTACCAACAATTCCGTTAGCAATTAACGCTTCTAAATCTACAGTATCAGTAACTTTTCCAGCATCTACCAACTCTTGTAAAGTATCCAAGTTTACACCTGCAAACTCTTTACGGTTGATGTTTGTGAAACCAAACTTAGGAACACGTCTTTGTAAAGGCATTTGCCCTCCTTCAAAACCAATTTTTCTAGAATATCCAGATCTTGATTTTGCTCCTTTATGTCCTCTTGCTGCAGTACCACCTTTTCCAGAACCTTGACCTCTACCAAGTCTCTTAGAATTATTGTTTACTGAACCTTCAGCTGGTTTTAAACTACTTAAATCCATTGTTATAAATGTTTTAATTAAGCTTCCGTTACAGAAACTAAATGTTGAACTTTGTTTACCATACCAACTATTGCTGGTGTAGCATCATGCTCTACGGTTTGACTCATTTTCTTAAGACCAAGAGCCTCTAAAGTTCTCTTTTGTCTTTCAGTTCTACCAATAGCACTTTTTACTAATGTTACTTTAATTTTCGCCATCTCTACCTTGATTAACCTTTAAACAATTTTTCTAAAGAAATACCTCTGTGTTTTGCAACATCTTTAGCATCTCTTAATTGTAATAAAGCATCGAAAGTTGCTTTTACAACATTATGAGGGTTTGATGAACCTTGAGATTTTGATAATACATCATGTACACCAACCGCCTCAAGTACGTGACGCATAGCACCACCAGCAATTACTCCTGTACCAGGAGCTGCAGGAATAATATTTACTCTTGCTCCACCAAATTTACCTTTTTGCTCATGTGGCAACGTTCCTTTAATTAAAGGGATACGTACTAAGTTTTTCTTAGCATCCTCAATAGCTTTAGCAATAGCACTGGCAACATCTTTAGATTTCCCTAAACCTTGACCAACAACACCCGCTTCATCTCCAACTACAACGATAGCTGAAAAACCGAATGCTCTACCACCCTTTGTTACTTTAGTAACACGTTGCACACCAACCAAACGATCTTTTAAATCAAGACCTGTAGGTTTAACTAGTTCTGCGTTTTTATACTTTTGAAACATAATTTCTTAAAATTTTAATCCACCTTCTCTAGCTCCTTCAGCTAATGACTTGATTCTACCGTGATATAAAGCACCACCTCTATCAAAAGAAATAGTAGTAACTCCTGCACTAATAGCTTTCCCAGCAACTGCTTTACCAACTAAAGTGGCGATTTCAGATTTAGAACCTTTTTCAGCACTAATATCTTTATCTCTTGAAGATGCTGCAACAATTGTTTTTCCAGTTACGTCATCAATTACTTGGGCGTAAATTTCTTTATTACTTCTGAAAACAGTTAACCTTGGTCTTTCAGCAGTACCAGAAACAATCTTTCTAATTCTGTTATGAATTCTTGCTCTTCTAGCGTTTTTTGATAATTTCATTTGTTAATTTTTAGCTTTTTAACAGGTCAACAAAACTCATAAAACCCAACAATCATTAAAATTTAACGTAAAAATGATTGTTGGCTTAGTTATTTTGTATCGCCTTAAAAAATATTAAGCCGATTTACCAGCTTTTCTTCTTAACACCTCTCCAACAAACTTAACACCTTTTCCTTTGTAAGGTTCTGGCTTACGGTAAGAACGGATTTTAGCCGCTACTTGACCTACTAACTGCTTGTCTGCAGATGTTAATTTAATAATTGGATTTTTACCTTTATCAGACACAGTTTCAACTTTTACCTCAGGTGCAATATCCATAATAATATTATGAGAAAACCCTAAAGCTAAATCAAGTTTATTACCTTGATTACTTGCTCTATATCCAACTCCAACTAATTCCAATTCTTTAGTAAATCCTTTAGTTACACCCTCAATCATGTTAAAGATTAAAGCTCTGTACAAACCGTGCTTTGCTTTATGATCTTTAGCTTCTGATGGACGCTCTAATGTGATTACTCCTTCTTCTATTTTAACAGTGATGTCTTTGATTTCCTGAGTTAACTCACCCATTTTACCTTTAACAACAACTTGTCCGTCTTTTACATCAACTGTAACTCCCGCAGGAATAACAACTGGACTTTTACCTATTCTTGACATTTTTTCTTGTCTTTAAAATTAGTAAACTGAACAAAGAACTTCTCCTCCAACATTCTCTTGACGTGCTTTCTTGTTAGTCATCACACCTTTTGAAGTAGAAACAATTGCTATACCTAAACCATTTAAGACTCTTGGTAAATCAGAAGAACTAGAATACAAACGTAATCCAGGCTTACTTACTCTTTGAATTTTTTTGATTACAGATTGTTTATTTTCATCGTATTTTAAGGCAATTTTAATTGTCCCTTGTACTGATGAATCGTCAAACTTGTAACTTAAGATATAACCTTGATCAAATAAGATCTTAGTAATTTCTTTTTTAAGGTTAGATGCTGGTATCTCAACCACTCTGTGGTTTGCACGTACAGCATTTCTAACTCTTGTTAAATAATCCGAAATTGGATCTGTATACATATGTACTTAATTTGCGGTCTTGGTTTTCGGCAGTCAGTAGACTGCCGAACCTGAAACCAATTTATAAACTTTTATTACCAGCTGGCTTTTCTAACACCAGGTATTAACCCTTGGTTAGCCATTTCTCTGAATGTTACACGAGAAATACCGAACTGACGCATATAACCTTTTGGTCTTCCAGTTAATTTACATCTGTTATGCAAACGTACTGGTGATGCGTTTTTTGGCAATTTTTGCAATGCGTCATAATCTCCAGCTTCTTTTAAAGCTTTTCTTTTTGCAGCATATTTTGCAACCAATTTTTGTCTTTTGACCTCACGGGCCTTCATTGATTCTTTAGCCATAACTTAGTTCTTTTTAAAAGGTAAACCTAATTGAGTTAACAATGATTTTGCTTCTTTATCAGTTGTTGCTGAAGTTGCAAAAGTAATATTCATTCCTGAAATTCTATTAACTTTATCAATATTTATTTCTGGGAAAATAATTTGCTCAGTAACACCTAAACTATAATTACCTCTACCATCAAATCCAGTAGCTTTAATTCCACCAAAATCTCTTACACGAGGTAATGATGAAGTTACTAATCTGTCTAAGAATTCATACATTCTTTCACCTCTTAACGTAACCTTTACACCAATTGGCATACCTTTACGTAATTTGAAAGATGCAACATCTTTTTTAGACATTGTAGCTACCGCATGTTGTCCTGATATTTTTGTTACCTCCTCTAATGCGTGATCAATTAATTTCTTATCAGAAACCGCAGCACCAACACCTTTAGAAATAACAATTTTCTCTAACTTAGGCACCTGCATTACATTCTTGTAACTAAATTCTTCTGTAAGAGCAGTAACAATTCTGTCCTTGTACTCTTGTTTTAATCTTGAAACGTAAGCCATAACTAAATTACTTCATTAGATTTTTTAGAAACTCTTACCTTATCTTTTCCTTCTCCTTTATAACCAACTCTGGTAGTTTTACCATCAGCAGTTAATAACGATAAGTTTGAGATTTGGATAGGCGCTTCTTTTTTCACGATTCCTCCTTGAGGATTTGCAGCGTTAGGCTTCACATGTTTTGAAATCATGTTTACACCTTCAACAATCGCTTTGTTTTTTTCACGAAGAATTTTAGTGATTTTACCTTCAGAACCTTTATGGTCTCCAGCAATAACTCTAACTGTATCTCCTGATTTTATTTTTAACTTTGTCATCTTTACAAATGTATTAAAGCACTTCTGGTGCTAATGATACAATCTTCATAAATCCTTTATCACGAAGTTCTCTTGAAACTGGTCCGAAAACACGTGTACCACGCATTTCACCAGTAGGGTTCAACAACACACATGCATTATCATCAAAACGGATATAAGAACCATCTGGTCTTCTAATTTCCTTTTTAACTCTAATTACAACTGCTGTAGACACTTGTCCTTTTTTTACACTACCGTTTGGAGTAACATCTTTAATTGTAACAACAATTTTATCTCCAACAGAAGCATATCTTCTTTTAGTTCCACCTAGAACACGGATAGTTAAAACCTCCTTAGCTCCGGTATTATCTGCAACCTTAAGTCTTGATTCTTGTTGTACCATTATTTTGCTCTTTCAATTATTTCTACTAATCTCCAACATTTAGATTTACTCATAGGTCGTGTTTCCATGATCTTTACAGTATCTCCAATATTACAGTCGTTTGTCTCATCGTGTGCAACATATTTCTTTGTTTTCAACACGAATTTTCCGTACATAGGGTGTTTTACTTTCTTCACTTCAGAAACCACAATTGATTTCGTCATTTTGTTACTAGTAACAACCCCTATTCTTTCTTTTCTTAAATTTCTTTTTTCCATCTTTCAGTAGAATACAATTATTGTATTGCTCTTTTAGTTAGCTCTGTTGCCACTCTAGCTACTGATCTTCTTACTGCACGCAATTGTAACGGATTATCCAAAGGCTGGATAGCGTGAGCCATTTCTAGTTCAGTATAACTTTTCTTAAGTTCTCCAAGTTTTGCTTGAAGTTCAACTGTAGACAGTTCTTTTATCTCTGATTGTTTCATGATCGTCTTAAAATTTACAATTACGCTTGGTAATCTCTTGCTACAATAAACTTAGTTTTAACAGGAAGTTTCTGTGCTGCTAAGCGTAACGCTTCTTTAGCAACGTCCATTGGCACTCCACCAACTTCAAAAATTAATCTTCCCGGTCTCACAACTGCTGCCCAGTATTCAACTGAACCTTTACCTTTACCCATACGTACTTCAAGAGGTTTCTTTGTAATAGGCTTATCTGGAAATATTTTAATCCAAAGTTGACCTTCTCTTTTCATATGACGAGTAGCAGCAATACGCGCAGCTTCTATCTGACGTGCAGTAATAAATTTAGAATCTAGTGATTTGATACCAAACATACCATTTGAAAGTTGGTGCCCTCTTTCGGCATTTCCTTTCATACGGCCTTTTTGTACTTTACGATACTTTGTTCTTTTTGGCTGTAACATCTTGTTTCTTGTCTTTTAATTACTTTCTACGGCGTGGTTTACTATTGTTCCCTCCGCGTCCAGCGCCTTTCCCACCAGATTGTTTCTTAGACAACCCTACTAATGGAGAAAGATCTCTTTTACCATAAACTTCACCTTTCATGATCCACACTTTCACACCTAATCTACCATAAGTAGTGTGTGCCTCAACAAGTGCATAATCAATGTCAGCTCTAAATGTAGATAAAGGAATACGACCATCTTTAAAAGCCTCTGAACGCGCCATTTCAGCACCATTCAAACGACCAGAAATCTGAACCTTAATCCCTTCACAATTCATTCTCATAGCAGCCTGAATAGCCATTTTAATAGCACGCTTGTAAGAGATTCTGTTCTCTATTTGACGCGCAATACTACTACCTACTAAGAATGCATCTAATTCAGGACGCTTGATTTCAAAGATATTAATCTGTACTTCTTTACCTGTAATTTTCTTAAGCTCTTCTTTTAACTTGTCTACCTCTTGTCCACCTTTTCCGATAATGATACCAGGTCTAGCAGTAGTGATAGTAACGGTTACAAGTTTAAGAGTTCTCTCGATAATTACTCTTGAAACACTAGCTTTAGATAAACGTGCGTGAATATACTTACGAATCTTATCGTCTTCGGCAAGTTTATCACCGTAGTCATTACCTCCGTACCAGTTAGACTCCCATCCTCTGATAATACCAAGGCGATTCCCGATTGGATTTGTTTTTTGTCCCATATCTATCTTAACTTTGTGTATTATTATTTGATCCTAACACTAATGTTACGTGATTAGATCTTTTTCTAATTCTGTGTGCACGACCTTGTGGAGCTGGACGTAAGCGCTTTAACATAGCACCTCCATCAACTCTAATTTCTTTTACGAATAAGTCTGCTTCTTCCAAACTAGCTTCCTCGTTTTTCGCTTGCCAGTTAGCAATTGCAGAAACCAATAAAGTTTCTAAACGACGAGACGCTTCTTTTGAACTGAATTTTAAAATATGAAGCGCTTTCTCTACTTTTTCACCTCTTACTAAATCCGCAACTAAACGCATTTTTCTTGGTGAAGTAGGACAGTTGTTCAACTTTGCAAAAGCCATCTGCTTTTTCTCAGCCTTAATTCTATCGGCCATTTCTCTTTTACGAACTCCCATAGCTTCTATTTTTTACCTTTATTTTTTGCACCAGCGTGACCTCTAAAAGATCGTGTTGGCGAAAATTCTCCTAACTTATGACCTACCATGTTTTCAGTACAGAAAACAGGTACAAACTGACGACCGTTATGCACAGCGATTGTTTGCCCTACGAAATCAGGCGAAATCATTGAGGCTCTAGACCAAGTTTTAATAACTGATTTTTTACCTGATTCAATGTTTGCTTGAACTTTCTTATCCAAACTATGGTGAATAAACGGTCCTTTTTTTAATGAACGTGCCATATCTTATTATTTCTTTCTACGTTCTACAATGTACTTATTACTCGCTTTCGTTTTAGAACGGGTTCTATAACCTTTAGCAGGTATACCATTCTTAGAACGAGGATGACCTCCAGAAGACTTACCTTCTCCACCACCCATTGGATGATCAACAGGGTTCATTACTACTGGTCTAACTCTTGGTCTTCTTCCTAACCATCTAGATCTACCAGCTTTACCTGAAACAAGTAATTGGTGATCAGAATTAGAAACAACACCGATAACAGCTAAACACCCAACTAACAACAATCTAGTTTCACCAGATGGCAATTTAATTGTAGCGTATTTACCGTCTCTCGCCATTAACTGAGCAAATGCACCAGCAGAACGCGCCATAACAGCACCTTGTCCTGGACGCAATTCGATACACGAGATAATAGTTCCTAAAGGAATATTAGCCAACGTCATAGCGTTTCCAACTTCTGGAGCAACATTCTCTCCAGAAACAATTTTTTGCCCAACCTGCATACCATTTTGAGCAATTACATATCTTTTTTCTCCATCTGCGTATTGTACTAACGCGATGAACGCAGTTCTGTTAGGATCATACTGTATTGATAATACTTCTGCAGCATCACCAAATCGCTCTCTTTTGAAATCGATAATACGGTATCTTCTTTTATGACCTCCACCTACATGGCGCATAGTCATTTTCCCTTGACTGTTTCTACCACCAGTTCTTTTTATCGGACGAAGTAAACTCTTCTCCGGCTTATCAGTAGTTATGGCGTCAAACCCATTTACTACTCTAAAACGCTGACCTGGCGTGATTGGTTTTAATTTTCTAACTGACATCTTTTGTCTTTAGTTACATATTAGCATAAAAGTCAATAACATCTCCTTCAGCCAACTGCACCATTGCTTTTTTATAAGCACCAGTTTTAGCAGTTATCATTCCAGTTTTTGTATGACGATTACTTCTTTCTACTCTCACATTAATTGTACGAACTTTTTCAACAGAAACACCATAAGCAGCCTCAACTGCTTTTTTAACCTCTACCTTATTCGCATTTTTCTTTACAAGAAAAGTAAAACAGTTGTTTAACTCGCTTGTTTTTGTTGCTTTCTCTGTAATAACAGGCTTAATTAAGATACTCATGTCTCTAATTATTTACTTAAATTCGATACAACACCCTCAACTGAACTTTCAAAAATAACAACACTACTCGCATTCATAATTGCGTAAGTGCTTAATTCTGAGCTAGTTACAGCTTTTGAGCGTTTTAAATTACGTGACGACAAATATACATTTTTATTTGATTCACCCAACACAAACAATGATTTTTTGTCTGCTAACCCTAAAGAACTCAATAAGTTCTTAAAGTTTTTAGTGTTTGGAGTATCAAAATTTACATCTTCTAAAACGACAATATTACTCGTTTTAGCTTTCATGCTTAATGCAGATTTTCTCGCTAAACGCTTTACATTTTTATTTAACTTGAAACCGTAGTTTCTTGGTCTTGGACCAAACATACGTCCACCACCTCTAAAAACACCAGACTTGATACTACCCGCACGAGCTGTACCAGTTCCTTTTTGTTTTTTAATTTTTCTTGTACTTCCTGCAATCTCAGCTCTTTCTTTAGCTTTATGCGTTCCTTGACGTTGATTAGCCAAGTATTGCTTTACATCTAAATAAATAGAGTGATTATGAGGTTCTACAGCGAAAACAGCATCAGAAAGCTCTACGCTTCTACCTGTTTCTTTTCCGTTGATATCTAAAACTGCTACTTTCATTACTTTTCAATAATTACATAAGAATTTTTGTGACCAGGAATTGCTCCTTTTACAACAAGTAAGTTCTTTTCAGCAACTACTTTTAAAACTCTTAAATTTTGGACTTTAATTGTATCTCCACCCATTCTTCCCGCCATACGCATTCCTTTGAAAACTCTTGCAGGGTAAGAAGCAGCACCAATAGAACCAGGAGCTCTAAGACGGTTATGTTGACCATGAGTAGCTTGACCTACTCCGGCAAAATTGTGTCTTTTTACTACACCTTGAAAACCTTTACCTTTAGAAGTTCCAGATACATCTACGAACTCACCTTCTGTAAAGTGCTCTACAGTGATAGAATCACCTAATTTATATTCTTCTTCAAATCCTTGAAATTCGACAACTTTGTACTTAGGAGAAGTCCCTGCTTTTTTAAAGTGACCGTTAGCCGCTTTAGTAGCACGTTTTTCTGCCTTGTCATCGAAACCAAGTTGAAGAGCTTCATAGCCATCAACCTCATTGGTTCTGACTTGGGTAACAACGCATGGTCCAGCTTGAATAACAGTACAAGGAATGTTTTTTCCGTTCTCGTCAAATAAGCTAGTCATACCGATTTTTTTTCCGATTAACCCAGACATAATTAATTATTAATTTAAAATTTATAAATAGGAACTCAGGACATGAAATCCTGAGTTCATTTAACTCTTGTTTAGTGTTTATCACACTTTTATTTCTACCTCTACTCCACTTGGTAACTCTAACTTCATTAACGCATCAATCGTTTTTGAAGAAGAACTATAAATGTCTAATAATCTTTTGAAAGAGCTCAATTGAAACTGCTCTCTAGATTTTTTATTTACGTGCGGAGAACGCAATACTGTAAATATTTTTTTATGAGTAGGTAAAGGGATAGGACCAACAACAACTGCTCCAGTACTCTTTACTGTTTTTACGATTTTTTCAGCAGACTTATCTACTAACATGTGATCGTAAGATTTTAATTTTATTCTAATTTTTTGACTCATTTTTCTTAAAATTAAGCGTTAGCACCTTTAGCATCAGCAATTACCTTTTCAGATATATTTGATGGCGTTTGATCATAGTGAGAAAATTCCATTGTAGATGTTGCTCTACCAGAAGATAATGTTCTTAATGATGTTACATAACCAAACATTTCTGATAAAGGCACAGTTGCTTTAACAACCTTAGATCCTGCACGGTCTCCCATGTCAGAAATCTGACCTCTACGTCTATTTAAATCACCTACTATATCTCCCATGTTTTCCTCAGGAGTAAGCGCTTCTAATTTCATAATTGGCTCCATGATTACGGCTCCAGCAGCTTTTGCAGCAGCTTTATACCCTAACTTAGCTGCTAATTCGAAAGATAATGCATCCGAATCAACATCATGGAAAGAACCATCCTTTAAAGTAACTTTCATTCTGTCCATTTCATATCCAGCTAATGGCCCATTGTTCATAGCCATTCTGAATCCTTTTTCAACAGAAGGAATAAATTCCTTAGGAATACGTCCACCTTTAATTTCATCGATAAATTGTAATCCTTCACCAACGAAATCTTCATCAGCAGGCCCCATTTGGAATACGATATCAGCAAACTTACCACGTCCACCAGATTGTTTCTTATAAACTTCTCTGTGATCTGTAGTTCTTGTTAATGCTTCTTTGTACTCTACTTGTGGCTCACCTTCGTTAACCTCTACTTTGAATTCACGTTTTAAACGATCAACAATAATATCTAAGTGCAACTCTCCCATTCCTGAGATAATAGTTTGACCAGACACCTCGTCAGTTCTTACCGTAAATGTTGGATCTTCTTCAGCTAATTTACCTAAAGCCATACCTAGTTTTTCAACATCAGCTTTAGTCTTAGGCTCAACAGCGATACCAATTACTGGATCTGGGAAGTCCATAGATTCTAAAACAATTGGATGCTTTTCATCAGATAAAGTATCTCCTGTTTTAATAGATTTAAATCCTACTGCAGCTCCAATATCTCCCGCCTCAATAAAATCGATAGCA
>JBMZDR010000014.1:0-58567 GCA_049614485.1 Flavobacteriaceae bacterium
CACCATCTGGGTTTACTAAATATTGATCGTACAATTCAGCAAAGTATGCTGTATGTGCTGCGTTTAAAAAGGAATACTTATCCATTATGTTTCGCTTGTCTCTTTTTTATCATTACAGAAAACTCCGTTTTCTATTGATTGCTACAACTAAATATCGCTGTATATAAAATTCGTTCAAAAGTACAATTTTTCATAAAAACAACGGCTTGATTTTTATATAAATTAATTTGTATCTTTCTATTTTAAACAATTTATTAATATGTACAGACATCTCAATCCTAAATATTTGATTTTCTCAATTTTTACGATCTTTTTTTCTATTATTCTAAATGCTCAAGAAACAGAAGCTCATGAAATGACGTCCACAAAAAGTGAATTTTGGAGCAAAGTGCGTTTTGGAGGTGGTATTGGCCTTGGTTTTAGTAATGATTTTACCAACATTACTATTTCACCAACTGGCATATACCAATTTAATGACAAAGTTGCCCTTGGTGTTGGTGCATTTGGAAATTATTCCAGCAGAAAACATTATTTCAAGGCCACTGTTTTAGGAGCAAGTTTAATTGGCTTGTTTAATCCAATTAAAGAGTTACAACTTTCTGCAGAATTTGAGCACAACAACGTGAACTATAAAGATGACGTTATTAACGCTACCACTAATTATTGGTACCCAGCACTCTACTTAGGGGGCGGGTATGCCATTGGTAACTTTGGCGCTATTGGTATGCGCTATGATGTGCTATACAATAACAGGAAAAGTGTTTACGGAACTGCAATACAACCCTTTATAAGAGTCTTTTTTTAAGAGGAGTACTTATTCTTAAGCCACACCTTTTGCCACTCTCTTTTTAAAATTAAAAAAGTCACTTGCTCAATATACGCAACTTGAGTTTGGGCAACTTGTTTTGTAATTTGCTGTTCGGATAAATCAATGCGGTACAATAAATTTAAAAAACTATTAAATTCATTTTGAATCAACCCTTCAACAATACTATACAATTTCTTTTGTAATTCACTTGGGATAACCGTTTCGGAAATACATTCGTCAACATTAGAAAGGGCAAAATCTTTATTTAACTGGTTAATTAACGATTCATACAAGGTTTCTGAAACTGCTAAATCTAATAACTGATTTGTATGTTTAACCTCAAAAGACATTAAACTGTTCTATACACTAAACTTTCCCCAAACTCAACTAATGCTTGCTTTTTATCCTCTGCCACAGACAGGTTTTCTAATGTGTCAAACGCTTTCTGGGTATAGTCTTTTATTGCTTTTTTAGTTAATTCTGAAGCACCACTTTTAACAAAAAGCTTTTTTACAAATGTTATTTTTTCAACCACATTTGTTTGGGTATTTTCTGTAAATAACGCTTTTAATTTTTGCTTATCATTTTCTGATGCGTTTTCTACAGCTTTAAGATATAAATATGTTTTTTTATTTTCAATTATATCACCTCCTACCTGTTTCCCGAAAGTCTGCGGATCACCAAAGGCATCTAAATAATCATCTTGTAGTTGAAACGCTATACCCAACAACCTTCCGAAATCATATATTTTTTCAGCATCTTCTTTTGATGCGTTTGCCACCAAAGCTCCCATTTTCATAGCTGCCCCAACCAATACAGCCGTCTTGTATTCAATCATTTTTAAATACTCAGGCTCTGTAACATCATTTCGTGTTTCAAAATCTACATCATATTGTTGTCCTTCGCAAACCTCCAAAGCTGTTTTACTAAAAATTTTAGCCAACCCTTTAAACACTTCATCTTCATAATTTTCAAATAACTGATACGCTTGAATTAACATCGCGTCACCTGAAAGAATACCTGTATTTAAATTCCATTTTTCATGAACAGTTTGCTTCCCTCTTCGTAACGGTGCATCATCCATAATATCATCATGCACTAATGAAAAATTATGAAAAACCTCTACAGCCAAAGCAGCATCTAAAGCCCGCTTATAATCTGACCCAAAAATTTCTGCAGTCATTAATGTCAATACAGGTCGTAAGCGTTTCCCTCCTAAACTTAAAATATATGTGATAGGCTCATATAAACTTTTAGGTTCTTTAGTTTGAATTTTATCTTGTAAATAAGCCGTAAAACAAGCTCTATAAGAATCAATTGATAACATTAAATCTGTTTTTTAAACAAAAGTAAACTATTAGCTAAGATTCTGAAATGTTAAATTTTAATAAAACTAAGGAAACTTTTATTGTTCCTAAAGTTTCTTGGTGTATATTTGCATCTGAATAAATTACATTTTATGAGAGAAAAAATATTAGACACCACAGGGAAAATGTTTTTAAACTATGGTTTTAAGAGCGTTACCATGGATGATATTGCTAATGAAATGGGGATTTCAAAAAAAACAATCTACAAATACTTTCAGAACAAAGTAGATTTAGTTGATGCGAGCACCGATTTTGTACAAAAAACTATAGACAGCACAATAAAAGAAATTACAGCGCTTAAGCTTAATGCCATAGAAGAGAATTTTGCTATAAAGAAAGTGTTTCAAAACATGTTCAAAAAAGCAAAAACATCACCAATGTTTCAGTTAAAAAAATATTATCCTGAAACATTCTCCAAATTAATGAACCACAAAATCTGTTCATTTAATGACTGCGTTATGGACAATTTAGAACGAGGCATAAATGAAAAACTCTACAGAGACAATATTGATAAAGAAACAATTATGAAATTTTATTTTTTACTGATTTTTGGGTTTCATGAAAGTGAAACATTTAGTAAAAAAACAAATGACATTATTAAAACAGAAATGCAAATATTAGAATACCACACCAGAGCAATTGCTACAATGTACGGTATTAGCGTTCTCGAACAAGAATTAATTAATTACAAGAATAAAGCATCATAACCATGACAAATAAATTAATTTTTTTATTTAGTTTTCTGTTATCTATACAAGTATCAGCACAGGATATACCTACGAGTTTATCGTTGCAAGAGGCAGTAGATTACGCCATAAAAAATAATACTTCAGCAAAAAATGCACTCTTAGATATAGATGCAGCCATAAAACAAAAATGGGAAACCACCGCTATTGGGTTACCACAAATTAATGCAAAAGTAGATTATAACAATTGGTTAAAACAACAAGTAAATTTGATTGATTTTAACGGAGATGGTATAGACGATGAGGTTGTATTTGGAACCAGTCAAACCGTTAACGCTACCGCAACACTAAGCCAGTTATTATTTGACGGATCCTACCTAGTAGGCTTGCAATCGGCAAAAGTTTTTCTAGAAATTTCTAAAAACGCTAAAAACAAAACAGACTTAGAGGTAAGGAAGAATACCATAAATGCGTATGGTAATGTATTATTATCACAAGAAAGTATTGCGATATACGAAAAAAACATAGCAATACTAGAAAAAAGCCTGCGTGAGGTAACTATAACTTTCGAAAATGGTTTAACTGAAGAAGAAAATGTTGAACAGTTACAAATTACTTTAAAACAATTAAATAGTGGCTATAAAAATGCACAACGATTACATCAAATTGCACAACAAATGTTCAATATTACAATTGGCTTAGAAATAAACAGCACAGTATCTTTAACAGAGTCTTTAGAAAATCTGGCTCAAAACAATATTGATTTAGCATTGTTAACTTCTGAAAATGATGTACAAAACACTATTGACTATAAAATTGCAGAAAACGACAGGCGCTCTAAAGAATTACTTTTAAAGCTTCAAAAAACAAAAGCGCTACCAAGCCTGTCTGCATTTGTAAACGGAGGTTATGCGGCTAACAGTAATGATTTTACTTTTTTAGACAGTGACCAAAAATGGTTTGGTTCTTCTTTATTTGGAGTAAGCTTAAACGTTCCTATTTTTAGTTCAGGGGAACGATCAGCAAAAACACAACGCGCAAAAATTAACTTAGAAAAAGCAGAAAATAACTTATCCGAAACCGAAAAGCAATTACAATTTCAAATAGCTTCTGCAAAAAGTAATTATCAATTTGCAATTGATCAATTTCAAACATCTAAAGAAAATTTAGCATTAGCAGAACGTATTGAGCGTAAAAATCAAACTAAATTCTTTGAAGGTATCACATCTAGCTTTGATTTAAGACAAGCCCAACAACAGCTATACACAAGTCAACAAGAATACCTACAAGCAATGTTAACTGTCATCACTGAAAAAGTTACTTTGGAAACATTATTAAACAAAACTAATTAATCAATTTTACAATGAAATACATATATACAATAATCATCGGATCATTACTCGTCTTATCATGTGGAGGTAGCAAAGAAAAAACTGTTGATGAGGTTATAGCAACAAACAATCTTGAGGAAATAAGATTAAAAAGAGCTGAAATTATAACACAACAACAAACGTTAAATGCAACGATAAAAAGTATTGATGAAAAAATTTCAGAACTAGACAAAACAAAAAAGCTTCCGTTAATTACAACTATAAAAACAACACATGAAGAGTTTGTTCATTTCTTAGAACTACAAGGAAATGTTAACACCAAAAACTTGTTAACACTTCGTCCTGAATTTTCAGGTATACTTACAAATGTTTATGTCACTGAAGGGCAAAAAGTCATTAAAGGGCAACTATTAGCTAAAATAGACGATGGAGGAATGAGTCAGCAGCTTGCACAATTACAAATACAAGCCACTCTAGCCAAAACAACGTTTGAGCGTCAACAACGTTTATGGGAGCAAAAAATAGGATCTGAAATACAATACCTACAGGCAAAATCATCATATGAAGCACAATCAGAAGCTGTTAATCAATTAAAAAGCCAATTGGCAAAAACGTTTATTCGCGCCCCTTTTTCAGGAACAATTGATGACGTGATTACTGAACAAGGAAGCGTCGTATCTGCAGGAATGTCAGAACTAATACTTCTTGTAAATTTAGACGACATGTATATTGAAACCGATGTGCCTGAAAATTATATTTCAAGCATCACTAAAGACAAAAAAGTTGAAGTAGAATTTCCAATTTTAGGAAAAACCATTGAAGCCAAAGTACGTCAAGCCGGAAATTATATTAACCCAGCAAACAGAACGTTTAAGGTAGAAATTGCTGTGCCAAATGCAGATAAAGCCATTAGACCAAATCTTACTGCAAAACTTAAAATAAACGATTACACAAGTCCATCTGCAATACTACTTCCGCAAAGTATTATCTCTGAAAATGCTGAAGGGCAGCAATATGTTTACATCGTTGCTAATGAAAACAAAAACAAGGAGGCTATTGCTAAGAAAGTTATCATCGAAACAGGAAAAACTCAAGGTGATGTTATTGAAGTTTTAAATGGTCTTACTGTTGGTGATCAAATAATTAACGAAGGAGCACGAAATGTAAAAGACGGTCAAACCGTGAAAATTATAACATTATAGTTATGGCACAACAACAAAAGAAAACCGATAAAGAATTCGGACTATCGTCTTGGGCAATAAACAATAAAACTACCATATATGTCATGATTAGTTTGATTCTTGTTTTAGGTGTGTCGGCTTACATGAATATGCCCCGAGAAAATTTCCCTGAAATAAAGGAAACTAAAATTTATGTCAGTTCAATATACCCAGGAAACACATCAGAAGATATTGAAAAACTTATTACAGATCCTTTAGAGGAAAAATTAAAAACTGTTAGTAATGTTATAGAAATCACTTCAACATCTCAAGAAGATGTGTCAATGGTAGTTATTGAATTTGATGAACATATTACGGTTGATGCAGCCAAACAAAAGGTAAAAGATAAAATTGACACCGAAACATCTGGTGAAGATTGGCCGAGTTTTAACGGAGCTAAAGTTGAACCTAATGTTTTTGATTTAAGCATGTCTGAAGAGATGCCTATTCTAAACATTAATATTTCTGGTGACTATCCTATTGAAAAACTTAAAGAGTTTGGAGAGGTTTTAGAGACCTCTATTGAAAACCTACAAGAAATAAAACAAGTAGATATTAGGGGAGCACAAGAAAAAGAAGTTGAAATAGCAGTTGACATTTATAAAATGATGGCAGCACAAGTTAGTTTTAACGATGTGCAAAACGCCATTACTAATGGAAATGTTACCATGTCTGCCGGAAATTTAAAAACGAGTGGGCAACGTCGTACTATCAGAATTATTGGTGAAGTTGAAACCCCAAAAGAACTGGAAGATTTTGTTGTAAAATCTGAACACAACAATCCAATTTATTTAAAAGATATTGCCACGGTTTCTTTTAAAGAAAAAGAAAAAACAACCTATGCACGTGAATTTGGTGAACCCGTAGTAATGCTTGATGTAAAAAAGCGAGCTGGAAAAAACATGGTTGCCGCCGCAGAACAAATTGTGAAAATTGTAGATGATGCTAAAGAAACTATTTTCCCTAGCAACCTGAAAGTTACCATAACTAACGATCAATCTTCTAAAACAATTGGTCAAGTTGATGATTTAGTCAACAACATCATTTTTGGTATTATACTAGTTGTTGGCGTATTAATGTTCTTCTTAGGATTTAAAAACGCTTTATTCGTTGGGTTTGCAATACCAATGTCAATGTTCATGTCTTTGATGATATTAGGAGCCATAGGCTACACTCTAAACACCATGATTCTTTTCGGGTTAATTATGGGGCTTGGTATGCTGGTGGATAACGGAATTGTTGTTGTAGAAAACGTATACCGTTTGATGGATGAAGAAGGCATGGGCCGTATTGAAGCGGCTAAAAAAGGAATTGGTGAAATTGCTTTTCCTATCATTATTTCAACTGCCACAACTGTTGCTGCGTTTATTCCTTTAGGGATGTGGCCTGGCGTTATGGGGCAATTCATGATCTATTTTCCTATAACCTTATCGGTAGTTTTAGGGTCATCATTATTTGTTGCTATATTCTTTAATTCAGTAATGGTATCACAATTTATGAGCACTGAAGACAAAGAAATGCCTCTTAAAAAAATAATTACACTATCAAGTATTGTTGCACTAATTGGTGTGCTTATTCTAATTTTCGGAGGCACGTATAGGGCGCTAGGAAGTGTTATGATATTTACAGCTATTATGTTATGGGTATACCGTTTTATCTTACGGAAAATGGCCCTATACTTCCAAACAAAAATACTTACTCAATGGGAGCGTCTTTATGAAAAAACACTACGTAACGCTCTAAAAGGGAAAAGACCATACATTATAGTTATTGGAACTTTTTTACTCTTATTTTTCGCTTTCATGGGCTTTGGAGCCTCAGTAGGAAGTCAGCGTACTAAAATTGAATTTTTTCCTGACAATAAGCCTAATCAAATAATTGTATATATAGAGTATCCGCAAGGAACCGCTATTGAAAAAACAAATGCAATTACTAAAGAAATTGAACAACGTGTTTACACCGTTATTAATGATTCTGAATATTTAGATGGAGATCATAATTTCTTGGTAGAATCTGCAGTTGCTCAAGTTGGTGATGGTGCTGGAAACCCGCAAACAGATGGTGGTTCTACGGCAGAAATGCCACATAAAGGAAAAATAACTGCTTCTATGCGTGAGTACAAATTCCGAAAAGGAAAAGACAGTGAAGCTTTACGATTAAAAATACAAACAGCGTTAACAGGAATATTCCCAGGTGTTTTAATTTCTGTTGAAAAAGACGCCAATGGACCACCTGCAGGCGCACCTATAAACATTGAAATTGAAGGCCCAGATTACTCAGAGTTAATAGTAACTGCTGAACGTATGCGTGACTTTATCAATTCTAAAAACATTGCAGGTATTGATGAACTAAAAATTGATGTCAACAAATCAAAACCATCAATGCAGGTTGAGGTTGACAGAAAAAAAGCTGGTGAATTAGGCATTAGCACAGGACAAGTAGGACAACAATTACGTAATTCTATTTTCGGAGCCAAGGCAGGTACTTACAAAGAAGCTGGTGAAGATTATGATATTTATGTCCGTTTTAACAAAGACAATAAATACAACAAAAGCGCCTTATTCAATCAAAAAATCACTTTTAGAGACATGGCTTCTGGTCAAATAAAAGAAGTGCCTGTTTCTGCTCTAGCAAAACAAAGAAACAACTCTGGGTTTAGCGCTATAAAACACAAAGACACAAAACGTGTAGTTACCGTGTATTCTGCACTTGCTCCTGGTTATACTGATGCTGCAGCAATTGTTTCGCATATTCAAGAAGAAATGAACAACTTTAACGATATGCCAAATAATATTACCCTAGATTACACTGGACAAATTGAAGAACAAAACAAACAAATGGCCTTCTTAATGGGCGCTTTCTTTACTGGTTTGGGCTTAATATTCTTTATTCTTATTTTTCAATTTAACTCTATTTCAAAACCCGCTATTATTATGCTAGCTATTTTCCTAAGCTTAATTGGCGTGTTTGGCGGTATTGTAATTACAGGAAGTGCATTTGTTATTATGATGACAATGATGGGAATCATTTCTTTAGCGGGAATTGTAGTAAATAATGGTGTTGTTCTTTTAGATTACACACAATTATTAATCGACAGAAAACATGAAGAACTACAATTAGACGACAATACTTTCTTAGACCATGACAACCTTTACGAAAGCATCGTTTTAGCAGGAAAAGCGCGTTTACGTCCGGTATTATTAACCGCTATAACAACTATACTTGGATTAATACCATTAGCCATTGGATTAAACATCAATTTCTTCACCTTATTTAGTGAATTTGACGCAAATATCTACTTTGGGGGTGACAATGTTATTTTCTGGGGACCATTAGCATGGACCGTAATTTACGGATTATTAATAGCAACATTCTTAACCTTAATTGTAGTACCAATTCTTTTTTACTTAGTGCATCAACTAAAGGTAAAACTACTCAGTAAATAACCCTCAAAAGAATTATACAAAAGCACCAATACGTATTGGTGCTTTTGTAATTTACTGAAACATCTATTGTCTTTCTTTTTAATATAGCTGCGTTAGTACAACAAGGTTTCAAACTGGTTTATATTTGTTTTCTTACGCATACATTGCATATATCAGCACAAGTTTTAAAGAAAAAACAGGTCAATTTAAAATTCAATACCACTTCCTATAAAAAGCATTAATAATAATCGGCATTTTTATAGTTAATCTTCTTAAATTTGCGCTTTTACTAGTTCAATTTATTTAAAACAGTTACAATGTACAGAAGTCATACAAATGGTGAATTAAGAGCATCACACATAAATACCGAAGTGACCTTATCTGGTTGGGTTCAAAAATCTAGAGATAAAGGATTTATAATTTGGGTTGATTTACGTGATAGATATGGGATGACACAGCTTATTTTTGATGAAGAGCGCACACCAGCTGACATGATGGAGAAAGCAAAGCGTCTTGGTAGAGAATTTGTTATTCAAGTAACAGGAACTGTCATTGAACGCGAATCTAAAAATACAAAAATACCTACCGGAGAAGTTGAAGTTCTAGTTTCTAAATTAGAAATTTTAAACGACGCTAAATTGCCACCATTCACTATTGAAGACAATACTGATGGTGGAGAGGAGTTACGTATGAAATACAGGTATTTAGACATCCGTCGTAATCCTGTAAAAAACAGCTTGATGTTCCGCCATAAAGTTGCTATGGAGGTGCGTAAATACTTATCTGATCAAGAGTTTATTGAAGTTGAAACTCCTTATTTAATAAAATCTACACCAGAAGGCGCACGTGATTTTGTAGTCCCTTCTCGTATGAACGAAGGACAATTTTACGCTTTACCGCAGTCGCCACAAACCTTCAAACAACTGTTAATGGTTGGTGGAATGGATAAATACTTTCAAATTGTAAAGTGTTTTAGAGATGAAGATTTACGCGCAGATAGGCAACCAGAATTCACACAAATTGATTGTGAAATGGCCTTTGTTGAACAAGAAGATATTTTAAACATCTTTGAAGGCTTAACCCGTCATTTATTAAAAGAAGTTAATAATGTTGAGGTTGAAAAATTCCCTAGATTATTGTATGACGACGCTATGCGTTTGTATGGTAATGATAAACCAGACATCCGTTTCGGTATGGAATTTGGCGAGTTAAATGATGTTACACAACATAAAGAATTTAAAGTATTTAATGATGCCGAATTAGTTGTTGGTATTGCAGTTCCAGGCGGCGCATCATACACAAGAAAAGAAATTGACAAATTAATAGACTGGGTACGTCGTCCGCAAGTTGGCGCACTTGGTATGGTATATGTAAAATGTAATGATGATGGCTCATTTAAATCATCTGTAGATAAATTTTACGATCAAGAGGATTTAGCAAAATGGGCAGAAAAAACTGGCGCTAAAGCTGGTGATTTAATCTGTGTGTTATCAGGAAACACGTCAAAAGTTCGTCCGCAATTAAGTGCCTTACGTATGGAAATGGCCGAACGTTTAGGCTTAAGAGACCCTAAAGTATTTGCACCATTATGGGTCATCGATTTCCCATTATTAGAGCTAGATGAAGAAACTGGGCATTACCACGCCATGCACCATCCATTTACATCACCTAAACCAGGGCAATTAGAGTTATTAGATTCTAAACCAGGTGATGTGAAAGCTAATGCTTATGATTTGGTATTGAATGGAAACGAAATAGGTGGCGGTTCAATTAGAATACACGACAAAGACATTCAAGCAACCATGTTCAAACATTTAGGTTTTTCAGATGAAGAAGCTAAAGAACAGTTTGGTTTCTTAATGGACGCCTTTGAATATGGCGCTCCACCACATGGTGGGTTAGCATTCGGCTTAGATAGATTGGTTGCTATTTTAGGCGGACAAGAAACTATTAGAGATTTCATTGCTTTTCCTAAAAATAATTCTGGTAGAGACGTCATGATTGACGCGCCTGCTCCTCTAGACAATGAGCAATTAAATGAATTGAGCTTACAAGTAAACTTAAAAGCATAAAATTTAAAGCCTCATTAATTAATGAGGCTTTTTTAATTTATAAATACCTGAACATGAAATACATATTATATATCATATTTATTTTAATAATAGCGTCATTAAGTTATGGCTATTACATTAAAACAGATAACGAATTATTATCTCATAAATTTATAGGCGCTGCAGTTTTAGGGTTCTTTTTTGTTTGGATGCCTTTGTTTTTATACCATCGTTCAAAAAACAATAGCATTAAAAAATATATGATTACCGACAAAACAATCAAGAAAATAAAAGATGAAGCAGAATCTTTTTTAGATTAAAAAAGCATTAACAAGTTGTACAGTTCAAAATAAAGACTACATTTGCACTAATTATTATATTATAATACAATTAAAATGACAGGTACAGTAAAATTTTTTAATGATTCTAAAGGATTTGGATTCATTACAAACGAAGAAACAGGACAAGACATCTTTGTTCACGTAACAGCAATCGACGGAGAATCTCTTAACGAAGGAGATAAAGTAGAATATGTTGAAGAAGACGGAAAAAAAGGAAAAATAGCTACTAATGTAGAAGTTATCGGATAATTTATTATCTTTTTCAAAACACAAAAAACCCAACAGTAATGTTGGGTTTTTTTATTATCATTATTTTGTATGTTCACTAATGCACTATACCCATTTGCTTTTTATACAACAGTAATGCTTTACTGTCTGAAAGTGACGCCACATAACCAGACACATTTAACAAACGCTGGTATAAGGACTGCTCTACAGAGGTAATTGAACTTGGCAGGGTTTTTAAAATCAACTTATCATAATTAGATAATGTTCCGTTTGCCTTATTATTAACTGCATCTGTATAAGTTTCTAACAATTTTGAAATGATTTTATACCCAATAATTTCTTTTTGAATAACCTCATCACTTTCATAAATTTTATTAACACTAATTTTTATAATGTCGTTTATTTGTGATTCATATTTACATTTATCAATCAAGCCGTGTGAAAACTCACCATTTAAAATAGCCGTTTCATTATCAAGGAAAACCTTAACAGCTTCACCTATTAACGCACTTACAGACAACGACCTTAGATAAGCAATTCTGGCACCAGTTGTGGTGAGGGATTTATATTTATCAATATTAATAGATTCTTTTACAAGATTGATAAGATATTCTAACGCAAAATCTTCCTCAATTAGCCCTAAATTAATCCCATCTTCAAAATCAATTATTGTGTAGCAGATATCATCCGCAGCTTCAACTAAAAACGTTAACGGATGTCTAGAAAAACTAATATCAGTACCGTTTCGTGTTTGTTTCAAACCGAGTTCATTAGCAACTTCTTCAAAAAACAATTTATCATCCTGAAAAAAACCATACTTTTTATCTGCTATATGTGATGTAGGCTTGACAGGTAATGACTCTTTCGGGTACTTCATAAAAGCGCCTAAAGTTGCATAAGACAAACGCAAGCTTCCTTCTACGCCTTCTTTAGTTTCTGTTAAAATTTTAAAGCCATTGGCATTTCCTTCAAAACTGATTAAATCTTGATATTCTTTATCTGACAACTGCTCTTTATAAACCAATCCTTTTCCGTTTATAAAAAACTCTCCAATTGCTTTTTCTCCGGAGTGTCCGTAAGGCGGGTTACCTATATCATGTGCTAATGCTGCCGCAGCTACTATTGCTCCAAAGTCGTTAGACTTATACCCTAAATCGTGCTCTAAGTGCGGGTGTCTTTTCAATAATTCTGCTCCAACTACCCTACCCAAAGTTCTAGCCACAACGGATACTTCTAGACTATGTGTTAGTCGGGTATGTACAAAATCAGTATCAGATAATGGTATGACCTGAGTTTTATCTTGTAAGCTTCTAAATGCCGAAGAGAAAATGATTCGATCATAATCAACCTCAAACCCTAGCCTGTTTTCATCTTGTTCTTTACGTATTCTTTTATTTACATCGCCAAAACGTCTTAAAGACAGTAGTTGATCCCAATTCATCATAACTTAAATTCTTCTAATTAATATTGTCTATATATTTGACAAATTCATTATTGTTTTCGTTTTAACCACATTAAGCAATCTTTAAAGTCGTCAAACAATTGATCTTCTTGTACTAAATCTGGTATAATATCTATACGTTCTAACATGTATTTAGGTTGTTTTAATAATCCAACTAAAAGTACTTTTTTACCTTGTTTCGCTAAATCTACTAAAACATCTTCCATAGCATAAAGTCCAGATTGATCAATGTACTGCATACGTCCCATCCTAATAATTACGGTTGTTGCGCTATTTGGTATTTGCTTTGACAACTGTTGAAAATCACTTGTTGAGCCAAAAAATAACGGGCCTTTGATGTGTTTAATAAATACCGATTCTTTCAATGTGTCTGGCAAATTAATTTCATCTGCCCAGTTTTCTTCTTTTAATGATTTAACATCAGAAAATTCAGCAGTTAAATCTCCCATTTTTTTCATAAACATTAATGACGCAATTACCAGTCCTATACCTACGGCATACACTAGGTTCCAAAGTGAAGACAGAACCAACACAACAATCATAATAACCACTTCGGGTTTTGGCATATAAGGTATTGCTTTTAATCCTTTGTAATCCATTACACCTATTCCAACGGTAATTAATATACCCGCTAAAACAGCTGCAGGTATTTGAGATGCTACAGGGCCTAATGCTAGCAACACTAAAAGCAACAAAACACCAGCAATCATTCCTGAAAGCCGAGTTTTACCTCCCGCATTAATATTTACAACGGTTCTAATTGTAGCACCGGCTCCAGGTATACCGCCAAAAAGAGCAGCTATACTGTTTCCTATACCTTGACCAACAAGCTCTTTATTTGGCTCATGTTTCGTTTTCGTCATATTATCTGCAACAACGGATGTTAGCAAGGAGTCTATTGCACCCAAGAGCGCTAAGGTTAGTGCTGTAAAAATATAAGGTGTTATACTTGATAATTTAAACTCTGAAAATATTCCAAAATTAGGTATTGGTAAGCCACTAGGAATTTCTTCTATTGGTCTATAGTCCAACCCAAAGCCTACGGCAATACCTGACATCACTAAAAGAGCTACTAATGTACTTGGCACTTTAGTTGTTATACGTTTAAATCCGAAAATAATGATGATAGTTCCTAATGCTAAAAGCAATTCAAGCCAATTAATATTGGCTAAGGCTCTTGGCAATACTTTTATTGCTCCCAACACACCTGATGTTTCTTTTGCAGCTAAGGTTTGTGATTCTTTCAAAATCTGTTCTTGTGTAATATTTTCTGCGTTCTTGATGGTTTGCCTAAAGTCTTCCAAAACCAAAATTCCTTCCCCTGCTTCTTCTTTTAAAATGTTGTCTAAAATAATTTCTTCGGCATGTGGTTTAAACTGATTAACAAAGCCTTCATCTTCTTTTGGATAATACCCAATTGATGGTAGAATTTGTGTTATTAAAATAATCACCCCAATGGCTGTCATAAAACCAGAGACCACTGGGTACGGGATGTATTTAATATATTTCCCCAAACCAAGAAAACCTAAGCCTACTTGCATTAAACCTGCTAATAAAAATATTGTTAAAATAGCAGGCATTGCTTTAGTCACATCGCCATCAAAAGCAGCAATTATTCCTGCAATTACAACCATACTTACAGCTGTCATAGGTGCTGTTGGTCCAGATATTTGAGTATTGGTCCCTCCAAATAGCGCTGCAAAAAAACTAACAAAAATTGCTCCATATAATCCTGCACTTGGCCCCAAGCCAGAACTAACTCCGAAAGCTAATGCTAGTGGCAATGCAACTATACCAGCAGTAATACCACCAAACAAATCGCCTTTAAAATATTTAAAATTGAATAAATTTTTCATTTTTTTTAATAATATTAATTGTTATACAACTACTTTAATCAGGGCGCAATAACATTTACTTTAACATTGCAATTGACTGTTTAATGCTCGCTAAAACAAATTACAAGATAGGTATATAATACCGCAAAAGAAAGTTAAGGTTTCTTTTCAATGCAACACAAATTATATTATATTTTTTCTGGAGGTGGGAGTTGTATTTCAAGCTCAGGCACTGGAAGTCTATCTATATATACTGTAGTACTAATAATAGTATTTAAAACAACTGAATTATCAAAACATTGTGAAGCATAAAAAAGACGAATAGATTTTTCTTGGCCATTAACATTATCAAAAATTTCTTTTTCTTCAAAATCCTCATAATTACATTCTACTAAAACTGCTGAATAATTATCACTAATAACCGACAACACTGCAGGAGCTTGTGTTGACAAAGTCAAAACTAACGAGAGTAATAATATATTATAAGACTTTAACACTATAATTAATTTATTACAAAAATAACAGAAACAAGTTATTATAGCCTCTTTTTAAGCGTTTATTAGCCAATAAAGTCGCTTTACATTAACATAACACAAAAGTCATAAGCTCTTAACTTCAAAAACACTTTCCTGAGCTTTATTTGCAGAAAAATAATTACACAAAAAATGAAACAAGTTTTCTTATTTATTATTCTACTTACAAGCTTTTCTTACGCACAAGAAAACTCTCAAATATCTGGAAAAATTTTGGATGGAGAAATGGATAACGAGCCATTGTTTGGCGCAACAGTTATTGTAAAAAACACAACAACTGGTGCTCAAACTGATTTTGATGGAAATTACACCTTATCACTTAACCCTGGAACTTACACATTAGAATTTAGTTACGTTGGCTACAACACAACAAGTGAAACAGTTACATTAACCGCTAATGAAAAAAAAGAAGTGAGTATTACTTTAAAAGCAAATTCACTTGAGCAAATTATTATTACCACCAATGTAAACAGAGAGTCAACAACAGCTTTAATGCTAGACCAAAAGAAAGCAATAAGTATTAAGCAAGCCATTGGAGCACAAGAAATGTCAAATAAAGGAATTAGTGATGCTGCTGGCGCAGTAGCTAAAATATCAGGCGTTTCAAAACAAGAAGGATCAAGCAGTGTTTATGTTAGAGGCTTAGGAGACCGGTATTTAAACACCACTCTTAACGGATTGTCATTACCATCTAATAAAATTGAAAACAAAAATATTGACTTAAACCTATTCTCATCTGATGTAATCAAAAATGTAGAAATAAGCAAAGCATACAACTCTAACTTATATGGTGACTTTGCTGCAGGAAATGTAAATATTGTTTCTAAAGAATATAGCGGTAATGGCTTTTTTAACACATCTGTAAACACAGGTTTTAACAGTAATGCTATTGGGAAAACATTTATGAAAAATGACGGAACAGGAGCTTTAGGGTTTTACACACGATATGAACACAACCCATATTCTATTGTCATGTCACATGGTGTTGATCCTGTTGAAGCAGGAACACCTATAAACACAGGAGTGAGTGTTGTTGGTGGCAAATCATTTAACTTCAAAAATAATTCTCGGTTAAGCTTTTTTATTACCGCTGGTTTTGAAAATGATTACAAATACAGAAAAGGCCAATCTGCAAACTATGCAGGAACCTATAGTAAATTATTCCCTGAAGTTGAAGAATATGAGTACAGCACTACTACCAACACAATGTTAAACCTCAGCTACAAGGCCACCAATACTACTAAAATAAAATTCAATTCAATGTTTATTAACAGTTCTTCTGATGAAGTTGGGTATTATGGTATTGGGGGAAAAGGATTTAACAGAGATGCATTATCAGGAGAAGAAAGGGGTTTTTACCAAATGAACTCTCAATTTAGTCAAGATAAAATTTTTGTAAACCAATTATTAGGTGAACATAACATAAGTGAAAAAACCACTATAAATTGGGGTCTAGGTATAAACAATGTGTTTGCAAATCAACCAGATAGAAAGCGAATTAGTTTAGAGGACTACCATTTTTCTCTTGACAACAACCCAAATACAAACCCAGTATTTTTCACCAACAACACTTTTGACAACCAACGTTATTTCCAAAAAGTTGATGACACTGAATTTACAAGTTATATAAATGCAACTTATGAAGCCTCAGAAGAAGTAACACTAAATTTTGGTTTAAACGGAAGAACAAAAGAACGTAATTTTGAAAATAGCCGATATGGATATAATATTATAGACTCTAATTATGAAATAACAGATGTCAATAATTTAAATTCATTTTTCAATATTGCAAATCAAGGTGTACTATACAATACGTATGTGATTAATGCAATTGACCCCATAAATGGTATTGGACAAACAAATTTCCCTGGACTATTAGAAAACAGTTACAAAGGAAGCTTAGATGTCTTTTCTGGGTACATTACAGCTGACTTTAATGTTAACGAAAAGTTATTGGTTGTACCAGGAGTACGTGTAGAAAACATCAACATAAAAACCACATATAATGTTATCAATGTTTCAGCCACTGACCCTGGATTTGTTGAAACAAACGAAACATTATTCTTACCTAGTTTAAACGTTAAATACAAATTAAACGATGATACCAACTTGCGTTTTGCCTTTAGTAAAACAGCTTCAATTCCTGAATTTAAAGAAATGGCGCCATTCGTTTACGTTGGAATAACGGATCGTGTTGGTGGAAACCAAGATTTAATAAATAATGATTTAGGCGCAACAACCTCTAAAGTATTCAACTTTGACATAAAATACGAATGGTTTTTTGGAAAAGAAGAGCTATTATCTCTTGCAGGATTTGCCAAACAAATTCATGACCCCATAAACCTTGTAACAGCTTTTGATGCTACTGGTACAGAACGTTACTTTAGAACCGGAGATAAGGCTGATGTATTTGGAGCTGAATTAGACATACGTAAAACCATCTTAAAAAATGATAAATCAAAGCTTTCTGCAGGGTTAAATGCAACATACATGCATACACAACAAGATTTAAAAGCCGTGAACGGAACATATTCAGTTAGTTTTAACAAAACAAGTGATCAACTTCAAGGCGCTTCTCCATTTATATTAAATACCGACCTGAGCTACAAACCAACCTTCGGAAATTACAAGCCAATGGCAAATTTAGTATTTACATATTTTTCTGATCGTATACACTCACTTGGCTCTGGTAGTATCTCAAATAAAATCGAAAAAGGGTTTAGCACTCTAGACTTTATCTTAAAAAATAAAATTGGAGAGCATGCTGAATTAAACTTTAGCGCTAAAAACTTACTAGACCCAAGTATTACAATTTTAAGAGAAAATGTTCCTGCAGAAGGCGGAGACGTTATCTTATCTGAATACAAAAAAGGAATTAATATAGGATTACAATTTAAATACACTTTTTAACAAACATAACTTTAACAACAACAATTAATCAAACTAAAAATGAAACGTAATTTATTATTTACTTTAGCTTTATCAGCATTATTTTTAACATCTTGTAGTACAGATGACACGGCTGACATTACAATTAACAACACTTATAATAACGGAAACGGCTCTGGCAACGGAGGTGGAGAAGTCTATTTATCTGGAACTTACAACATTGATTTAACCTTAGACGCTAACACCAACTACGTTATTAACGGTCCGTTAATAATGACCTCAGGAACCGTTTTAACAATCCCTGAAGGCACTACTGTTCAAGCTTTAGCTTCAGGCCCTGATGTATACATCGCTATCTCTGAAGGCGCACAAATTATAGCAAACGGAACTGCAAACAACCCTATTGTATTAACTTCAAACTCAAGTAACCCACAAGCTGGTGATTGGGGAGGATTAATTTTATTAGGTGATGCACCTATAAACTCTGTTTCAGGTTCCGCAACTTCTACTTCTGAAATTGGCGGTTTACCTTACGGAGGTACAGATGCAAATGACAACTCAGGAACGCTACGTTATGTGCGAGTTGAATACTCTGGAGGTTCTGCAGATGGTCAAACTGAAAATAATGGGATTTCTTTTTACGGCGTTGGAAACGGTACCACTGTTGAATACATAGAAGCCTACGAAGGAAAAGATGACGGTATTGAATTTTTTGGAGGCACTGTAAACGTTAACAACATCATTGTTATTAACGCACAAGATGATTCAGTAGATTGGACTGAAGGGTTTTCAGGAACTTTAACCGATGTTTACATTAAGCATGGTGCAGATCATGATAAAGGTATTGAAGCTGATGGGTACAACACAGACATCGGAAACAACTCAAACCCTCTATTTTTCTCTAAACCAAACGTGACTAACTTAACAATTATCGGATTAGGTTCAAGTACTGGAAATGAAGCTGTACGCTTAAGAGCTGGAACCCAAGGTATCTTCACAAATGTGTTAATCGAAGGGTTTGCTGAAGGGTATGACTTAGATGGTGATTCTGGTAACAACCCTACTGGTGCTGGTGTAATTTCTGATGATTTACAAGTAACAAATATAACATTCACAGATGTAACATTAAACATGAAAAACGATACCGGTGAAACTTTTACTGAAGCAGATTTTATTTCTGGCAACGGAACAGGAACAGGAACTAATGTTAACAGTTGGGGAGCCAACTGGTCAGTTGGTTTATAATACTAATTAGCCAAAAGCAAAAAAGGCTTTCCGTATGGAAAGCCTTTTTTTATTTTATCAAAAAACTTATTTAGAAATAGCTATCATAGTTTTATTATTCCATTGATTAACCTCATTTATTTTAAAGTTTCTATAATCTATCTCAGTTAATTTATCTGCAGACCAAAACAACCACTTCCCTACTTTTTTACCATTGTCAAAGTTTCCAAGAGAAATTTTATTTCCTTCTGAGTCAAAATTTACCCAAGTCCCATGTAGCTTACCGGATGCATTAAAATAGCCTTGTTGTGCTATTTCACCATTATCATGAAAATATGTTGCATGATAGATATCTCCTTTTTGTTCTACATTTACTTTTTTCTCTTGAGCAAAAGAAACAACTCCAAACACAAGCACAAATAACATCAGTAACTTCTTCATAACTATACTTTTAAAAGGTTTAACTCAAATATACGCCTTATAATTTACATTTAAAAAACTATTTGGTAACAATCCCTTAATATTAGAGTTCGTTTATTTGCAATCCATAAACAAACTACATAATGAACTCATTAAAAACCAATCTGTTACTAATCTTTAGTTTAATAACTGTATCAGCAACAGCACAAGAAACACCCAGCCCTAAGTTTGGAAAAGGGCTCTTTAACTTAGTAGGAAAAGATAGCACTTGGACAATGAAAGTTGGTGCCAGAATGCAATTTTTAGCTACAAATTCTTGGAACATTACCCCAGACGGAAATTATTCAAAACCAGAAAACAGTTTTTTAATAAGACGAGCTCGTTTAAAATTTAGCGGTTTTGCTTATAGTCCCAAATTAACATATAAAATTGAATTAGGATTATCTAATAATGATATTGGCGGCGCCTCAAAATACACTAACAATGCCCCAAGATATATTTTAGACGCGGTTGTTAAGTGGAATTTTTACAAAAACTTTAGCTTATGGGCAGGTCAAACAAAACTACCAGGAAACCGAGAACGAGTGATTTCTTCTGCAAATTTACAATTTGTTGATCGCTCAATGCTTAACAAAAACTTTAATATTGACCGTGATTTAGGTTTACAGATAAGACATCATTTTAACCTCTCTGACAAATTCTTAGTTAGAGACATCTTTTCGATTTCTCAAGGAGAAGGAAGGAATGTCACTACTGGAAACATAGGTGGCCATCAATATACTGCTAGAATTGAAATATTACCTTTTGGTACATTTAATGGCAAAGGTGATTATCTTGGTAGTGATGTAAAAAGAGAAACTTCACCTAAATTAGCAATTGGAGCTACCTACAATCTAAACGACAAAGCTGTAAAAAGTAGAGGAAGTCAAGGAAGTTACATGATAAACGATAGTGAAAATGGTTTTTTTGAAACCAACGTAAGCACCGTTTTTGTTGATGCAATGTTCAAATACAAAGGATTCTCTTTTATGGGTGAATATGCTAATAGAGATGTTAGTGAAGCTGTAGCGGTTAATATAGACGGCACACCAACTGGCGATTTCGTTTCAAAAGGATCTTCAACAAATTTACAAGCTGGTTATTTATGTAAATCAAATTGGGAAGTTGCAGGGCGTTATACCACAATTAAGTATCACGGCAATGACTTCTCAACCAATCAATACACATTAGGAACATCAAAGTTTATTGTAGGTCATAAACTAAAAGTACAGTCAGACATAAGCTACGAAGTTACAGACGGGAAAGCAAGTGGATTACAGTACCGTTTGCAATTTGATATTCATTTCTAACACAAAAACATATTGAAAAGCAACTTGTTTTTAAATTATAAATAAAAATTCATAACATTGCCTTAACATTAAAAATTTTATTTTAAGGTAGTTTTGCCACTGAATTTTTCAATAAATTAAGTTCTAAATTATGGATAATATTTATCTTTTTATGGTTATAGCGCTAGGTATTCTAGCAATAATCGATTTAGTTGTAGGGGTTAGTAATGATGCCGTTAACTTTTTAAACTCTGCCATAGGATCTAAGGCAGTTTCGTTTAAAACCATAATGATAGTTGCCAGTATTGGTATTGCATGTGGCGCCTTGTTTTCTAGTGGTATGATGGAAGTAGCCCGTAAAGGAATTTTCGTTCCGGGTAATTTTATGTTTAATGAAATCATGATTATTTTCATGGCAGTAATGATTACTGACATCTTACTTTTAGATGTATTCAACACACTAGGTATGCCTACCTCTACTACGGTCTCTATTGTATTTAATTTATTAGGTGCTGCGGTATGCATTGCATTATTAAAAATTAGTGCCGATGAATCACAAAGTTATGCTGAACTATACAATTATATAAACACTGAAAAAGCAAAGCAAATTATTGGAGGTATACTACTTTCTGTAGTCGTCGCATTTTCTGTAGGTGCATTTGTGCAGTATGTTTCAAGAATATTACTATCCTTTCATTATGAAAAGAAAGCAACTTGGGTAGGCGCATTATTTGGCGGTATAGCCTTAACTGCACTAGTTTATTTCATTTTAATGAAAGGTATAAAAGGGGCAGATATAGCAAAACAAAGTTTTCAGTTCACAAACGGACTTACTATTAAAAAATATTTAGAAACATACGTCATACAGTTGGTTGCCGCCTTTTTTGTTTTCTGGACAGCATTTTCATATGTATTTATGAAAATATTCAATCAAAACATCTATAAGCTCATCATCATTGTAGGAACATTTTCTTTAGCCTTAGCTTTTGCAGGTAATGACTTGGTGAACTTTATTGGAGTCCCAATTGCTGGGTGGCAAGCTTATCAAGCATTTGTTGACCCACTAGTAAACATTAATGGCTTAGCCGCAAATGAATTCCCAATGGCTGTTTTAGGTAAAAAAGTACCCACACCTACATTGTGGTTATTTTTAGCTAGTGTAGTAATGGTTGTTACACTTTGGCTATCTTCAAAGTCAAGGGAAGTTCTAAAAACATCCTTAAATCTGTCTAGTCAAGGAGAAACTAAAGAACGTTTTAAACCAAATTTTATTTCTAGAGGAGTTGTAAGAACTGCAATAATGTTATCAAGAACATTTACTGCAATCACACCAAATGTTTTATCTGAAAAAATTGACAAACAATTTGAAAAACCAGTTATAGAGCTGGCAAAAGATAAAACATATGAATTACCTGCTTTTGATATGGTAAGAGCCTCGGTAAATTTAATGGTTGCTGGAATTTTAATTTCAATTGCAACATCATACAAACTACCATTATCAACTACTTACGTAACATTTATGGTAGCCATGGGTACATCTTTAGCAGATAGAGCTTGGGGTGCCGAAAGTGCTGTATACCGTGTTGCTGGAGTATTAAATGTTATTGGTGGCTGGTTTTTAACTGCATTTAGCGCATTTTTTGCTGCAGCAGTGGTTGCCTTCTTAATTTCATGGAATGCTAAGGTAATGGTGCCTATTTTATTATTGCTAACAACAATTCTGTTAACAAAAAATATGCTGGCTCATAGAAAAAAAGCACGTGCTGTTAAAGAAGAAGACTCTATCAATAAAGCAGAGAGCAGCTCTATACAAGGTGTTGTTGAAGAAAGTGCTGACAATATTAGAGCTGTAGTAAGTAGAACATCTAAAATTTACTCTAACACAGTTGATAGTTTAGCAAAACAAAACTTAGACGGGTTAAAGAAAAGTAAAAAAGGAGTAAATAAATTAAATGAAGAGGTTGAAGAACTTAAAGACAATATCTTCTATTTTATCAAAAACTTAGACGAATCAAGCGTTGGTGCAAGTGATTTTTATATTAATGTTTTAGGGTATTTACAAGACATGTCACAGTCTTTAGAGTACATCGCTAAGGCAAGCCATAAGCACGTTAACAACAACCACTTAAAACTTCGTTTTAACCAAATTAAAGATTTAAAAGAAACCGAACAACAATTAAACACCTTATTTGGAAAAATTAAGTCTAGTTTCTCTGAACGTGATTTTGATAAAATTAACGACATCATTGCTGAAAAACAAGAGTTGTTATTAAAGGTAAATGAGAAAATTAAAAAACAAGTGTCTAGAACACGAACTGAAGAGGATAGCCCGAAAAACACAACGCTATATTTCAGCTTATTACTAGAAACTAAAGATTTAATAAAAGCAACTATGAGTTTATTACAAGCTTATAAAGAACGGTAATTTTACACAACAAATTAATCATAAAAAGAGCGTTTTTATTACCGCTCTTTTTTTTTGAACAAAACTTAAAACCAGTCTTTAAATTAAAACTTCAACCAATTATAATTCAATGTATAAAGTAAAAATATGACAAAAACCAAACACCTCTTTAATGCTTTTAAAAAATTCATTTTCAAAGAGTTTTGTTAACTAAATAATTTGGCGTACTTTTGCAAACTCTTTCGAGAGTAAGGAATGTTTAATAATTAAAAAGAATTAGTGTGGATACATTAAGCTACAAAACTATTTCAGCAAACAAAAACACCGTTAATAAGGAATGGGTTTTAGTTGATGCTGAAGGTCAGACGTTAGGTAGAATGTCTTCTATAGTTGCAAAACTTATCAGAGGAAAATTCAAACCTAACTACACACCTCATGTTGATTGTGGAGATAACGTTGTTGTTATCAATGCAGAAAAAATCATCTTGTCAGGTAAAAAATGGACGGAAAAAAGTTACATCCGTCACACAGGTTACCCTGGAGGTCAAAAATCTTTAACTGCTACTGAGTTGTTCGAAAAGGACCCTACTCGTTTAGTGGAAAAGTCAGTAAAAGGAATGTTACCTAAAAACAAATTAGGTAGTGCATTATTCCGTAATTTAAAAGTCTATGCTGGGTCTGAGCACAATCAAGAAGCTCAAAAACCAAAGACTATTAACCTTAACGATTACTTATAATGGAAGTTATACACAAAATCGGACGTAGAAAAACAGCTGTAGCAAGAGTTTACCTTTCAGAAGGAAGTGGTAAAATTACAGTAAACAAAAAAGAAATGAACACGTACTTTCCTACAGGAACATTACAGTACAAAGTTATGCAACCTTTAGTTTTAACTGAAAACGCAGAAAACTTTGACGTAAAAGTAAATGTTTACGGAGGAGGTATCACTGGTCAAGCTGAAGCAGTTCGTTTAGCAATTTCTCGTGCAATGTGCGAGTTAAACGAAGAAAACAGACTTGTTTTAAAACCAGAAGGTTTATTAACTAGAGACCCAAGAATGGTTGAGCGTAAGAAATTCGGACAGAAGAAAGCGCGTAAGAAATTCCAATTCTCGAAACGTTAATATTTCATGCTGGATTTATTCAGTATTATCAAAATTTAAAACAATTGTTGTCGTTGCTTTGGGTCACACCAAAGGGTTAGTTTAGCATCTAAATGATTACGTGTAATTATTGCTACTACAACGAAGAACGTAAACTATTACAAAAATGGCAAATAACATAGAAGTAAAAGAATTACTTGAGGCAGGTGTACATTTCGGACACATGACTCGTAAGTGGGATCCTAACATGGCACCATATATTTATATGGAGCGTAATGGAATTCACATTATCAACTTATACAAAACTGCTGCAAAAATCGAAGAAGCAAACAATGCTTTAAAGAAAATTGCTGCATCTGGTAGAAAGATTTTATTCGTAGCTACCAAAAAACAAGCAAAAGATATCGTAGCTGAAAAAGCAGGTGCTGTAAATATGCCTTATATTACAGAAAGATGGCCTGGTGGGATGCTAACTAACTTCGTAACTATCCGTAAAGCTATTAAGAAAATGGCTACTATTGATAGAATGAAGAAAGACGGTACGTTCATGACTTTATCTAAAAAAGAGCGTTTACAGGTTGACCGTTTAAGAGCTAAATTAGAAAAGAACTTAGGTTCTATTGCTGATATGACTCGTTTACCTGGAGCACTTTTTGTTGTTGATATTAAAAGAGAGCACATCGCTATCAAAGAAGCACAAAAATTAAACATTCCTATTTTCGCAATGGTAGATACAAACTCTGACCCAAGACAGGTTGATTTTGTAATACCAGCTAACGATGATGCTTCAAAATCTATCGACAAAGTATTAGGTCATGTAACTGAAGCTGTTGCTGCAGGTTTATCTGACAGAAAAGCTGAAAAAGATTCTAAGAAAGACGAAACTAAAGATGCTCCTAAGGCTGAGGCTAAAGAAGCAAAAGTTGAAGCTCCAACAGAAGAAAAATAATAATAGTATAAAAGTAGCCTGACTTTATACCAAAAGTCAGGCTATTTAATTTTAAAAACATACACGATGAAAATTACTGCTGCTGACGTAAAAAAATTAAGAGATGCTACTGGTGCTGGAATGATGGATTGTAAAAAATCTTTAGTAGAAGCCGAAGGAGATTTCGACAAAGCATTAGATATATTGCGTAAAAAAGGTCAAAAAGTTGCTGCAAAAAGAGCCGACAGAGATTCTTCTGAAGGAGCTGTTATTGCTGTAGTAAACAACGATGCTACTCAAGGAGCTGTTGTTTGCTTAAACTGTGAAACTGACTTCGTTGCTATGAATGATGATTTCGTAAAGCTTGCTAAAGACTTCGCTAACTTAGCGTTAACTTGCGATACTAAAGAAGATTTCTTAGCTGCTGACTATAACGGTATGACTGTTGCTGAAAAGTTAATAGAACAAACTGGTGTCATTGGTGAGAAAATTGAAATAGGCGGGTTTAAGAAATTAAGCGCACCTTACGTTGGATCTTACATTCACGTAGGAAACAAAATCGCTTCAATCGTTGGTTTATCTGCCGCTGTAGATAAAGCAGATGTTTTAAGTAAAGATTTAGCTATGCAAGCTGCTGCAATGGGAGCTACAACATTATCATACAAAGATTTTGATGCTGAATTCGTAGCAAATGAAACTGAAGCAAGAATTGCTGTTATTGAAAAAGAAAATATTGAATTAGGACGTTTAGGAAAAACTCTTAAAAACGTACCTCAATACATTTCAATGGCACAATTAACTGACGATATTTTAGCTAAAGCTGAAGAAGCTGCTAAAGCCGAACTAGCTGCTGAAGGAAAACCAGAAAAGATCTGGGACAGAATTCTTCCAGGAAAAATGGAGCGTTTTGTTTCTGATAACACTACTCTTGATAAAGAGCAATGTTTATTAGACCAAGAATTTATTAAAGAAGCAAAACAAAATGTTGCTGAGTACGTGAAAACTTACGGTGATGTATCTGTTACTGCTTTTGAAAGAGTATCTTTAGCATAAGAATTCTCTTTATAATACACATTAAAGCTTCTCAGAAATGAGAAGCTTTTTTTATACAACAATAGTATACACAGTCAATTTTTCTTATTTATTCATCATTAAATATTGAAAAAAAGGAATTCAAATGTATATTTGCACAAATCAAACACAGTTATGCACTACAAAAGAATCCTTTTAAAACTATCCGGAGAAGCCTTAATGGGTGAACGTCAATACGGAATAGACCCAAAAAGATTAGCGGAATACGCACAAGATATCAAGGAATTAGTTGAAAGAGGAATTGAAGTAGCTATCGTAATTGGCGGTGGTAATATCTTTAGAGGCGTTGCAGGAGCTAGTAACGGAATGGACAGGGTTCAAGGAGATTACATGGGAATGCTAGCAACCGTAATTAACGGTTTGGCATTGCAAAGTGCACTTGAAGATGCTGACGTACAAACAAGACTACAGACAGCCATTAAAATTGAAGCAATAGCTGAACCATATATAAAAAGGCGCGCTACTAGACATCTTGAAAAAGGACGTGTTGTTATTTTTGGCTCTGGAACAGGAAATCCGTATTTCACAACAGATTCCGCTGCTGTATTGCGCGCAATAGAAATTAATGCAGATGTGATTTTAAAAGGAACTCGTGTAGATGGTATTTACACTGAAGACCCAGAGAAGAACCCCGATGCTGAAAAATATGACTTTATCACTTTTGATGACGCCATTAAAAAAGGCTTAAAAGTAATGGATATGACTGCCTTTACATTAAGTCAAGAAAACAACTTACCAATTGTAGTATTTGACATGAACACAAAAGGTAACCTCCTTAAAGTAGTTTTAGGAGAACAAATAGGAACTAAAGTAAATAACTAATATATTTGGCTTAGTTATTGATTTAACTCAATTAATTTTTAACTAACCAAACCCAATGGTGGGATAAAATTTTAACTTATGGAAGAGATTAATTTTATTATTGACAGCGCAAAAGAAGGAATGGACAATGCTTTAGTGCATTTAGAAAAGCAATTGCGCATTATTAGAGCAGGAAAAGCATCTCCAGCAATGTTAAGCAGCATCATGGTTGACTATTATGGCGCAGCTACACCTCTTGCTCAGGTTGCAAATGTAAACACTCCAGACGCGAGAACAATTACCGTACAACCTTGGGAAAAAAACTTAATGCAAGAAATTGAAAAAGCAATTATGGTTGCTAATCTTGGATTTAACCCAATGAATAATGGGGAAAGCATTATTATTAGTGTACCACCTCCAACTGAAGAAAGAAGACGCGAACTATCTAAACAAGCAAAAGGCGAAGCTGAAGACGCTAAAGTAGTTGTAAGAAACAATAGAAAAGAAGCAAACAACGAAATTAAGAAATTAGAAGATGCCTCAGATGATATGAAAAAAGAAGCTGAAGGCTCAATTCAATCATTAACTGATGCTGCAGTTAAAAAAATAGATGAAATATATGCGCTCAAAGAGAAAGACATCATGACGGTTTAACCCTCTTAAATTTTACTATAAAAAAAACGGCTCATTTAGCCGTTTTTTTTATACCTAAACTTACCTTAAAATATTTACACAAAATACCTACCTTTGTCACCCTAATAATCAGAGATGACAAAATTATTTAGTGTAGGTTTTTGGGCCGCAGTGGCTCGTATGATTTTAAAAAACAGAATCATCATTCTACTAATATTATCGCTTATAACTGTAGCACTTGCTAGCCAGTTTAAACACATGCGCTTTACATATACCGAAGCAAACTTGTTACCAGAAGACCATGAGGTTAACAAAGAGTATTTTCAGTTTCTAAATCAATTTGGTGAAGAAGGAAATTTAATCATATTAGGTATTCAGGACGAAGCGTTTTTTACACCTGAAATATTTAACGCGTGGAATAACTTAGGAAAAGATTTAAACACCCATAAAGATGTTTCATTAGTTGTTGGCGTTGGAAACATACAAACACTAATTAAAAACAAAGAGAAAAAAGCATTCAACTTAAAACCGCTAGTTACTGACACCATAACGTCTCAAGCAGAACTAGACAAACTTAAAACCCAACTTTACTACAACTTACCATTTTACAACAAATTTTTATACAACTCAGAATCCAACACCTTTAGGACCGCAGTATATATCAACAAGGCTATTGTTAACAAACCTGCTCGTAAAGAATTGATTGAAAAATTTATAATTCCTAAAATAGATGCGTTTAACAATACGCATAATTTAAAAATACGCGTATCAGGAATGCCCTATATTAGAACTTTAAACTCTAATACTATTATTAGTGAAATATCGTCTTTTATTTTAGCAGCATTAGGTGTAACTGGGTTTATATTCTTCTTATTTTTTAGATCATTTAGAGCAACGTTTATATCGTTATTTACCGTAATCATTGGAGTTATGTGGACCTTTGGCTTCTTAGGTTTACTTCAGTATGAAATTACAGTTTTAACAGCAATTATTCCACCGCTAATCATTGTAATTGGAATACCTAATTGTATTTTCTTAATAAACAAATACCAATCGGAAGTCAAAAAACACGGAAACCAAGCCAAATCCTTACAGCGTGTAATCACGAAAATTGGTAATGCAACATTAATGACCAATGTAACCACTGCAGCCGGTTTTGCTACTTTTATTTTAACAAAAAGTGACCTGCTAAAAGAATTTGGAGTTGTTGCATCATTGAGTATTCTCTCAATTTTTGTCATCTCATTATTATTAATTCCTGTAATTTACAGTTTCATGCCACTCCCAAAAGCTAAACATTTGAAACACCTGAACAAAAGGTGGATTGATGGTTTTGTAAACTGGATGGAACACATGGTAAAAAACAGGCGAATTACTATTTATGCAGGAGCCGTACTTCTATTAATAGTAAGTATGATTGGTATTTTTCAAATTAAAGTGACCGGAAGTTTGATTGAAGACATGCCTAAGGACACTGAGTTTTTTAGAGACATTCGTTTTTTTGAAAAAGAATTTGATGGGATCATGCCAGTAGAATTCATGATAGACACCAAACGTAAAAAAGGAGTTATGAAATTAGCAACTTTAAAACGAATGGAGAAATTAGAAGAAGCGATCAATGACATCCCGGAATTATCAAAACCAATGTCTGTTGTTGGCTTAGTAAAATACGCTAAACAAGCCTATTACAACGGCAATCCAAAGTATTATCAACTGCCAACTTCACAAGAAAAAAACTTTATATTCTCCTATGCAAAAAACGCAAATGGAGACAGCAATTTAATGAAGAGTTTTGCTGACAGCACGGGACAATATGCAAGAATAACAACATTCATGAAGGACATTAGTACCGACAGAATGGAGGCTATAGAAACACAATTAAAACAGAAAATATCCATCATATTTCCTGCAGAACGCTACGCTGTAATTATGACAGGAAAAGCGCTAGTGTTTCAAAAAGGAACAAAATACCTAAGAGACAACCTCTTCCTCTCATTAGGCTTAGCAATTGTTATCATTTCGTTATTTATGGCATACATGTTTCGTTCAGCACGAATGATTATAGTATCACTAATACCAAACTTACTGCCACTAGTTATTACAGCTGGACTAATGGGGTATTTAGGCGTACCAATAAAGCCATCAACCATACTAGTATTTAGTATCGCTTTTGGTATTTCAGTAGATGACACCATACACTTTTTGGCAAAATACAGACAAGAATTACAAGCACATAATTGGCAAATTAGAAAATCAGTTTATGCAGCTTTACGAGAAACTGGCGTGAGTATGTTTTACACCTCAATAGTATTATTCTTTGGATTTTCTGTATTTACAATATCGAATTTTGGCGGAACTGTTGCACTTGGAGGCTTGGTGTCAGCAACATTATTACTAGCCATGTTAGCAAACTTATTATTGCTACCTTCATTATTATTATCTTTAGAAAGGAGTATTGCTAACAAAAAAGTCTTAAAAGAACCTAGTATTAAAATCATCCCTGAAGATGAGGATGAAATATAAAAAAAGCGCTAGTAAACTAGCGCTTTTACCCCAAAAACTTACTTAATAAACGTTTATATTTACTAATATAAGATACCGCAATTTATAACAATCAGCGCTATAAAAACATACCTAAATTTAGGTATTTTTACCTCACTAATATTAGGGATATTTAAGCTTGAAAATAAAGTTTATAAAGTGCATATAAAAAATTATATTTGCCAACGAGAAATTTTTACTATAAAAGCTCAGTATATATTGGTACTATAATTCTTTTTCATAAAAGCATTACCTCACACCAATTGTCTGAATATTAATACATAGAACTAAACACATGAAATCACTATCAGTTTCTGAATTACTAAAAGGAGAACAACTTTTACAAGAAATTACCATAAAAGGTTGGGTAAGAACTTTTAGAGCAAATAGATTTGTTGCTCTAAATGACGGATCAACAATTCATAATATTCAATGTGTTGTAGATTTTGAAAATACTGATGAAGATGTATTAAAAAGAATCACAACTGGTGCTGCAGTAGCAATTACAGGAACTTTAATTGAAAGTCAAGGAAAAGGACAATCGTTTGAAGTAGAAGTAAAAACTATTGAAGTTTTAGGTGATTCTGATCCTGAAACCTACCCTATTCAGCCTAAAAAACACAGTTTTGAATTTTTAAGAGAAAATGCACATTTAAGAACACGCACAAATACATTTAGTGCCGTTATGCGTTTGCGTTCATCATTATCATTTGCAATTCATAATTATTTCAATCAGAATGATTTCTACTACATGCACACGCCAATCATTACAGGTAGTGATGCAGAAGGTGCTGGTGAAATGTTTCAAGTAACCGGATTAGACGTGAAAAATCCGCCATTAAATGAAGAAGGTGCTGTAGATTACACAAAAGATTTCTTCGGAAAAGAAACTAACTTAACAGTTTCTGGGCAATTAGAAGCAGAAACTTACGCCATGTCTTTAGGTAAAGTGTACACGTTTGGACCTACATTTAGAGCCGAAAACTCAAACACTTCACGTCACCTATCTGAATTTTGGATGATTGAACCTGAAGTTGCTTTTATGGACTTAGCAGGAAATATGGATTTAGCAGAAGATTTCTTAAAATCTGTAATCAATCACATTTTAGATAATAACATTGACGATTTAAAGTTCTTAGAGCAACGTTTATTAGATGAAGAAAAGAGCAAACCTCAAAAAGACAGAAGCGAATTAAGTTTAATAGAAAAACTAAAGTTTGTTGCTGATAACAATTTCAAGCGCGTCAGTTATACTGAAGCTATTGACATCTTAAAAAATTGTAAACCAAACAAAAAGAAAAAATTCAATTATATTATTGAAGAATGGGGAGCAGATTTACAAAGTGAGCATGAGCGCTTTTTAGTTGAAAAACATTTCAAATGCCCCGTAATTTTATTTGATTATCCAGCAAATATTAAAGCATTTTACATGCGTTTAAATGATGACGGTAAAACAGTTCGCGCAATGGATATTTTATTTCCTGGTATTGGAGAAATGGTTGGTGGTGCACAACGTGAGGAGCGTTTAGACGTGCTTTTAGAAAAAATGAAAGCTATCGGAATTGATGAAAAAGAATTATGGTGGTACACTGATTTAAGAAAATATGGCTCAGCAGTTCACTCTGGCTTTGGCTTAGGTTTTGAGCGCTTGGTGATGTTTGCAACTGGTATGGGAAATATTAGAGATGTAATTCCTTTTCCGAGAACACCACAAAACGCAGAATTTTAAACCTCAAAAAATAATCGTTTAAAAGTAACCTACAAGATTCCAAAACCTTGTAGGTTTTTTTATCTTTACACTATTATGTTAAAACAATTCTTACAATTCAAATTATCTCAAAAATTATCTCCTCAACAAATTCAGTTGATGAAGTTGATACAATTGCCTACACAGGCATTTGAACAGCGTATAAAACAAGAGCTGGAGGAAAACCCTGCTTTAGATGATAATAAAGAAGATTATACCGAAGATGAATTTGACAGTAATGAGTATGATGATGACTACGATAATGACACTATCAATACAGACGATATAAACATTGATGACTATTTAAGCGATGATGACACACCCAGCTATCGTTTGCAAGCAAATAATTACAGTGCAGATGATGATGATAAAAGCGTTCCTTATGCCTCAGGAATGACATTTACTCAACATCTTATAAATCAGTTAAACACTTTTAGCTTAAATGAACAGGAGTATTTAATTGCCGAATTTTTAGTAGGTAGTATTGGTGAAAGTGGTTACATCCGCAGAGAGTTAATTGACATTGTAGATGATTTAGCTTTCACACAAGCTATATACACCAATGAATCAGAGGTTGAGAAAGTCCTTAAAATTGTACACAAACTAGAACCTACAGGTGTGGGTGCGCGTAATTTACAAGAATGCCTACTACTACAATTACAACAAAAACAAAAAACAAAAGCTGTAGAATTAGCAACAGGCATCATTAAAGAGTCTTTCGATCAATTTGCTAAAAAACATTATAAAAAATTACTTCAAAAATTCAACATCACTGAAGATGATTTAAAAGAAGCCATCTCAGAAATTGAAAAGTTGAACCCTAAACCAGGCGGAAGCTATTCAGGTAATAATAAAATTACCGAACATGTTGTTCCTGATTTTAGCATACGAATAATTGATGATAAATTGGAATTGACTTTAAACGGCAGAAATGCTCCAGAGTTGCATATTTCAAACGAGTATAGTAATATGCTAAAAGGCTATAAAGAAAGTAAAAACAAATCTAAATCACAGAAAGACGCGGTACAGTTTATCAAACAAAAGTTAGATGCTGCAAAATGGTTTATTGATGCCATTAAGCAACGCCAACAAACACTTTTTGTAACAATGTCGGCAATAATGAAATACCAAGAAGCTTACTTGTTAAGTGGTGATGACATGGATTTAAAACCAATGATTTTAAAAGATATTGCCGATGAAATTGACATGGATATTTCAACGGTTTCTAGAGTAGCAAATAGTAAATATGTAGACACCCCTTACGGCACAAAATTAATCAAAGACTTCTTCTCAGAATCAATGAAAAACGACAAAGGTGAAGATGTATCTACAAGAGAGATAAAGAAAATTTTAGAATCCGTTATTTCTGAAGAAAGTAAAAGAAAGCCACTTACTGATGAAAAATTAGCTGAACTTTTAAAAGAAAAAGGCTATCCAATAGCTAGAAGAACTATTGCTAAATACCGAGAACAACTTGATATTCCGGTTGCGAGATTACGTAAAAAGATATAGTGTTTGAATAAATTATTAACATATGTCTCGTATATTTTTCACCCAATATTTATATCTTTTATAGGTATAGGCATCTATTATACGGTTTCCCCAAAATATTATGCCGATAACTATATTGAAAATAGACTTTTTCAATTATTAATACTTACCATAATTATTCCTTTGTTAATTTTTAGAGTTTTAAAAAAGTTAAATATTGCAAGCACACTTATGATGGAGGACGTTAAAGAAAGACGTTACCCATATATGATAGCTGTCATTTTAAATTTTTACATAACCATATTCATATTTAAAGAAAACACAGAGCCTGAATTACATTACTTTTTTGCAGGGATAAGCTTTACTGCTATAACTTTTTTAGTTCTAAGTTATTTTAATTACAAAGCAAGCCTTCACTCTGCAGCAATTAGTGGGCTAACTATGTTTGTTGCCGCTTTAAGCATACACTACCAGTCTAATATGGTTTTTTTAATTGGTGGATTGTTGCTATGCAACGGATTGGTAGCAACTTCAAGACTCCATTTAAAAGCCCATACAGCACAAGAATTACTTATTGGTTTTTTTATGGGTCTTACACCACAATTTATACTCATGTCCTATTGGGTTTAGAACATATAAAACATTAATCCGAATTTAATTTCGGTAATATCTATAGCTTCTCCATTAACTTTTGCTTCTTTTAAAAACAACTTATTTAAACCATAAGCAATATGAAAATTCCAAGTATTCCAGCCAAAACTAATATCTGCTGTTGTTTTTATCCTGTTTAAATGCGGTGTGTTTTTTTGTTTAAAATCACCGAGTTCACCCTTATATTTCACAATACTATTAAACACATATCCAATCTTAACTCCAGTATACACACGCCAAAACTTATATGTTTTTGCCGTTGAAGTTCGCCACCTAAACTGTATGGGAACTTCTAACATATGAATATTTAACTTGTTTTTTTGATATCCTATAACACTGTTATCAAGTATTTGATAAGTAACTGAACCGTTCACTTCTTTAATATATAAATTATGGTTGTATGAATTAGTAGAGTATCCTAATCCAATTCCTAAAGCAACATTTCTGTTTTTATTTACCGGAAAATCACGAATAAAACCTAAATGTAAACTTCCTGACAATCCTTGTTGTGACATTCCTGAAGGTTTATTTTCCAAAAAATTATACGTGACACCTGCATAAAACTGATCTTCACGATATTTAGAATCTACAACACCTTCACTATCAATTGGTTCTTCTTGAGAAAATAAACTTCCGAATAAGAATAAAAATATGTAAAATAACCGTGTTTTCATATCAAACGAAGATACATATTCGTATTAGTATTAACAACTATTCTTCAATAGTAATATCTTTATTATATTTGTTAGCATTTGATGTAACAAACAGAATGTTTGAGCGTCATATCTAACAACTTTTAATTAATTATAACACTAATGAAGAAACACGTAATTTATCTCGCTTCATTACTTTTACCTGTATCTATTATGGCGCAAAAAGTAACTTTTGAAGAGTACGACTTAAACAATGGACTGCATGTTGTTTTACATCAAGACAATTCTGCACCAGTAGTAACAACATCTGTAATGTATCATGTTGGAGCAAAAGATGAAAATCCGGAACGAACTGGTTTTGCACACTTTTTTGAACACTTATTGTTTGAAGGTACCAAAAATATTGGTAAAGGAAAATGGTTTGAAATTGTAACTTCAAACGGAGGTAGTAACAACGCCAACACTACTGATGACAGAACATATTACTATGAAGTTTTTCCTTCAAACAGCTTAGAAGTTGGATTATGGATGGAATCTGAAAGAATGTTACACCCTGTAATTGATCAAACTGGTGTTGATACTCAAAATGAGGTTGTAAAGGAAGAAAAAAGATTACGCGTAGACAATTCACCTTACGGAAGTTTTTTAGCTGAAATTAAAAAGTCACTATTTACAAAACACCCGTACCGCTGGGCAACTATTGGATCTATGGATCATTTAGACGCCGCAACATTAGAAGAGTTTCAAGCGTTTAATGACACTTATTACGCACCTAACAATGCGGTATTAGTTGTTGCAGGAGATCTTGATATAGCAAAAACAAAGAAAATGATTGAAGCTTATTTTGGACCTATCCCAAGAAAAGCAGATCCGAAAAGAGTCGCTATCAAAGAAGAACCTATTACAAAGGAAATAAACGCAAAATACAACGACCCTAACATTCAAATTCCTGCTATAGTAGCGGCATATAGAACGCCATCAATGAAAACTAGAGATGCTTATGTTTTAAACATGATTTCTACTGTTTTAAGCGATGGAAAAAGTTCTCGTCTATACAAAAAATTAGTTGACGAAAAGAAAATGGCATTACAAGTTGGCGCATTTAATGTAAGTCAAGAAGACTATGGAATGTACTTAACCTACGGTTTACCTTTAGGCGACACTAAACTTGAAGATTTAGTTAAAGAAATTGATGAAGAAATTGTAAAAATTCAAAATGAATTAATCTCTGAAAGAGAATTTGAAAAATTACAGAACAAATATGAAAATCAATTTGTAAATGCTAATTCTAGCATCGAAGGTATCGCAAACTCCTTAGCAAAATATTATATGCTTTATGGTGATATCAACCTAATTAACAACGAAATTGAAATCTACAAATCTGTTACAAGAGAAGAAATCAAAAATGTTGCAAAAAAATACTTAAACCCTAATCAACGTGTTCTATTAGAATACCTTCCAAAAGAAGAAACTAAAAACGAAAAATCATAATGAAAACAAAGATTTTATCACTTATAGCATTAGTTTTTATGGGTATATTAACAATGCAAGCACAAGTAGACAGAAGTAAACAACCTACTCCTGGACCAGCACCAAAAATAAATATCGGCAAACCTCAATCATTTACTTTATCTAATGGATTAAAAGTAATGGTTGTTGAAAATCATAAATTACCTCGTGTATCAATTAGTTTACGCCTAGACAACCCACCTGTTCTTGATGGTGATAAAGCCGGAATTTCAGGGTTAACAGGAGCTATGTTAGGAAAAGGTTCTAAAGCCATTTCTAAAGATGTCTTTAACGAAGAAGTTGATTACATGGGAGCCAACTTAAACCTAAGTGCAAATGGTGGTTTTGCAAGTGGTCTTTCTAAATATTTTGACCGTATCGTAGAATTAATGGCTGATGCCGCAATAAACCCTAATTTTACGCAAGAAGAATTTGATAAAGAAAAAGAGAAAACTCTTGAGGGTATCAAATCTGAAGAAAAAAACGTAAAAGCCGCAGCCAATAGAGTAAAATACGTATTAGCATATGGTAAAAACCACCCTTATGGTGAATACGTTTCTAAAGAAACTGTGTCTAATGTTACATTAGCAGACGTTAAAAAATTCTACCAAAACTACTTTGTACCAGACAATGCCTATTTAGTAGTTATTGGAGATGTTGATTTTAAAGACGTTAAAAAAGCTGTTAAAAGTAACTTTAACAAGTGGAGAAAAGGGTTAGCGCCAGCAGTAAGTATTCCTAACGCTAAAAACGTACAATACACGCAAGTTAACTTTATAGACATGCCTGATGCTGTGCAATCTGAAATATCAGTGATAAACACGGTTGACTTTAAAATGAACGATGACGACTACCATGCTGCGTTAATTGCAAATAAAATATATGGTGGTGGCTTTAACAGCATGTTAAACTTAAACCTAAGAGAAGCTAACGGTTGGACATATGGTGCGCGTTCTTCATTATCTGCAGACAGAAACTCACAAGCATTATTTTCAGCTTCTACAAGTGTAAGAAACGCTGTTACTGATAGTGCTGTAGTAGAAACATTAAAAGAAATGAACAACATCAGAACTAAAGATGTGACTGTTGAGCAATTAAAAAATGTAAAAGCAAAATATTTAGGTGACTTCGTTTTAGCTATGGAAAAGCCTCAAACAATTGCACGTTATGCTCTTAATACAGAATTAAACAATTTACCTGCTGACTTCTACGAGACTTTCTTAGAAAAAATTAATGCCGTAACAATTGCAGATGTTAAAAGAGTAGCTAATAAATACTTTTTAGTAAACAATGCAAGAGTTGTTATTGCAGGTAAAGGAAGTGACGTTGTAGGAAGCTTAGAAAAGATGACTTACAACGGCAAAAAAATGCCTGTTAAATACTTTGATAAGTATGGTAATGCAACTGAAAAGCCTGTATTCTCTAAACCAATTCCTGCTGGTGTAACTGCTCAATCGGTTATTGACGCGTATTTTAAAGCAATTGGTGGTAAAGATGCTGTAGAAAAAGTTAAATCTGTAACATTTTCTGGAGACATGAATGCAATGGGACAAACTATGGCTATTGAGATGAAAAAAATGACTCCTAACAAGACTTTAACTGAAGTATCTCATCCACAAATGGGTGTTATCATGAAACAAGTTTTTAATGGTAAAAGTGGTTATGCTGCTCAAATGGGACAGCAAAAACAAATGACTGAGCAAGAGGTTATTGATGCTAAAACCAAAAATGTGTTATTTGAAGAATTGTCTTTAGACATGTCTAAAGTTACTTTAGAAAGCATGACGTCTATCAAAGGGGAAGATGCTTATAAGCTTAAAGTTGTTGGATCAGGTGAGCCAGAATTTAGATTTTATGATGTAAAAACAGGATACCTAATTAAAACAGAAACATCTAAAAAAGCTCAAGGACAATCTATTTCTATAGCTACTGAATACGGAAACTATACGCCTTCAAAAGGAATCCAATTTCCATTTAGCATGACTATTAAACAAGGTCCGCAAACATTTGGAATGATTTTTAAAGTTGCCAAAGTTAACGAAAACGTTTCTGAAGCTGATTTTAATTAAAACCCAATAAGTTTATTTAAAAGGTCGAAACTTTTAGTTTCGACCTTTTTTTATACTCTTCTATTAGCTAAAAATACACCTATTAGTATTATTACAGCAGCTAACAATTGTACAATATTCATTTTTTCACCATCTATAAACCCCCATATCAATGCCACAATAGGAATTACATACGTTACAGATGACGAAAATATTGGCGTTGACAACTGCACTAATCTATTAAAGCATATTTTAGCCACACCTGTTCCTATAACAGATAACACAACTATATATAGTATTGATTGGTGTACAACTGTGGATTTTAATGTTTCTGAATTAAAAAAACCTGTATAAATTAAAACTATTAATGCCGGAATTGTTATTACAACAAAACTACCTGTGGTTATACTCGTAGCATTTAATTTTTGCAAATGACGCTTAATAATATTCACGTTAAACGCATAACACACAGAGGCTAAGATTACAAAAATACTAAACATATAATTCTGTTCCGGGTTTAAATCGGCACCACTTATTATAAGCAATAAAGTTCCAAAAAAACCAATAATAACGCCTATCAATTGCTTTTTACTAAAGGTAGCTTTAAAGAAAAAATAACCAAATATTAACGTATTTAAAGGGGTTAATGAATTTAAAATTGAAGCAATAGCACTGTCTATTTCAGTTTCTGCTAAAGCAAAAAAGTACACCGGAAAAAACGTTCCTAAAAATGCGGAAGCAATTATAGGCTTGTAGTGTTCTTTATGTATTTTTTTTAAGCTGTTAAACCCAATTAGCAATAAAAATAATGCTGTAAATAATATCCTCAAAGATCCAAGCTGATAAGCCGTCAATCCAATCAATCCTTTTTTTATCAAAATGAATGAACTTCCCCATACAACGGAAAGCACAACAAGAAATAACCATTTTAGTTTTTTATCACCCATACTGCAAAAATGAAGATTTAAACACAATAACCAGCTGATTTTAGTAAATTTGTATCACAATTTTAAATGATTAAAAAATGAAAGCATTAAAACTTCTAGCTATTACACTTACATTAATAATTACAATTTCTTGTAAAAAAGAACAGAAAGAAACAGAGGTTGTAACTATTGATACAACAGAAATAACAGACACGCCAAAAATTGCAGAAAATGCTACTTTAGCAAAAGTTCAGTTTAACGTTGAAGGCATGACATGTGCAGTAGGCTGCGCGGCTAAAATTGAAAAAAGCTTAAACAATATGAAAGGTGTTAAAACTGCTCATATTGATTTTGAAAACAAAACTGCTGTTGTTGAATATGACATTGACCAAGTTAACACAGACCTTATAACAAAACAAGTTGTAGCTAATGGCGACTATAAAGCTATTAATTTTAGCACTTTACAATAAACAGAATACTTATTGTATTATTACAAAAAAGCCGATTAATAAGTTATTAATCGGCTTTTTGTAATTTAATTAAATCGCAATTGGTTTTTCTTTGATATTTCTAGAAACTTTAAATTTCTGCATAAACGTTAACGATAAGACTACTGAAGAACTCACTCCTTCAATTGCTAAAATTAACAATAGAATTTCAGGACCACCAATTGAACCTGCAACATGTGACAAAAGGCGTTCTGCAAAAGGGGGTTCTATATGAAATAAATAAATTCCCATAAATGCTACAAAAGTTAATGTCGCAATTACACCAGTAAGTATACCAACTCCAAAGCCAGAGAAATACTCAAACTTATCACCATCTATAGATTTCTTTTTCTTTATAACAGCATAAATACCGTATGCAACAATAACTCCATTCAAAATTCTTAACCAATGGTTATCATGAAGCCCAATAAGCCTGATAATTAAAAAATAAGCTATTAGGGCTGCGGCTATTAACAAGCCATACTTTACGTAAAGTGCATTTAATTTCATAACTATAACATGTTGATTATCAGCATTAATTTACGAATAAATAATGTAATTTTTATATATTCATTGATAATTTTAACATCATATTAAAAGACTGAAAAAACAAAAGAGCTGTAATTATTGTAATTACAGCTCTTTAATTATGAATTTATTTTATGCCTATTAACCTTCGCAACTCGTGCACTCTTTCTTTTGCTTGAATTTTTGAGCGGCATTCATACTGTGTTGGTAGTACATTGATTTGATTCCTAATTTCCAAGCTGTCATATAAATATTATTCAAATCTTTTGTTGGCATATCAGGGTGCACCATAACATTAATAGACTGTCCTTGATCAATATGATTTTGTCTGTTGGCAGCTTGATAAATAACGGTCATCTGATCAATTTCAGGGTAGGTTTTAAACACATCCTTTTCATTTTCTGAAAGGAAATCTAAATGCTGTACAGAACCGTCATAATCACGGATACTTCTCCAAACCTCACCTGTATTTTGTCCTTTTTCTTCTAACAACTTCACTAAGAATGGATTCTTAATAGTTGTTTTTATTTTAGCAATATCTTTTACATAACTGTTAGACCAAATTGGCTCAATACCTTGAGATACTTGTCCTAAAATAAACGCTGAAGATGTTGTTGGTGCTACGGCATTTAATGTTGTATTTCTACGACCATAACCTTTTAAAACTTCTGGTTCACCAAACAATGTTGCTAACTCTTCTGAAGCTTTATAAGATTTATCTTTGATTGCTTTAAAGATTTCAGAATTTAAGTTGAATGCTTCTTGGCTATCAAATGGTAACATTTTTGATTGCAATAATGAATGCCATCCTAATGCTCCTAATCCTAATGCTCTGTTTTCTTTAGCGAAATTATAAGCCTTCTCCATAAAATCGAAAGTTAACTTATCATCTCTATCATCAGAATCTCTAAATACTTCTAATTTCGTGATGAATTCTTCCATTACGGCATCTAAGAAATATGTTAGCGTTTCTACAGCATCAGTATCTTTCCACTTATCATAATGCAATAAGTTGATAGAAGATAAGCAGCATACAAATGACCAGTTTTCATTTGATGGCAACATGATTTCTGTACACAAGTTACTTGCGTATATTTCTAAATTTTTGTCTTTATAAACATCTGCAGCGTTGTTGTTCACGTTATCTCTAAACAAGATATACGGATATCCTACCTCAGATCTTGATTGCAATACTTTTGCCCAGATAGTTCGTTTAGCAACATCACCGTCTCTCATTTCTTCCATCCACTTGTCACTTACAGTAACACCATGAGTCAACTCTTGGATAGGATTTCCTTCAGAACCGATTTCTAAGAATTCCATTACATCCGGATGGTCAATAGGTAAATACGGTGCAAAACGCCCTCTTCTAACAGAACCTTGACTTACCACATCAACCATTTTTTCAAATAATTGCATAATATGAACAGCACCTGAAGATTTCCCATTATTTTTTACCGGAGCCCCTCTATGACGTAACTTTCCAAAGTATCCAGAAGTACCACCTCCTAGTTTTGACATCATACCAACCTCAGACTGTGTGAATAAAATATCTCCCATGTCATCTGCGATGTGTGACCCGAAACAACTTATAGGCAAACCTCTTTGCTTTCCGAAGTTAGACCATACTGGTGATGCTAAAGAGTAATACCCTTCTGCCATATAACCGTAAAATTTATCAGCAAAACCATCAATTTTTAAGATTTTTTCGGCATTTTCAGCAATTTCTCTAATTCTTGCTTCAGGTGTTATACCTTCGGTCAAATAACCAGATTCTAAAAATTTACGACTGTTATCTGTTAACCATTTAATTTCTGGTTGACGGTTTGTTTTTTCAGATTTTATAGCTGATTTTCTTGCTTCTACCAATTTATCTTGTTCAGTTAAATTTTGGTTTTTTGTCTGGTTGGTTAGTACGTCTTTGTTCATATTAAAATAGGTCGTCACTGGTTATACTTTTACTTCTTTTGGTGTATGCGATAGATCTTTTCACGAAGAAATCTCCGTGTTTTGTCCCAATAATCTCATCATCAAACCATTCTGTTTCTGATACTAATTTCTCATCTATATCGAATACCTTTCCGATGTTGATACTTTCTAATGATTTATTAAATCTGTTTTTAATAAACTCATTAATGACTGCTTTTGGTAAAAAGTCTAATTCTCCTTCTTCAAAAATCCAATCGATGATTTTACTTTCTGCTTCAAAAGCTTCTCTACATAACTCTTGAGTTAATAGCTCGTATTCTTTATTAAACCACGTTGGGTTTTCTTGTTTGATAATTTTAATAACATCAATACCAAAATCACCGTGAATTTGCTCTTCTTTTGATGTTGCTTCAACAACATTAGAAATTCCTTTAAGGACATTCTTATGTTTGTTAAATGCCATAATTATTAAAAACTGAGAGAATAAAGACACATGCTCAATAAACAAAGAGAATAATAGAATTGACTCTGCAAATTCTTTATTGTCTTCACTCTTTGCATTTTTTACAGCGGTTTCTAAATAATGAACACGTCTCATTATTACAGGCTTCTTTTTCAAACTCTTGAACTCATTATTCAATCCTAAGATTTCTAACAAGTGAGAATAGGCATCATGATGACGTACTTCACTTTCTGCAAATGTTGCTCCTACAGAACCAATTTCTGGTTTAGGCATTTTATTATAAATATCACCCCAAAAAGTTTTTACTGCAACTTCAATTTGAGAAATAGCCAGCATTGTATTTTTTATGGCACTACGTTCAACATCATTTAAACCTGTTTTAAAATCCTGAATATCACTAGTGTAATTAAACTCTGTATGAATCCAATACGAATGTCTTATCGCATCTACATAGTCATTTAACTGAGGGTACTCGTATGGCTTTAAGTTGATACGTTTTTCAAAGATATTAGTTGCTCTATTTCGCGCTTGTTCATTCCTGTATAATATGTAGGCTTTCGCTACATTTGGAAATGCACTTTGCATTAAGGTATCCTCTACAATATCTTGAACCTGCTCTACATTAGGAATGTAATTCACATGACCTTCTTTTCTTTCTAAAAGTGCTTTTAATACATTTTGAGAAATCATTTCTGCATCACTTCTGCTTCCATTTCCAACAGAGATCATTGCCTTTTCAATGGCGTTTGTGATTTTGTTTAAAACAAATTCACTTGTTTCATAATCTCTCTTTATTATATGTGTAATTTCCATAGTCATCTAACTAAAAAAGTCAATCTATTACTGGCTTATGTAAATAGTATTAGCCAAAATTTATTAATTCCTAAAACAAGCTTATCGTTTTTCTTTTTCTATTTGGGGATGAAAAAGAGTCTTTTTTTAGTATCTGAAAAAAGACAAAATCTAATTTGTTTTCTGTTATACAAATATTCAAAAACTGATTAGATAATTTGCAAAAATAACCTCACAGCTTTTCAACAAGTTTTTAACAAAATCAGTAACCCCTTGTGTTTATTGATGTTAACAAACCAACAACTCAACACACTGAATAACAGCGATATAAAAATACCGTTTATCGATGACTAGCGATTAAATAAGGGGAATTAACAATTGTTAACTTCGGATTATTTTGTGTTATTTTTTGCAATTGCCTCCAACTCTTCATACCACTCTTGCCCAAACTTTCGAATTAAAGGTTCTTTTAAAAATTTATAGGTAGGCACCTGTAATTCCTCTCCTAAGGCACAAGCATCATCACAAATAGACCAGCTGTGGTAGTTTACTGCCGAAAAAGAACTGTAGTTTTGAATTCTAACAGGGTATAAATGACAGGATAGTGGCTTTTTCCATGTTATCTCTCCAGCTAAATACGCAGCCTCTATACCACATAAAGCTGTCTTTTTCTCGTCAAAAATAACATAAGCACATTCTGCTCCATTAACCAAAGGCGTCTCTAAGTCTCCAAGATCAGTAACAATAGTAGCGCCTTGATTTTCTATAGCCTCAACCCCTTCTTTCCTCAAAAAAGGCTTCACTTTAGGATAAATATCATTCATAATAGCCACCTCATCAGCGTCTAAAGGCGCACCTGCATCTCCCGCAATACAACACTCACCTTTACAAGCAGATAAATTACACACAAAATCCTTTTCAAGGATATCTTCAGAAACGATTGTTTTGCCTATTTGAAACATTTGGAATGGGTTTTCACTAAATTAGTATGCAAAAGTAACTCTTTTAGTGGTTTATTATAAGGTCAAATTAATTATTAAAGTATAATTTTGCACAAAAATTTAAACAGATGACTGTAGATATAATTGAAATCGCAAAAGCCAGTATGGTTTTATTTGCCGTAATAGATATTATTGGATCATTACCAATAGTAGTTAAACTTAAAGCTGCTGCTGGCGGAACACTTAATAGCGGAAAAGCATCTTTAGTTGCTGGTAGTATCATGCTTCTATTCTTAGTTGTTGGAGAAAAAATACTAAGCTTCATTGGTATTGACGCGGCATCATTTGGTATTGCCGGATCATTCATTATCTTTTTTATGGCTTTGGAAATGGTTTTAGGAATAAAACTATTTAAGGAAGACGAAAACACTGTAAAGACAGCATCAATAGTACCACTTGCATTTCCGTTAATTGCAGGAGCAGGAAGCATGACCTCTATATTATCTCTACGAGCTGAATATGAATCTGTGAATATTGCCATTGCCATAGTTCTTAACATTGCATTTGTATACCTGGTGTTAAAAATGAGTGGTTGGTTTGAACGCAAACTAGGGAAAAGTGGTATAGCCATTATTGAAAAAGTATTCGGAATTATATTATTAGCCATAGCAGTGAAATTATTTACCACTGGTGTGAAAGGAATTTTTTATTAAAAACACAAATTACTCATGAAAATAGCAAGTATCATCTTATCAATAATCGCTCTTGGATTAATTGTATTTAACATTACAAAAGTAGATTTTAACGCTCCTTTTCAAGGTGAAAGCACGATAGCTCTTATTGAAATTATTGCTGCATTAATAGCGTTAATGCTTTTGGCCATTTTTACGATTTCAAAACGTATTGAGAAAAAAATAACTCAATAATGTTTGATGTTTTAATTATTGGAGGGGGAGCCGCAGGAATGTCATGCGCGCTAATAATTGGCTCTGCGCTAGAAAAACCGTTTGCAAAAAACAAAAAAGCAGGTTTAATTGCACATCAAAAAGCATCACATTTACAAAGCGCTTTATTTAATAACGTTTTAGGATTACAGCCAGGGACACTAGGAACATCTATTTTAGAAAGCGGAAAAAAACAACTATCTGATCTATACCCGTTACTTGAACAGATAGCCAATGAAAAAGTACTAGAAATAAAACACCGCAATGGTTATTTTGAAGTGATTACAAACAAACAATCGCACTGCTCAAAATCTATTGTGATTGCAACTGGCTATGCCCAACCATTTTCTATAAAAGGGTGTGAAGACTATCTGATACCTCACCGTATGGCAAAACCAGAAAAAAACAGAGTACAACTTAAAAACACGTCTCATCTAGTAGCGCCAAATTTGTATGTTGCAGGCTCACTTGCTGGTTGGAGAAGTCAATATGCTATAGCTTGTGGTAGTGGCGCTCAAGTTGCTACAGATGTACTTACAAAATGGAATAATGGCCAGCATATTAAAATTCACGATAAAAAAAAGGAGCTGTAAAAACGCTACTATTATAATTAAAAAAACCGAGCTCTTCAGCTCGGTTTTTAATCAGTGGTTTTACTTAATACGAAAAAAAACTTTTTCTTATATGGGTCAAAGATAACATTATATTTTTAACTCTTGTTAAGATGAATGACTTTTTTTTACAACTTTACCTTTTAAGCAATTCTATAACTTTATTCACCATCTTATCATCTGAATCTTTTATTTGATATGCCAAGTTATCATTAAATAATTGCGAGGCTATCGCCGCTTTTAAATAATGTCTTATTTCTGAATCATGTGTATCAAAATCTATAATTAACTGATTTCTTGTTCTAATTTTCACATAAGATTTATATGCAGACAACACCTCATCAGATATCGCATAACTTGAAACCAATTCTTCTTCTGTAAGTTTAGCATAGTACGCCCTATCTTTTTCTAACTCATCAAAAATAAAATTATCAATCATAGCAGAATTGATAGCGTATTTAACTTTTTCATAGTCATCACCAGCGTCTATAGGCACAAATACATCCGGAATTATACCGCCACCACCATAAACAGTTTTCCCCTTTGGGGTTGTAAAACGTAAAGAATCTGCTACCTCAATTCTAGAGGAATCTGTTAACTCTCCTAAAATATATCTTTTGGTATATTCATCATAATAATCAAATCCGTTTCTTGACACATAAGGTTTCTGTATTGATCGGCCGGTTGGCGTGTAATACCTAGATACTGTTAAACGGATAGCACTTCCGTCACCCAACTGCATTTCCCTTTGAACCAAACCTTTACCAAATGAGCGCCTTCCTACAATAGTACCTTTATCATTATCTTGTAAAGCTCCTGCTACAATTTCACTTGCAGATGCCGACTCTTCATCTATCAACACAAACACGTGTCCGTTTTCAAAATTTCCTTTTGATGTTGCAAAAAAATTCTCAATATCTCCTTTTTTATTTTTTGTAAATAAAATAAGTTTATCATCTTCTAAAAACTCATCTACTATTTGTTGCGCCCTATCTAAAAAACCACCTGGATTACCTCTTAAGTCTAAAATAAGATTATCCATCCCTTTACGCTTAAGCTTCAATAGTTTGCTTCTAAACTCTTTATATGTTGTTTCTGCAAACCGATTAATTTTAACATAACCTAACCCATCTTGAATCATGTAGGCTATTGGAACACTTTTTAACGCAACAAGACCTCTTTTAACTGTAACATCAATTTTTTTATTTTCTGATGCTCTATAAATCCTCAAGTTTACCTTTGAATCTATGTCACCTTTTAAGGTTCTAATTACTTTTTCATTGGTCACACCTGTACCATACAACGTATCGTTATTTGCTAAAAGAATCTTATCACCAGCTTTTAAACCAGCTTTACTACTAGGGCCATCTTCAATTGTTTTTATAATTGAAATGGTATCATTTTTAACATAAAAAGACACACCAATACCTACAAACTCTCCGTTCATAGACTCCGTAACCCCCTCTAAATTTTCCTTTGGAATGTATACCGAATGTGGATCAAGGTCGCCTAAAATTTTATTTACTGTAACATCAACAATACTATCTGTATTTACATCATCAACATACTCATAGTCAATATAATCCATCAACCTGCTCAATTTTTGTTTACTTGAAGAGTCTGTTAACAAATTGGGTTCAGAATTGAAATGAAATACCCCTCCTAACCAAAAGCCTATTGCTAAGGTTGCCCCTATAATTAAAGGAAGATATTTCTTTTTATACGTCATTTTAAACTTGTTCTAGATGCACAACTTCTACACCTGCTTTTTCTAAGAATTTAACCCCCGAATCATCTTTGTATTTGTCTTTATACACCACGCGCTTAATACCTGATTGATGCACTAACTTACTACATTCTTTACATGGCGACAAGGTAATATACAAGGTTGCGCCTTTACAGGATTGTGTAGATGCCGCTACTTTTAATATGGCGTTTGCCTCAGCATGTAGCACATGCCATTTTGTGTAACCGTCTTCATCTTCACAATAATTATCAAACCCTGTAGGCGCCCCATTATAACCATCAGATATAATCATTCTATCTTTTACAATTATCGCACCAACTTGTTTTCTGATACAATGAGAGAGCTTCCCCCACTCACTAGCCATTCTTATATAGGCGGTATCATACCGTAATTGTTTTTTCTCTGGCATTCTATTGTTTTGTATGTTACTAATCTACTAATTAATATATTGGAGGTACTATAAGATTGTGTTAAATATTACCTGGACAATAACATTGGTATAACTAAACCTAAAATTACTGATGAAATTACAACAACCCAAATACGTTTAGAAACATTTAATATGTTTTGAACAATTCCTCCTATAAGAAGCACAACTAATACAATTATCACTTGTGCTAGCTCCACACCTAAAGCAAACTCAATTAAAGGGAGTAACTTATTAGATTCAGAACCTATGATCATTTTAAAGTAATTTGAAAATCCTAATCCATGGATAATTCCAAAAAATAACGTGATAAAAAACACAACACCAATTTTAGTGTCTTTAATTGTTTTCCTATGAAAAAAGATATTGTACAGCGCAGTAATTGCAATGGTTACTGGAATTAAAAACTCCACTAAACCACTATTTATTTTCACTACATTATAACTAGATAATATTAACGATATTGTATGTCCTATTGTAAAAACCGTAACTAAAAACACGATTTTTTTCCAATTAGAAAGCAGATAAGGCGCAGCCAATGCGGCAAGAAATAAAATATGATCATACCCATTAATATCTAACACATGAGTAAGTCCTAATTCAAAAAAAAGTTGCAGTTGTTCCATGTCTCAAAACTACATAAAAAAAGCGACCAAAAGGCCGCTCAAATATGGTTTTTTTATCATGAAGATTGTGCTACACAAACTACTTATTGCTATTTAAAAACCTAAAGATAAAATACATCAGAGTTGATAACGCTCCAATTGCAGCTACTAAATATGTTCTTGCAGCCCATTTTAAAGCATCTTTAGCACCAGCATGTTCCTCTCTAGTTAACATATTTTTGTTTTCTAACCACGCTAACGCTCTATTACTAGCATCATACTCTACCGGAAGCGTGATAACACTAAACAACGCCATAATACCATACAGAACAATACCTGCTAACAACATTGTTTTTCCTAGCACAGATGATGCCGACAGTACAAAACCACCCATAATAACCCATTGCGACAAGCCAGAAGCAACATTAACCATTGGTACTATTTTTGAACGCATTGTTAACCATGAATATGCGGTTGCGTGTTGTACAGCATGTCCGCACTCATGAGCCGCAACTGCGGCAGCTGCAGCATTACGTTGGTTGTAAACACCTTCGCTTAAATTTACAGTTTTATTAGCTGGGTTGTAATGATCCGTTAACATTCCTGGTGTTGAAATTACTTTCACATCTTGTATACCGTGATCATTTAGCATTTTTTGTGCAATTTCAGCACCTGTCATCCCGTTTCTTAAATACACCTTTGAATAGGTCTTAAACTTACTTTTTAATCTATTACTCACTAGCATACTAACTAAAGCAATAAGTCCAGCGATGATATAATATCCCATCATAGTTTTAATTCTTTATAAATTACAGTAGTATTAAAGCAAAAATCTCGCCAATTATATAATTACATTAATTAGCTGATGTTTTGTCAGTATTAGTTTTTCCACTCTAAGCTTTCCATAAGCTTTTGAATGTCTTTTTTTAAGTAAAAAGCAGCTGGAAGAATAGAGTCATAGTTAGGCTTCACACTAAAATATGCAGCGCCACGAAGAAAATGTTTCTTATTATCAGTGATGTAAAATTGAACAGGTGAAGCAGCATTCCCCTCTATTTCATACACCATACCGTACCCATTTTGTTCTTCGTTTTCATATAGCACCGGTTTAATGCTTTCAGCTTTTTGTGTGTGTTCTTGAGTTAAGTTTTGAGCATCACGCAAAGAACGCTTTAACAACTCCTCATCTACACCAAGATACGTTAAGTGTATTTTTCCCTTTAAGCCCGGGTAACTCAAGTTAACACCACAATACTGTTGTTGACCTCTTGGCTTTTCAATTTCAACTAAGTTGTTAATATCGAATGTAAAAGGACAATCTGATAAGTATTTTTTATATGTAGCCTCTGGATATTCTAGCTTTAAATAACCTTTAGGTTTTGGAAGCACATCATCTTTACATGATGTAAAAACCAACGCTATTAATAAAAATGATATGACTGCTACTTGCTTGATAAACCTCTAATTAAAATGATGATTTAAATTGCTCTAAGAAACGAACATCGTTTTCATAAAACATTCTGATGTCTCCTATTTGATGTAATAACATTGCAATACGCTCTACACCAACACCGAATGCAAATCCTGAATATTCTTTAGGATCTATCCCGCAATTTGTAAGTACATTCGGATCTACCATACCACAACCACCAATTTCTAACCAACCAGTTCCTTTGGTTATTCTGTAATCAGTCTCTGTTTTTAACCCCCAATAAATATCAACTTCAGCACTTGGTTCTGTAAACGGGAAATAAGATGGTCTTAAACGAATTTTAGACTTCCCAAACATCTCCTTTGTAAAATATAATAAGGTTTGCTTTAAATCTGCAAAAGACACATTTTTATCAATATACAAGCCTTCTACTTGGTGAAAAATACAATGTGAACGTGCAGAAATATCTTCATTTCTAAACACTCTTCCTGGTGAAATTGTACGTATAGGCGGTTTATTATCTTCCATGTAACGTACCTGTACAGAGCTTGTGTGTGTTCTTAATAAAATATCCGGATCTGTTTGAATAAAAAACGTATCCTGCATATCTCTTGCAGGGTGGTATTCCGGTAAATTCAATGCTGTAAAGTTATGCCAATCATCTTCAATTTCTGGTCCTTCTGACACATTAAATCCGATGTTAGCAAAGATGTCTATAATTTGATTTTTAACCAATGAAACTGGATGCCTTGACCCTATTTTTAAAGGTTCCGAAGGTCTAGATAAATCACCATAAACGCCGTTATCCTCAATACTACTCTCTAATTCTTCATTTAAAGCATTTACCTTATCTTGAGCAGTAGTTTTTAGTTTGTTTATTGCTTGACCAAATTCTTTTTTTTGATCATTAGCAACATTTTTGAATTCCGCAAAGAAGTCATTTAACAACCCTTTTTTACCTAAATATTTAATTCTAAAACTTTCAATCTCGTCTTTAGATTGTGTTTTAAAATTATCTGCCTCTTCAATAAGTTCCTTAATCTTGTCTATCATCGTGCTCATTTTTGCAAATGCAAATTTACAACTATTAATTCTTTATCTTATATATTCTTTTTCTAAAAAGTAACTTACAATAGCTTCTTTCATTAATACAGATTGCTCACCTGCTTTTAAGTTAGGTAACTCTTCTACGGTTATGTAATGCGGCCAACCATCATCGTCAAAAAAATCAAACTGATAATACCCGTAAGGCTCTAAGAGTCTGCAAATGGCAATATGCATTAGGTTAACTTTCTCGTCTTTTTTAAACTTTTTAGTTAATTGACCAAGTTCTTGTATCCCTACCAAATAAATAATACTATCTAAATCTAAAGTTTCGCCATCTGCAAATTGTTCAGATAACTGCATAACAACTTTATCCCAACGGTCTTTTAATTGCTCATCTCTCGCCATATACTCAAAATATTTAAGTTGCAAACTTAATACCTTTGACTCAAATTTCTTTTTTTTTATGAATTTTTATTCCTGTAACAACGAAAATTTAATGCATTAAGGGAGTGTTATTTTCAACTGCTTAATTCGTTTTTTATCTAAAGATTCAATTGTAAAAACGAAATCTTCAAATGCAATTTGTTCTCCTTTTTTAGGAAAAGCACCAGATATTTCTAACACAAAACCAGCAATAGTTTCAGATTCACCTTTATTTTTATCAAATAATTCGGAATCAATACGCGTTACCTTATAAAGGTCTTTCAGAGACGTTTTACCTTCAAAAACATAATTTTTATCGTCTAGTTTAGAATATACTAAATCATCATCATCAAACTCATCGCTAATATCACCAATAATTTCTTCAATAATATCTTCTAAGGATACGATACCTGATGTACCCCCATACTCATCAACAACAATAGCCAAGTGCACTTTTTTATCTTGGAATTCCTTTAGCAAATCATCTAGTTTTTTGTTTTCAGGAACAAAGAATGGCTCACGGATTAACCCCTGCCATTTTACTGTTTTTTTTCCCAAATATGGCAATAAATCTTTAACGTATAGTATCCCCAATATTTTATCTAAACTCTCTTCATACACTGGTATTCTTGAGTACCCTGCTTTAGTTATTTGAGTTACAATTTCAGAGAACGACTCTACAACATCAAGCGCAAAAATATCAATTCTTGGGCGCATAACCTGTCTTGTATCAGTGTTACCAAATGACACGATTCCCTTCAACATTTTTTGCTCCTCATCTGTAGTTTCTTCTTCAGATGTTAGTTCTAATGCTTGAGAAAGCTGATTGACATTTAAATTTGATTTTGTTTTTGCTAGTTTGTCTTCTAAAAAAGTAGTTCCCATTTGCATAGGAATACTCAGTACTGCAAACATTTTTTCTAACACAACTAATGGCTTAGCCATGAAACCAGAAAACTTTTCATTGTTCCTACTTGCATACACTTTAGGTAAAATCTCACCAAAGAGTAATATTAAAAAAGTTACTACTACAACCTCAATAACAAAACGAATAGTGTTAGAGAATTCATCAAAAAGAACACTACTTAAAGACGCGAATAGTAATACAATTGCAATGTTTATAAAGTTATTAGCTACTAAAATTGTGGCTAACAATCGTTTAGGCGAGCTTAATAATCTAGCTACCAAAATTCTGTTTTTAAACGTGTCAGATTCAGAACTTAACTGTGACTGAGTTAAGGAAAAGAAAGCAACTTCTGCTCCTGAAATTAATGCCGAACACATTAACAACACAATTAAGACCACCACACTAATAAGTGCGCTACTGTTAAATGCGACTAAAGGAATTATACTAAAAAAACTGGGGTCCAATGCTATTTAAGATTCGTTAAACTTAATTAAAAAGGCAAATCATCATTATCATTAGATGCTGCCTGTGGTGGTGTTTTCGCTTGCTGACTAGCGTCTGGCATTTGACTTACGCCTTCAGATTTTGGTGATAAAAAGGTAAAATCTTGTACTTGTATTTCTGTTGAATATCTAGTATTCCCATCTTCACCTTGCCATTGCCTTGACTTTATACGTCCTTCAACATATATTTTATCGCCTTTTTTTAAGTATTTTTCACAAATCTCGGCTGCTTTATTTCGCACAACTATATTATGCCATTCGGTATTTGTAATACGTTCACCCGTTTGCTTACTTGTATATGATTCACTTGTAGCTATTGGAAATCTTCCAACACAATTACCGCCTTCAAAATAATGCATTTTAACATCATCTCCTAAGTTACCTATTAACATTACTTTATTTAGTGTACTCATAATTACGTTACGTTTATATCAAAAATAGTAAATTTTTAATTCATTTATAGTGAGAATTCTTTAATAAAATTTGCAATTAACACTGGAACCGGATAGTTTTCTATTTCTGACAATGGTATTGCATCGTTTAACTTTTCATTTGTAGTTGCAATCCAGAACTGCGCATGAATATGTTGGTGTGATAATTTATGTATAATTGGCGATTCATTATACAAGCTTAAATCATAGGCTGTAGCAAACAACTCTTCTTTAACCACTTCTGCTAACAATTCATCATAAGTGATTTTTCCTGAGGCTTCTATGAGAGGAAATTCATACAAGCTTGCCCATATTCCTTTTGCTGGTCTTTTCTTTAAAACACTTGTTTCATTATTAGAAATTGGCACAATATAATTAAAGTAACGTTTTTTTATTTTGGTTTTTTTGAGCTTTACGGGCAACTGAGCAACCTTAGATTCTTTTAAAGCCAAACATCTGGTGTTAAAAATGCAACTATCACACATTGGCTTTTTAGGCGTGCAATGGCGCGCACCAAACTCCATTATAGCTTGATTATTAGTGTCAGGTTGGTTTTTATCTAATAATTCTTGAGCTAATTTAGAAAATAATTTTTGCCCTTCAGTAGAGTTAATAGGCACATCTATACCATATAGTCTAGACAAAACTCTAAACACATTCCCATCAAGGACAGCTTTTGGTTCTTGATAACAAATAGACGCAATAGCACTGGCCGTATAATCACCTACACCCTTTAACTTTTTTAACTCGGAGTAATTATTTGGAAAAACACCGTTTAATTCATGTGCAACATATTTAGCTGTACTGTGCAAATTTCTGGCGCGTGAATAATACCCTAAGCCTTGCCATAATTTTAAAACCTGTTCTTCATTAGCATTTGCAAGATCATTTACTGACGGAAACACCTCTAAAAATTTTAAATAATAAGGCAATCCTTGAGCAACTTGAGTTTGTTGCAGCATGATTTCTGACAGCCATATGCGGTATGGATCAGTCGTTTTACGCCACGGCAACTCACGCTTGTTAATTAAGTACCACTTAATGAGTGGTTTAGATATATTCGACATTTTGTTTTATATTTGGCTAAATTAATTTTTTATCTGGTTAAATTTTAATCATTTAGCATTTCTGTTTGGAATTTTAATTAGTATATTTGCACACCTAAAATTTTAACTAAAAGGACTTAATATTTAATAGAAATGACAAAAGCAGATATCGTAACTAAAATCTCAGATCAGTTAGGAATAGAAAAAGGTGATGTACAAGCAACTGTTGAATCTTTTATGAATGAAGTGAAAAATTCATTAGAAAGTGGTGACAACGTATATTTAAGAGGTTTCGGAAGTTTTATAATTAAAACAAGAGCTGAAAAAACTGGAAGAAATATTTCAAAAAACACTACAATTAAAATACCAGCACATAATATCCCTGCATTTAAGCCAGCTAAAGTATTTTTAGAAGGTGTAAAGTCTAATGTAGAAGTAAAATAAAACGAATTATTAATCTAAAAAATTTCAAATTATGCCAAGTGGTAAAAAAAGAAAAAGACATAAGGTAGCAACGCACAAGCGTAAAAAGCGTAGAAGAGCTAACCGTCACAAGAAAAAGTAGTTTTAAACTACTTTTTCTTTTTTAAAAAGAATGTTCTTTGAAATAGAGTTTTAAAACTCACCGGTTGAAATACCTGTAAAAAAATGTAAATCCATCTGTACTATACATTATAGTATGGATAAAAATTAATTAGAGTGAACAAAGAATTAATTATTAGATCCGGTTCCTCGAAAGTTGATTTTGCCTTATTAAAAGATGGAAAATTAATCGAATTACATAAAGAAGATAACAGTGGTGCTCAATTTAACGTAGGAGACATATTTCTTGCGAAAATTAGAAAAACTGTTCCTGGACTTAATGCAGCTTTTGTAAATGTTGGCTATGAAAAAGACGCCTTTTTACATTATCATGACTTAGGACCTAAGGTACCTTCTTTATTAAAGTTCGTAAAAAGTGTAAGCACAGGTAAATTAAAAGATTTTAGTCTACAAAATTTCCCGTTTGAAAAAGAGATTGACAAAGACGGAAGCGTTAATGACGCCCTAAAGTCAAATCAATCTATTTTAGTACAAATTGTAAAAGAACCAATTTCTACAAAAGGACCACGATTAAGCTCAGAGCTATCAATAGCAGGGCGATTTATTGTTTTGGTTCCTTTTTCTGATCGTGTTTCTATCTCTCAAAAAATTGAAGATAGAGCCGAAAAGAGCCGTTTAAAGAAATTAGTTCATAGCATTAAACCGAAAGGATTTGGTGTTATAGTTCGTACCGTAGCGGAAGGCAAAAAAGTAGCCGAACTGGACAAAGACATGCAAAATTTGCTATCCAAGTGGACAGCAATGTGCAAAAAACTTCATAAAGCAGAAGTACCCTCAGCAGTATTGAGCGAAATGGACAAAGCATCATCTATATTAAGAGATGTGTTTAATGATACATTTTCAGCCATTCATGTTGATGACAAAGCGCTTTATGGCGACATTAAAGAAACAGTGCAACGCATTGCACCGAAGAAAGAATCTATTGTCAAGTTACACCAATCTGATGTGCCTATTTTTGAAAAATATGGAGTAGAACGTCAGATCAAATCATCTTTTGGACAAACAGTTTCCTCTAGTAAAGGAACGTATTTAGTTATTGAACACACTGAAGCTTTACACGTTATTGATGTAAACAGCGGTAACCGTTCTAACAAATCCAAAAGCCAAGAAGACACAGCTCTTGAAGTTAATATTATTGCAGCAACTGAAGTTGCAAGACAATTGAGACTTAGAGACATGGGAGGAATTATAGTTGTTGATTTTATCGACATGTCAAGTCCTGAAAACAGGAAAAAACTATTTCATCATTTAAAAGATGAAATGGAAAGCGATAAAGCAAAACATAAAATTCTACCGCCAAGTAAGTTTGGATTGATACAAATAACTCGACAACGCGTTAGACCAGAAATGAATATCAAAACATTAGAAAAAAATCCTAATGGCAAAAACGGAGCAGAAGTTGAAGCTCCTATTGTATTGATACAAAAAATCACTTCTGATTTAGATCGCATATTAGCCAAGAACCCTAAAAAAGTGACACTTAATGTGCATCCTTTTATAGCTGCATTCTTAAAACAAGGATTTCCATCAATCCGTTCTAAGTGGTTTTTAGAACATAAAAAATGGATTAAAATATTACCTAGAGATGCTTACACATACCTAGAATATCATTTTTATAATGATAAAGGAAAACGTATTAAATAAAAAAAGCCACTCATATGAGTGGCTTTTTTTTGCGTTATACTGAAGTAGAAATTAATTTCCTCCTTCAACTAAAATATTATCGTAATAAAAGTGTTCATCACTTGCCCATGTATTCGATGTTATTCTTATGCGAAGTGTCGTACCACTTAAACCAGATACAGACACTTGTCCTGTTGGAAATGTACCGTCCGCTAATAATGGTGCTACAAGCGTATGATCTGCTGTACCATTACCGCCATAATCAGCTACCAGAGTCCATGCCCCTCCATCAATGGAATACTCTATATTAACAAAGTCATTTTGATTGTTTGAATTATCTGTACCATGACTCGCAGTGTTATATTCTAAATCACCAGAGGCGTCAATATCTACTGAAAAACAAACTGTTGCAAAACCTGATATACTTACGGCCTCTGTAATTAATGAAACTGGACCATCTGTATTGTTTAATTCAAATTGACCACCTGCATTTGTGTACGCATAGTCATTATCTTGATTTAAAAAGTCAGCTAAACTATCATCAATAGTCCATGTTACCCCACCTGGGTAATCTCCAGAATCATTTCTCCTATCACGACCGGTATTAAGTGCATAGCCTGAAAAATCTTCTAAATAAATTTGCGTATCACAGACAGCCACAGAAGGCGTATTACAGTTTATACTACGCCAAACTGTTTGTTCAGCATCATATACATCCCAACACCATTTTCCAGTACCAGAATCACTTACAAACACCATTAACCCATCATCTGTTCCTGCTACAGGTATAGCTGCTTGCTCTGCCTCTGTAACTACCGGCATAATAAACCCGCCAACTTTGGTTGTGTCATAATTAGCTGTTTCTAAATGCAAAACTGCAGCAGAACTTGGCGTTGTTGTACCAATACCAATTTGAGCATAAGAAAAACTAGTTATTGCTAAAAAAATAAATATAATTTTTTTCATACTTATTTATTGAACTTTAAAATTATCAAACCCAACATAGTCAGTCCCACCATTACATTGAACAATAATTTCTACATGAAAATTTGTTACAATATCTGGTATTCCAACTGAAACCATTCCACTTGAGCCATCGTTACAACCTGTACAAAGATCAACAACACCTTGCCCCACACCATCATGAAAAATTTGATATCTAAAATAATCCCCAGCTGTATTAAAATCATTTGAGTCATAATCAAATGTAAATGTTGCCCCAGTAATTCCAGACACATCAATTTGATCGAAAGTTAAAACACCTTCACCAGTTGTACCATTCCCTTCATCATCTAAATCACGTACTCCAAAAAAATTATCTGTTAAAGTTAAGCCTGACAACTCAGTTCCGTCTGTTACATCATAATACCCATCTGTCCCATTTTGAAAATAAGCAATATTTG
>JBMZDR010000015.1:0-57674 GCA_049614485.1 Flavobacteriaceae bacterium
AACATAAAAAAAACCAAAGCGATTAAGCTTTGGTTTCTTTAGTGTATTATATAAAGGTTTTAGTTTTGAACCATTACCTTTTTTGTAATTTCAAAATCTCTATCTGTAACAACTTTTGTTAAATACATACCATTACTTAGTGTGCTAGTAGGGAATGTGTATTCTTCGTTGTTTCCTAAATTTTGTTTATTGTAAATTATTTTTCCAGTAACATCATACATAGTAAATGACTTTACAATATAAGCTTTAGGGTTTTTAATTGTCAACACGTTGTTTGTGTTGTTCTGGTAAACATTAAAAGAGCTTGTAATAACTTCTTCTGTGATGTCAAGTTCTTCTTGTTCTTGAGATGCATTTCTGAATACAACTTCAAATCTGTCGTTGTAAGTTCCGGCATCTAAAGTAATATCAAACGTACCATTACGGATGTCAGTATAGCTATCATTTGATTTGTCATACATGTATACATCAATATTGTCAGAAACTTCTTTTAGACTATTAACTGTAATACTGAATATACTAGAATTAGTTTCTGCAACTATTCCAAAAGGAACTTTAGCATCAATATCATAAGTAATTGATTTGATAGATAAATCATTATCATCAGCTCTAAAGTATACATCTGAAGCTAATTTTTGTGCGATACGACCATCGCAACCAGCTTTAAAGCTAGCATCTGTATTTGATCTAAAAGCAATTAAGCTTTCTCTATAATAAGTATCATTAATTTTAGTAAGAATTCTAATTTCAGGAATTACCGTTGGGTTGTTAACAATGTGTTGGTAGTCTAAACCGTTATGTGACATTGCAACAACTTCATTAGTTAGGTTGGACGCTTCATCAGTTGTTCTGTTGAATACACCACCACCACCACCACCAGCACCTGTTAGACTATTGTCTTGTTGCATATACACTCGCATAGAATTATCAAGTGTAATTGTTCCGCCTGAATTTGCGTTATTGTTTCTAAGCATAAACCCTTGTCCAATAGCCGCGTAACGTCTGAAGTGGTTTCCTGCAGTATAGATTCCGGAATTACCTGTAGTTGTTCCATCATCTTCACCGACATCAGTTCCTAATAAGAAACCAGTAAATGTGGCGGGTACATATGATCCATCATCATTTTCATCTGTAATGAGACCGGGTATATAAGTTGCATACCCTCCTTCGTAATCAGCCATATAGTGTGTTGTAACACCTGCATCTTCCCAAAAATAAACTGCTAGTTCTAAAAATGTATTTCTACTATGTCCGGCTGCTGGGTTTGCGGGATCCATAAACAATGTTTTTAAATCCATTGTTGAAGGATATGGGTTACCAACTAATGATTCTACTTGATGATTCTGTAACCCATCATAATCTGGATCGGCAGCTGTTCCAGTCCAGTTACAAGGGATTGTCATATTACCAGTATTTGGTCTACCTCTAAAGTCAATAACGTTACCGCTCATTAAAGTTGAGCCAGGCGTTCCTTTCATAGTAAATCCCCATCCTGGATCTACGTCACCTGTATTGGTTACATGGTCCCATTGGGCATAACTAAATGCGTTTACCGTTTTCCAAATCCAATATGTTTTTATTTGAGTTGGGGTACTGTCATAACCGTATGGAGATACACTGTATGGAGAAGAGTTAACTTCGTTAATCAGAGCAGAAGCAGGATCTCTAAAATTAGTTACATCAAATTTCACATTCTCTTTTGTTGTTCCTTCAGCAGAAACTCCAACTGGAGAGCCCCAGTATGAATATTCGTAAATACCACCAGTTTGTTCTTGGTAAACAGATAATTCTCCTGCATCAGAGTTTTTTTCATTTGAGTTTTGAACTAACTGAGCGCCATCACGTAAGTATATGTTTGAGTCTGCTGCTTCTAAACGAATATCATCGTTTACAAATACTACTTCGTCTTGTACATACATGTAACTTGTTGGAGAAACGTATAAATCTTGAGCTAATGCTAATGAGCTGAAACCCAAAATTGCTGCTATTGTGAATGTAATTTTTTTCATACTGAATATGTTTGCTGCTAAAATAGATAATTGATATCTAAATATAAACTTTATTTATTTTAATTTATTAACAAGTGGTTGTTAATTCTATATAACGTTTAAAATAATCGTTAAACGGTTGTTTTTTTTAATTGAAATCTACGGGGTATGTGTAATTGTTTGTTGTAGAGGTTGTTGTTCCGAGTTGAAAAGCCTCATTTATGAGTGTTTCATTGTTAGAATTGTTTATCAAAATCATATTTTCAATACCGATAAAACATGTATAGGTTTGTTTTTTCGTGTGATCTTTGTAATTGTCAATGACAGTTGTTGTAGTCACTGAGTTGTTAAGGTAATCTGGCCCTGCAATTACATCTGTAATGTCGTTTGCGGGATTAAGATCTGAATTAGTGTCTTCATAGCGGGTTAATGTACCATCATTGTCATCATCGGTATCTAAATAATCTGGTGTTCCGTCTTGGTCTGTATCTAATGCGTCTGATAAATCCCCATCCCCGTTCGGATCAGGATTTTCATTTGTTGTGGGAACATTGTCGCCATCATCATCAGAATCTAAATAATTTGGTACGCCATCATTATCTGTGTCTGTGGGGTTTGTTTCAGGATCATTATCGCCATCAGTATTAGTGTCTTCTAAGTGTGCAGGAATACCGTCATTGTCATCTTCTTCTAGTATTGTTTCGAAATTGACAAGTCCATTATGGGCTTCAGAGTTACTTGTTATTTCTGGTGTTGTTGGGGGTAAAGAATTGCAGAATATATTTGACGGATTTCCGCTGTATGTTCTTAGGTTAAAGGTATAGGTGCTAGATAGTGCTGTACTGAAAACTCCTTCTGTAGTTAAGTATGTTTCATTACTTAAAGGGAGTCTTACTGATAAAGATTCGTAAGGAGATTCCTTAATGGTGTAAATAATTAAATCATCGCTACCTGTGCAATACTCAAGTTCTTGAGGAAAATCCAATTCACTTACAAATATATCACCATCATTACATGATAGAAGTGTTGATATGGTTAGTAATAATAATATTTTTCTGTGCATAGGGTCTTTAGTTATTGTGGTAAATTACAAATTAACGAATATTTGTTGATAATTATTTAAATTACATTAATTTTACGCATCCTTAATTTATTAATCTTAAAGATCTTATTTACGTGAAAAAAGTATATTTTGATAGTGCGGCTACAACTTGTGTAAGCGAGAGTGTGGTAAACGCAATGACTGCTTGTTTAACGAATGATTATGGTAATCCATCATCAACACATGGCTTTGGGCGTAGTGCTAAAGCGTTAATTGAGCAGGCTAGAAAAAATATAGCGAAACAATTAAATGTTACCCCAGCTGAAATTGTTTTTACTTCTGGTGGTACAGAGGCTGACAATTTTGTTTTAAATTCTGCGGTAAGAGATTTAGGAGTGAAGCGTATCATTACATCAAAAATTGAACACCATGCAATAGGTCATTCTTGTGAGGCTTTGCATAATAGTTTCGGTACAATTATAGATTATGTGGCTTTAGATGAAAACGGGTGTGTGCAATTAGAGAGTTTAAAAGCGCTTTTAGCTGATGATAAAGGTAAAACCTTAGTAAGTTTAATGCATGTTAATAATGAATTGGGTAACATCTTAGATATAGAGGCTGTTGCAGATTTGTGTCAGGATTATGAAGCGTTGTTTCATAGTGATACTGTGCAGTCTATTGGTCATTACAATGTTGATTTAAGTAAAGTAAAAGTGGATTTTTGCGCTGTAAGTGCTCATAAATTTCACGGGCCAAAAGGTGTTGGTTTTGTGTTTATGAGAAAAAACACAGGTTTAAATTCTCTAATATTTGGAGGTGGACAAGAACGTGGTTATAGAGCCGGAACTGAATCTGTTCATAATATTGTTGGTTTGGATGTGGCTTATAAAGAGGTGTATGATAATCTAGAGAAAGACAGTACATACGTTAAGGGGTTAAAAGCGTATTTTATTCAAGAAATTACTCAGGCAATTCCGTCTGTAAAATTTAATGGCTTGTCGGGTGATTTAGATCGAAGTACATATACTCTGGTTAATGTTTTGTTGCCAGTATCGGCGCAAAAGGCACTAATTGTTTTGTTTCAATTGGATTTAAAAGGAATTGCGTGTTCTAAAGGAAGTGCGTGTCAGAGTGGTAGTTCGAAAGGGTCGCATGTGTTGTCAGAAGTTCTTTTTGGTGATGACATGCAAAAACCTTCATTGCGTTTTTCATTCTCAAAATACAATACTAAAGAGGAGATTGATTACGTGGTTGATGTGTTAAAAGAATTTGTTGATTAAGAAGAATTTATTAAATATAATGTATAAAAAAATCCTGTCATTGACAGGATTTTTTATGTTGTAAAAGAAATTGAGATTATCCTCTTCTTTCTTTAATTCTAGCTTTCTTACCAGTAAGACCTCTAAAGTAAAAGATTCTTGCTCTACGAACAACACCTTTCTTGTTGATTTCAATTTTTTGTAATGCAGGCATGTTAACTGGGAATATTCTTTCAACACCAATTGTTCCTGACATTTTTCTAATAGTGAATGTTTCCGAAGATCCATTTCCTCTTTTTTGAATAACAACACCTCTAAAGAACTGAGTTCTTGTTTTAGCACCCTCTTTAATTTCGTAGTAAACAGTAATTGTATCTCCTGCACCAAATGCTGGAAATTCTTTTTTTGTTACGAATTCATCTTGTACAAACTTTACTAAAGCTTCCATTGTAATTTATTTATATAGTTGATTTAAAGTAACATACACGATTTTCGCCAGAGGTTAATCTAAATTTGATTGCAAAATTACGTAATAATTGTCAACTGACAATCACTATAAGTGTTTTTTTTATTTATCAAATAGGTCAGGACGCCTATCCTTTGTGCGTTGGTAAGCTTGATCTTCTCTCCATTCTTCAATTTTAGGAAAGTTGCCTGATAATAATACATCAGGAACTTTTATACCTTTGTATTCTGCAGGTCTTGTGTAAACGGGCGGAGCTAGTAAATTATCTTGAAAGGAATCAGTTAATGCAGATGTTTCATTGTTGAGTACACCAGGAATTAATCTAATCACGGCATCGCACAATACGTTTGCGGCTAATTCTCCTCCGGATAGTACAAAGTCACCAATAGATATTTCTTGTGTAATGAATAAATCTCTAACGCGTTGATCAACGCCTTTGTAGTGTCCACATAAAATGATAATGTTCTCTTTTAAAGAAAGGCTGTTTGCAATACCTTGATTTAAGGTTTTGCCGTCAGGAGTCATGTAAATTACCTCGTCGTAATTGCGTTCTGATTTTAATTTAGAAATGCAAGAGTCTATGGGTTCAATCATCATTACCATTCCTGCGCCACCACCAAACTGATAGTCGTCAATACTACGTTGTTTGTTTGTGCTGTAGTCTCTTAAGTTGTGAAAATGAACTTCTACAATCCCTTTTTCTTGAGCGCGTTTTAATATGGAGTCGTTAAACGGACTCTGCATTAACTCTGGTAAAACTGTGATGATATCAATTCTCATAAACTTAACTAATGTCTATTTTTGTTAAGTTCATCTTGAAGTTTACGCATTACTTTTTGTTCGCGTTCTAAAGCTATCTTTCGGTGTTCGTCAAACTCTTTTTCTATGTCAGCTAATTGTGTTTTTATTGATTGTGTAACTGAGTTGCTGTTTTTAAATTGGTAGATGAAAAAGGCTAGGAGTATAGTTAAAATAGCTATAATTGCCCAAAATAAATTTTTAAAATCGCTTTTTTTCAAATCTGCTCCAAGAAAAGAAATATTTTCCTTGTCGGTGCTAATCTGTGTAATAGTGTCATTAAGCTCAACTATTTTAGCTTCTAGGCTAATGGTGTTGTTTTTTTGTGTTTCAATAGTTTTGGTAAGTGTATTGATTTCTGATTTTTGCTTAATAACAGAGTCTATAACTTGTTTCTTTAATGTATATAGCCAAGTTTTTTTTACAACTTTAAATTCTTGATAGTTGTTTGATTTTGTTAGAACGTAATCAAACTTTTCATTAACAGTGCTGTTGGTTAGTGAAAGTTTGTTCTCTTCTTCTTGAGAAAAACTACTTGATAATCCTATAAATAAGGTTGCTAAAAAAAAGAAAAACTGTTTCATAATACATTGTTTTTTTTGATAAAAAATCCGTGTTACGTTTAAAACACGGATTTTTAGAAATTATTATCTGTGGTAGAATAAACTACTAGTAGTAGTTAAATCTTCTAACTTTTGAAATGTGCTTTGCCAAACGTATAACTTGGTGTGAGTAACCGTACTCATTGTCATACCAAACATATAACACAATGTTTTTTCCGTTACCTCTAACTATAGTTGCTTTAGAATCGTAAATAGATGGTGCTGATGATCCAACAATATCAGAAGATACTAACTCGTTGTCTAATGAATATTTAATTTGTTCAACTAAATCACCTTCTAAAGCGTATTTTTTAATAATAGCATTAATGCCATCAATTGAGGTTGTGTTTTCAACTTCTAAATTTAAAATAGCTAATGATCCGTTAGGAACAGGAACTCTAATGGCGTTTGAAGTTAGTTTTCCTTCTAAAGATGGTAAGGCTTTAGATGCGGCTTGACCTGCTCCAGTTTCAGTAATGACCATGTTTAAAGCTGCTGCTCTACCACGACGGTATTTTTTATGGAAATTATCAACTAAGTTTTGGTCGTTAGTGTATGCATGAATAGTTTCTAGGTGTCCGTGAACAATTCCTAAACTATCTTCTACGGCTTTTAAGACTGGTGTGATTGCATTAGTAGTACAAGATGCGGCTGAGAAAATATTTACATTATCAGGGTTGTTCTCTAAATGGTTAACACCATGAACAATATTAGGAATTCCTTTCCCTGGCGCTGTTAATAATACTTTATCTGCACCATTAGAAGCTAATAATCTGCTTAAAGCTTCTTTGTCTCTAAATGCACCAGTGTTATCAATAATTAAGGCATTATTAATTCCGTAAGTTGTATAATCAATATCTTCTGGCGCATTAGCGCTAATCATTTGAACGGTAGTTCCGTTAATGATTAAAGATTTGTTTTCTATATCTGTAGTAACAGTTCCTGCAAAATCACCATGAACAGAATCTTGTCTTAAAAGTGATGCTCTTTTTTCTAAAACAACTTCATCAATTGCGCCTCTGGTTACAATTGCTCTTAAACGCATTTGTTCACCTTTTGCGGTTTTACTCATTAGTTCTCTGGCTAATAAACGTCCAATTCTACCAAAACCATATAAAACAACATCTTTTGGTTGTATGTTTTCGTAGTTACTAGCGTCTTTTAATTTGTCTGATACAAATGCAGTAGCATCATTATATTTATCATCCTCTAAATGATACTCGTAAGTTAGTTTACCAATATCTAATTTTGATGGTGGTAAGTCTAAGCTAGTAATTGCTTTTGCAATTTCTACAGAGTCAAAAATTGAGATTGGTTTTTGTACAAATTCACCAGCATATTCATGTAGGTTTAAAATGTCACTAACATTTTTGTCTATTAATTGGTTTCTGAAAAGTACCAATTCAATAGATTTGTCATACCATAAATCACTAACCACTTTAATAAAATCTACACAAGCTCTTCTTCTATCTGCCTGAAAAGCTAATTCTTTTTCGTAAGTATCGTTTGCAATCATTATTGTGTTGTTTGTTTTTTGAATGTGCAAAATTACTAATTATAACTAAAAAAAACGCCTCAAATGTGCGTTTTTTTTAGTTATATAGTTCGCTGCTTAACGTAGCCACCAGTTCTTGGAGTTTCCGTTTTTATAAACGACTTCTATATTGTATAAGTCATTATAGTTTAAACTCTTTAGTTTGCTTAAGTCGTCAATGCTATCTATTTCTTCTTCATTAATTTTAATGATGATACAATCTTTAGTAATGCCTAATTTATGGGTTAGAAAACTGCTGTTGTTTGTGATTACTTTTACTCCGCTTTTAATATCATATTGCTCAACTTCCTCAGGGGTTAAGTTTTTTAACTCCAAATTAAATGCTTCTTTGGTTAAAATGCTTTTGTCAGACAGTTTTACTGAAATAGTTTTAGAGTTGCCATTTCTCATAACCATAACGGTTATGGTGTCATATGGTCTTTTGGTGCTAAGGTAGCCTGTTAAATCAGATGACTTAGATATTTTATGATGGTCAATCTTTTTGATAATGTCTCCGGTTTTAAGTCCTGATTTTTCTGCGCCAGAGTTTGGTTCTATCTCAGAAATGTAATACCCTTCAGTGTCCTTAAGTTCTAGTTTGTTGGCAATACCGTTATTAAGACCGTAGCCAGTAACCCCTAAAACTGCTTGTTGTACATTACCGTACTCTAAAATATCTTGAACTATTTTTTGTGTTGTGTTTGAGGGCACTGCAAATGAATAACCAATGTATGAACCGGTTCTTGATGATATTGCAGTGTTTATACCAATTAATTCTCCTCTAGTGTTTACTAAAGCGCCTCCAGAATTTCCGGGGTTAACAACGGCATCAGTTTGTAAGAATGATTGAATGTTTTTGTCACCATCTAAATCTCTTGATTTTGCGCTAATTATTCCTGCAGTAACGGTAGATGTCAAGTTATATGGATTACCAACAGCTAATACCCATTCACCGATTTTAACATTGTTAGAGTCTCCAAACGGAATATAGTCTAGCTTGTCCTCTGTTTCAATTTTCAAAAGTGCAATATCTGTTTTTTCATCAGAACCGATTACGCGTGCTTTATATGATTTCTGATTGTTTAATGTTACGGTTAATTTATCAGCATTATCAATCACATGGTTGTTGGTAACAATGTAGCCATCTTCAGAAATGACAACGCCAGAACCTGTTGATCCTTTTTGTATTTGCTTCCCTTTTTTATTGTAATATTCAAAAATATTTCTGGGTTGAATATAAGTTGTTGTATTGGTAACGTGAACTACTGCGTGTACAGTTTTTTCTGCTGCAGTTGTAAAATCACTATTTTCTGTTAGAGTATTTAGTGGGTTTGCGTTGTAAGAAACAGGTACTGTATGCAATGATGACTGTTGGTGCGTATCTATAGATTCGGCTGAATTCTTTTCTAAAAAAGTGGTGTAAACACCTAAAGTTAATAATCCGCCTAAAGCTGAAAAAAGTGTGATTTTAGCTATTTCTTTCATAATTTAAATATGATTTAGGTTAATGTACAAGTAAATTTACAAGATTTTTAAAAGTGTTATGTGACTTTAACGTGCTCTTAACGTGACTTTAAAAAAACATTAACACTCTTTATAAGAACGTATAATTTTGTCGTTTTATTTTTTCCATCATTTATGGCATTATGCTTACATTTGTGATTATATTTTTTCAAATGGGTACATTTTATAAATACCAAGGGACTGGTAATGATTTTGTAATGATTGATAATCGCAAACAAGTGATTTCTAACACAGATAAAAAACTGATTAATTTTTTATGTGATAGACGCTTCGGAGTTGGCGCAGATGGTTTGATTTTATTAGAAAATAGTGATGTATCAGATTTTAAAATGGTATATTTTAATGCAGATGGTAATGAAGGGACTATGTGTGGCAACGGTGGGCGCTGTATAGTGGCCTTTGCTAACTTTTTGAATATTATTGGTGCCAAAACTACTTTTGAAGCTGTTGATGGCATGCATTATGCAACAATTAAAGAAGAAGTGGTTAGTTTGCAAATGCATGATGTGTCGGAAATATTGAAAACTCAGGATTCCGTTTTTTTAGATACAGGATCACCACATCATGTACAGTTTGAAAATAATATTTCAAGTTTTGATATTAAAACTATTGGAAGAAACATTAGGAACAAAGTGTATGGTGATGCGGGAAGTAATGTTAATTTTGTAAAAAAACTTAATGATACTCGGTTTAGAATACGGACTTATGAAAGAGGCGTAGAAGATGAAACTTTAGCTTGTGGTACCGGTGCAACAGCAGTTGCAATTGCAATGAATTACTTAAAAGAAACCACAGAAACCACTATTGAACTTCAAGTTGAAGGAGGAGAATTGCAAGTGTCATTTACAGAAACTCAAGGGGTTTATACTGATGTGTTTTTGACAGGAAAAGCGCAGCAAGTGTTTAAAGGTGAAATAGCATGGTAACGTTAAAAGGAGAACGCATTTATTTAAGAGCTTTAGAGCCAGAAGATTTAGAGTTAATCTATGCAATAGAGAACGATGAGTCGGTTTGGGAAGTAAGCCAAACACAAACGCCTTATTCTCGTTTTTTAATTAAACAGTATTTAGAAAACTGTCATAAAGATATTTATGAAGTGAAACAATTGCGATTAGTCATTGTAACAAATGATCATGAGGCGGTTGGTTTTGTCGATTTGTTTGATTTTGATCCTAAAAATGATAAAGTTGGTTTAGGAATTTTGGTATTGAATGAGGCTCGAGGGAAAAAATATGGTCGTGAAGCGTTAGAGTTGTTGATTGATTATGTGTTTAAAAACTTATATGTGCATCAAATTTATGCGAATGTATTAGAGGATAACCTCATAAGTATAAAGCTGTTTGAAAGTTTAGGTTTTTTAAAATCAGGTGTGAAAAAAGATTGGATTCTAGAAGGGAATCAATATAAAAGTGAGTATTTATTTCAATTGATAAAAGATGTACATTAAAAAAATATTAGTGATTATTTCCTTGTTAGGTTTGGTAGTTTGTGCGGTTTTTGCATACAATATATATAACGCCATTTTTGTGCCTAATACAGCTTTTCAGAATGATAAAGCAACAGTTTTTATTGCTACAAATGCTACTTTTGAAGATGTTGTGTCGGACATAGAACCATTGCTTAAGGATGTAGAAACATTTAAGACGGTAGCACATAAAAAGAAATATAGCTCAAATATAAAACCAGGGAAATACGAGCTAAAAAAAGGAATGAATAATAATGATTTGGTAAATTCATTGCGAGTTAATAATCTACCAATTAAATTGTCGTTTAATAATCAAGAGTCGTTAGAGAGTTTGGCAGGAAGAATAGCTACGCAAATTGAAGCAGATAGTACAGCGTTGGTTATGGCTTTTACAAATGAAGCTTTTTTAAAGGATGCAGGTTTTAGCCCTAAAACAGCATTAGGAATGTATATTGCTAACAGTTATGAGTTTTTTTGGAATACCTCTGCAGATGGATTTAGAAACCGAATGCTTAAGGAGTATAACAGGTTTTGGTCTGCTGAACGGGTAGCTAAAGCAAAACAAATTGGCTTAACAAAAGATGAAGTAATGTCTTTAGCTGCAATAGTTCAAAAAGAAACTGTAAAAATTGATGAACGTCCGCGTGTAGCAGGTGTTTATATGAATAGGATTAATAAAAAAATGTTACTTCAAGCAGATCCAACAGTTGTTTATGCTGTTAAGGCTGCTACTGGTGTGCAGTTAAAAAGAGTTTTGTATGAACATTTAAAATTAAACTCTGAGTACAATACATATGTGCATGTTGGTGTGCCGCCAGGCCCAATCACAATGCCTGATATTTCAGCTATTGATGCTGTATTGAATTATGAAAAGCACGGGTATTTTTACTTTGTAGCTAATACCAAAAAAATGGGCTATCATCAGTTTGCTAAAACTTTAGCGCAACACAACAGGAATGCTGAAGCCTATCGTAAATGGGTAGCTAAAATTCATTAAATGGCTGATTTTCTTTTATTTAAGAAAAATTAGTTTTATCTTTCATGTTCCAAAAATTATAATATCTTTGCCGACTGAAATTTTAAGCATTTCATTATTTCGCCTAAAAAACGAAGAAAGTAAGTCTTAAGAAATCAATTATATGATAAAGAAATTTATAAAAATTTTATTCATCTCTGTTGCAATTTTCATGATTGCTACGGGATTTACGTCAAAGAAAGAGTTAGTTGCAAAGAGCAACAGAAACTCCGAAGTGAAGGAAAATTTAGAATTGTATTACACAGTTTTAAATGAAAACGAAATAGAAGAAGAAGAGGTAGCTGAACCTTTTAGTCTATTTTTAGGAAAATCATTTATCGGCTTTAAAGAAGCTGTTGGTTTTAAAGAATCTCAAGGAAAATATCATGTTGTAAACACATTAGGCTACATGGGTAAATACCAATTTGGTAAAGGTACTCTGAGGTTAATTGGTGTGTATAACACGTGGGATTTTATGAGTGACCCATCTATTCAAGAAAAAGCATTTGAGGCTAACCTGTCTAGAAACAAATGGGTTTTAAGAAGAGATATCAAAAGATTTGTAGGGAAAACTATTTCAGGAGTGAAAGTTACAGAATCTGGTATTTTAGCAGCTGCTCATTTAGGTGGCCCTGGTAATGTAAAGAAATTCTTGAGAAGCTATGGTCGTGATACGTTTTCTGATGCTTATGGAAGTTCAGTGCGTTACTACATGAAAAAGTTTGCAGGCTTTGATGTGTCTTCTGTTAAAGAGAATAAAAAAGCAAAAGTAAAACTAGGGTAATATCCTAGTTTGTGAGTAATTAATGTTGGATAAAAAAGGGAAAGCAATTTATGGCTTTCCCTTTTTTTATTTTTGAATGATAAATATTGTTGGGCGTTTGTGTAGATCAACAGGGTTTTTGCTCCAAAACTGTGCGGTTTTAGTAATGATTACTTCTGTTGGCAAAGTGATATCACAGGCAACACAAATTTTAGTGTTTTGGTGTAGTGTTGATGCTAAGTCTTCCAACATTTTGTTGTTTCTGTATGGAGTTTCAATAAACACTTGTGATTGGTTGTAGTCCCCGGATAGTTTTTCTAAACGCTTTATTGTCGCCTTTCGCTCACCTTTGTCTATTGGTAAATAGCCGTTAAATGCAAAGTTTTGTCCATTAAAGCCTGAGCCCATCATAGCTAGTAAGATGGATGAAGGACCAACTAAAGGTCTAACTTGAATATTTTTATCGTGTGCAATTTTTACAACATCTGCACCTGGGTCGGCTATTGCGGGGCAACCAGCTTCAGATAGAAGACCAACGATTTTTCCTTCTAGACACGAATTTAAAAATGATGGAATATCAGCAGGGTCAGTGAATTTATTTAATGGATGTAGTATTAAGTCTGGCTGTGATTTTTTTGGACATACGCGCTTTATAAATCGCCTTGCTGTTTTTTCGTTTTCTACTATAAACTCATTAGTCATTTCTAAAACTTTTTTTACTGAAATAGGGAGTACTTCTAAAGGTTCAGTGTCTCCTAAAGTTGTTGGTATTAAGTATAATTTTCCGTTTAGTTTCATTATAAAAAAGTTATGAAGTTTGGTTATAGTTTATTTGAAATGCATGTGCATGCGTTGTGTAACATGTTGTAAACAAGCTCGAAGCCTTGATCTTTGTCGTAATACGGATCTGGAACATTTGAGTTAATTTCAGTGTTAGACTCGTTTAAAATGAGTTTAACCTTGGCTCTGTCATTGTTGTTTTTTGCTAAGGCTAATACATTTTTTTTATTTGAATCATCCATGACGTAAATGGTGTCAAAAATATCAAAATCGGAAGCTTTAAATTGCCTACTTCTTTGATTTGTAATGTCAATTCCGTATTTTTTTGCAACGTTTATTGAGCGAATATCTGGTAATTCGCCTCTATGAAATGCAGAAGTGCCTGCTGAATCAATATAGATAAAGTCAGGATTCACCATAGATTTTAAGATGCCCTCAGCTAATGGTGATCTGCAGATGTTGCCCAAGCAAACCATAAGTATTCTAGTGTGTATCATGATAATTTTAATTAGTACAATTTAAGCATAAAAAAAGTCACTAACAGTACTGTTGGTGACTTTTTTGATGTTATAGTGTTACAGATTATAAGGTTAATTTTTTCTGCAAATCTTCTACGTATTTTTTAAATTGTTTATCAGTATGTGCTAGGTTGTCTACTGTTTTACAGGCGTGCAATACGGTAGCGTGGTCACGCTTTCCAATTTGACTACCAATACTGGCTAATGAAGCTTTTGTAAACTTTTTAGCAAAAAACATAGCCAATTGTCTTGCTTGTACAATATGACGTTTTCTTGTTTTAGACTGTAAAGTGCCAACATCCATTGAGAAATAGTCTGATACAACTTTCTGTATGTAATCTATTGAAATTTCGCGCTTTGTGTGTTTTACAAATTTTTCAACTATTTGTCTTGCTAAATCTATTGTAATCTCTTTTTTGTTAAAAGAAGATTGTGCTATTAATGACACAATTGCACCTTCTAACTCTCTGACGTTAGACTTGATGTTTTTTGCAACATATTCAACAATATCATTAGGCATTTCTACCCCGTCACGATATAGTTTGTTTTGTAAAATAGCAACTCTAGTTTCAAAATCAGGTCGTTGTAACTCTGCGGATAATCCCCATTTAAATCGAGATAGTAAGCGTTGCTCAATATCTTGCATATCAACAGGAGCTTTATCAGATGTTAAAATAATCTGCTTTCCGTTTTGATGTAAATGGTTGAATATGTGAAAGAATACGTCTTGTGTTCCTGCTTTTCCAGATAAGAATTGAACATCGTCTATAATCAAGACATCAATAATTTGATAGAAGTGAATAAAATCATTTCTGTTATTCTTTCTAACAGCATCAGTATATTGCTGAATAAATTTTTCAGCAGCAATATATAATACCGTTTTTTCTGGGTATTTATCTTTTACATCAACACCAATGGCATGTGCAATATGGGTTTTACCTAAGCCAACACCGCCAAAAATCAATAACGGATTAAATGCTGTGCCGCCTGGTTTGTTTGCTACTGCTAAACCAGCAGACCTTGCTAAACGATTTGAATCACCTTCTAGGAAATTTTCAAAATTATAATTCGGGTTTAATTGCGATTCAATTTTGACATTTCTTATACCAGGGATTATAAACGGATTTTTTAATTCTGGACTTTTGTTTTTTAATGGAACATCAACATTTTGAGGTTTTACAGATGACCTGTTTGTACTTGGTATTTTTTCTGTAAATGGTTGTTTGTTGCCATAGGTGTTTTCCATTTTAATGTTATACACCAATTTTGCTGACTCCCCTAATTCTTTTGTCAACGCTACTTTTAATAACTTCACATAATGCTCTTCTAGCCATTCATAAAAGAATTTACTAGGTACCTGAATACTTAACACATTATCAGTGAGTTTTATTGGTTTGATTGGTTCAAACCATGTTTTGTAAGCTTGAGGTTGAATGTTGTCTTTTATAAAGGACAGGCAATTTTCCCAAACTGATAATGCTGTTTTATTCATTTAATAGAATTGGTTATGTTTGTGTTTTAATTCTAGAGAGAATTACTTCTCGTTAGTTCTTCTTGGGGATGACAAATATGTGAACAAAAAAGTGAAAAAAAAAACGAATTTGCTATTGAATATTTAGTTTTTTTTTCTCATACTAACTAGAGTATATTCTTACAAACGCTTAATATATAAAAACAGATGGAAATACATACAACTGAAATACGCGTAAGGTACGGTGAAACGGATCAAATGGGGGTTGTTTATCATGGTAATTATGCACAGTATTTAGAGGTTTCTAGAGTAGAGTGGTTGCGATCATTAGATATTTCTTATAAAAAAATGGAAGATGATGGCATAATGCTACCAGTTGTAAATTTGAATATTTTTTTTAAAAAACCTGCTGTTTATGACGAGGTGTTATCTGTTAAAACTAAACTGAGGCAAAAACCGGGTTTGAAAATAACAATAGATCAGGAAATATTTAATGAAAATGGTGATTTAATAACAACATCTGAAATTACATTGGTGTTTGTTAATATGAAATCTAAACGACCAATGAGTTGTCCGGATCATTTGTTGAAAAAGCTTGGGTTTTAATCTTCAAGTTCTTTAATAGTCACGCCGTAAATGTTTGAAAAAATTTCAAAGATATGTTGTGCGTCTTTTTTTCTTACCGGAATGGTGTACTGGCAATTTAATTCTAGTTTTTGGGCGCTAATTGTTAAGTTTTTTTCTTTTACAATACGCATAACCTTATTCATGTCTTTGTAGTCAAAAGAGATTAGGAATGTTCGGTCAATTGTTTTCTCTACAATTATTGCGGTCTCTAAAACTAACTTTGCTCCAGTTTTATTTGCATTGATTAACCCTCCTACGCCTAATTTAGTTCCTCCAAAATACCGCACGACTACAACTAAGATATTTGTAACATCAAAAGCTTGAATTTGCCCATAGATAGGTGGTCCTGCAGAATTATTCGGTTCGCCATCATCATTAGCGCGGTACCTTATTTTAGATGTGCCTAATTGCCATGCATAACACCAATGCCTTGCAGTATGATGTTCTTTTTTTAGTTTTTCTATAATTGGTTTTACTTCTTCTTCAGTGGTAATAGGGTAGGCATAGCCGTAAAACTTACTCCCTCGGTCTTTGAAAAGCTCTCCTTTATATGGTTGCTCTATTGTTTTGTATGTGTCTTTAAGTTCTGGCAAATGGTGTTTTTTTTATAGAGTGATTAAAAGTATGGACACTATAGCAATACTAATTCCGATCCAATTTTTAAAGCTTAATTTTTCTTTAAAAAGAAGTAGTCCAACTAGTGTTGTTAGCATCACAATGGCAACATTGTTTAGAGTGAATATTTCTGCGCTCCCCATAGTTTTGTGGTTTAGCGCTTTTAAAAGGTATATAATAGAATTGTAATTAATGACTCCTAAAACAATTCCTGCAATGAGGTTCTTATAATGAATTTTAGTAGGTTTTAATATAAAAGCAATAATGCCAAATACTCCTGCTTGTAGAAACAAGATGGCGGAAAATAACGGTAATTCACTATTTGACACATGATTTGATTGTATGTATTTAATAAGTGTGTCAATAATTCCAGAGCCTAAAAAAAGAAGGATTGGCAGTAAAAAACTTCCTTTTTTTACAGCGGATTTGCCTTTAATTGTAGTTAGTAAAACGGCAAAAAGAGCTAAAATTATTCCGATGATTTTCTGTGTAGTTAGCTCTTCTTGGTACAGATAAACACCAAATACTACTGGAATAATAATTGACATTTTACCCGCTACTGAAGCAACAGACACCCCGTTTTTTTGAGATGTTAATGCCATTAAGTTAAAAACGGTAATAAACAATAAGCTTAAAATTATAGCGCCAAAATACCAAGGTTTATCTGGGATAGTGCTAAAACTAATACTATGTTCGTAACAAGCTACGCCTACACCAAATGCTGTAAAGTAATTAATTACAATAGCCTGAGGTGTATTTATATTAAATTTGCTAAATAGCTTAAACACAACAAAAATTGCGCTTGAAAAAAAAATGCTTAGCAACAGATCTATCATCTTAAAACAAATGGCTTTTTATGGTGAGTAGTTCTGAAACATCTTCCTTTCCAGGTGTTAAGTTCCATGAGTGAATTCCAAGTTTGGTTGTGGCGTCTGTGTTTTCTTTTGTGTCGTCAATGAACAAAGTTTCAGCAGGTTTTAATTGGTGTTTTTCTAATACAAATTCATAGATATTTGCATTGGGTTTACGCATGTTCATTTCATGAGATAAATAAAACGCTTCAAAACACGTTTTAAATTCTGTGTATAGCTCCATACCCCAATCATTTTTAATCCAATTTATATGCATTTCATTGGTGTTACTTAATAAAAAACAACGGTATTGGGAATTGATTCTTTTAATAAACTCTAATCGGTGACGCGGGAAATCTAATAAAATACAGTTCCAAGCATCGCAAATGTTTTTTTTAGAAACATGTGGAAATGTAGTCGTGTAAAAATCAATGAATTTTTCAGTAGAAATTAGTCCTTTTTCATAATCTATGTTCGTTTGTAGCATTTCAGGAGTAAGCTCGGTAACCTTGAATAGTTCTAATGCTCTTGTCAAGGCACCAACTTTATCAAGGTTGATGAAAATGTCTCCAAAATCGAATATTATATTTTTAATCATTTTTATATAGTGATATGTGGTCTTCTTTTACGCGAATTGATGTAAGTAATTGCCCTTTGATACCTGGGGCTTTAATTCCAGATTTAAAAACTGATTCGCCGGTAAATATCATAGCTTCGTCCCATAAGTTTTCACATATGAACGTTTGTAATGTTTGGCTACCGCCTTCAATTATTACAGATTGAATTTGATGTTTGTGTAATACAGCACAAATTTGTTGTGCTAGATTATTAGAAAAATTAACGCGCTCATAAATGGTATTTTCATTATTTGGGTGTAAGGCTTCAGTAATTACAATGGTTTTGGTGTTCTGGTCAAATATGTTATTGCTTTTAGGAACACGTAAATGCTTGTCTAATATGATTCTTACAGGGTTGCTGCCATGCCAATCTCTACAGTTTAATTTCGGATTGTCTATTGTAACGGTGTTTGTGCCAACCAGTATGGCTTGTTCTTCGGCACGTAATTTATGAACTAATTGTCTTGAATATGAATTGGTAATCCAGTTAATTTTAGTGTTGTTTTCAGGGGCTATATAACCATCTTTAGTTTCGGCCCATTTTAATATGATGTACGGACGTTTTTTGTTGTGAAAAGTGAAAAAGCGTTTGTTTAACTTCAAACAGTCTTCTTTTAGAATGCCAACGGTAACAGTGCAGCCATTGTTTCTTAGTTTTTCAATACCTTTACCTGATACTTCAGAAAACGAATCAACACAACCAATAACCACATTTTTAATTTGATGATGAGTAATTAAATCTGCACACGGAGGTGTTTTTCCGAAATGACTGCATGGTTCAAGTGACACATATAGTGTTGCGTTTTTGAGTAAGGTTTTATCTTTTACAGAATTTATGGCGTTAACTTCAGCATGTGCGTTACCTGCTTGGTAGTGCCAGCCTTCCCCAATTATTTTATTGTCATGTACAATCACGCTACCAACAAGTGGGTTGGGGTAAGTTGAGCCTAATCCATTTTTAGCGAGCTGAATGCAACGTTGTATGTATATTTGATGTTTTATAAGCTAAGTTTTAGTTCTTCTGTTTGGTTAATTGTGTAAGTAGATTTAAACCCTGCGACTTTGTAATTTAAGACTCCTTTAAATGTCACTTGATGGGTTTTGTTTATGCTGCCAAGAACTGCTCCTAAAAGACCACCGTTTTTATTTCCAGGAATTTTATCAAATGGAATGGTGACTTCTAAAGGCACGGCAAATTCTTTAACAGCAGGCACTTTAAATTCTTTAGATTTTACAGTGGTAATCTCTTTGTTGTCAATAAAAACAACAATGTTGTCTGGTGTAACTTTACCGCCCAATATATTGGGGTTTTTAAAAATAGCATCAGCACTTAAAGTAATCTCATTAGCGCTTAATGAGATTATTTTTATGTTTTGAACATCTTGATATTCAATTTTTTTAGAAACACAAGCGGTGAGTGTTGAAATTATAATTAAAAATACTGCTAATTGCTTCATAAATGGTAAATTTACAAACAAAAATAGCTTTTTATATTGATGTCTGAAATATTAATGCGAGAAATAGAAGCCACAGATAATACAGTAGTGTCAAAAATGATAAGAACTGTGCTTTTGGAGCTTGGTGCACCAACAGTAGGGACAGCTTATGAGGATAAAACATTAGATACTTTATCTGAGGTATATAAGGCAGAACGATCAATATATTTTGTAGCTGAACAAAACGGTGAAATTATTGGTGGTGCTGGAATTGCTCAATTAGAAAACACTAAAGAGAATATTTGTGAACTTCAAAAAATGTACTTTTCCCCTGAAGCTAGAGGTCAAGGTATTGGCGCTCAAATGATGCAGAAATGTTTGGAAGTTGCTAAAGATTTTGGTTATGAAAAATGTTACTTAGAAACCTTACCTTATATGACTTCAGCAGTTAAATTATATAAAAAAACAGGATTCATAGCCTTAGATGCTCCACTTGGAGAAACAGGACATTACAGTTGTTCAGAGTGGATGCTTAAAACGTTGTAGTTGTATGGTATTGAAAGAATTAAAAGTATATTTCATATCGAAATTATCATCGCTTTTTGAGTTGTCTGAAATTGAAGTTTTTCTATATAGGTTATTAGATCATCAATTACAGATTTCAAAAATTGATGCTATTTTACAACCTGATTTAGTGCTAGATGCTGAAGATGTGGTTTTTTTTAAAAATGCTGTCAATGAACTTCTTAAGGAAAAACCTCTTCAATATATTATTGGTAATACGTCATTTTACGGATTGAATTTTAAAGTTACTGAGGCCACATTAATTCCTAGGCCAGAAACGGAAGAGTTGGTTGATTGGGTTTTAGAAGATTGCACAAAAAATGATGGTTTAACTATTTTAGACATCGGTACAGGATCTGGTTGTATTCCAATAAGTTTGGCCAAAAACCTACCTAATGCTACAATTGCAACCATAGATGTTTCTGATGAGGCCATAGTGGTGGCTAAAGAAAATGCAGAAACCAATGGTGTAACTGTGAAATTTATTCATGATAATATATTAACGTATTCAAGTACAGTAAATAAATATGATGTTATTGTGTCTAATCCGCCTTATGTTAGGAATCTAGAGAAACATGAAATAAAAAAAAATGTGTTGGCTTATGAACCACATTTAGCCTTGTTTGTTGAAGATGATGATGCGTTGCTTTTTTATAGAAAAATAACAGAATTTGCTCTGTTTAATTTGCAAGAGCAGGGGACGTTGTATTTTGAAATTAATCAATATTTAGGAAAAGAAACGGTTGCATTGGTAAAAAGTTTAGGGTTTTCATCAGTTGAATTACGTCAAGATTTGTCAGGAAATGACAGAATGCTCAAGGCAAGTAAATAATCAGAATAGTTTAGAGTATAAATTCAAATAAATCTTTCTTATTTTTACATCCTAAGAACTTATAGATTCATGAAAAAACACATTCCGAACATCATTACGTTATTAAACCTTTTTTGCGGAAGTATTGCAGTGGTATTTGCAGTAGAGAACAATTTGTTTATGGCTGCGGTATTTGTAGTTTTAGGAATTGTATTTGATTTTTTTGATGGTTTTGCAGCACGATTGCTTCATGTAAAAAGTGAGTTAGGGTTACAGTTGGATTCTTTGGCAGATATGATAACCAGTGGAATGGTGCCAGGAATAGTGATGTTTAAATTATTAGAACAAACAAGCAATCCGTTTCCAGTTAATTTTGATGTAACGTCAGGATGGGAAGATGGTATGCAGTATAGTTTTGTGCCTTTAATAGGGTTGTTAGTTACGCTGGCATCCTGTTACCGTTTAGCGAAATTTAATATTGACACGCGTCAAACAGAATCATTTATAGGGTTGCCAACACCAGCCAACACATTGTTTATATTAAGCTTGCCTTTGATTTTAATGACGAATGATGTTCAATGGATTAATGATTTAATTTTAAATAAATGGTTTTTAATTGCTGTAACAGGGTTAAGTTGTTACTTGTTAAATGCTGAGCTTCCCTTGTTTTCATTGAAAATGAAAACATATGGTTTTAAAGAAAATGCCGTAAAATACATCTTTTTAATAGCCTGTATATTTTTGTTGTTTACACTACATTATATCGCATTTCCGTTAATAATTCTGTTGTATATATTGCTTTCAGTATTGATAACTCTGAGGAAGTAAGATGGCATCTGGTAAAGCAGAATTAAAACGACTAAAGCGAAAAAAAACGCTTAAATCAAAGAGAAGAAAGCCGTCCAAATTCGCGTTTAAAAAGCACATTATTTTACCCCTATTATTGGTGTTGTTGTGTTGTGGTATATGGCATTATAGGTATGCATTATACTATTTAGCATACCAGCGTATTGAAAAAAATGAGGCTATTAAAGTAGCGTCGTTAACAACACAATTACGAATCTTTGATGTATTGCAGCATCACAAAGATCAGACTTTTGGTATTGATGTTTCGCATTATCAAGGAAATATTAATTGGAACAAAGTATCTAAAATACAAGATAGTTTTCCTGTTTCGTTTGTATTTGTACGGGCAACTGCTGGGAGTGTTAAAGAGGATAGGAAGTTTGATAAAAACTGGAAGCAATCTAAAGCTCAAGGTTTTGTTCGTGGGGCCTACCATTATTACCGACCTAATGAAAACTCCTTGTTGCAGGCAGACAATTTTATACGAACTGTGCGGCTTGAAAAAGGTGATTTGCCTCCAGTTTTAGATATAGAAGATATTCCGAGAATTCAAAGTATGGATAACCTGAAGCTAGGCTTGCGTAAATGGCTTAAAAAAGTTGAACAACATTATGGGGTGAAACCTATTATTTATTCTGGAGAATCGTTTTATAATGATCATTTATATAACGACTTTTCCGAATATACGTGCTGGGTAGCCAACTACAATTATTATGTTGAAAATATTGATAATGATTGGAACTTCTGGCAATTCACAGATAAAGGAAGTGTTTATGGTATTAAAGAGTTTGTAGATGTTAACATCTTTAATGGTAGCAAAAAAGAGCTTCTACAGTTGGTTAAAAAGTAAGAGTGTGTTTTTATTAGATTTTGTGTGTTATTTAAAATCTAATTTCTTTTTACGCAATTCGAAATTTTGTCCCAAATATACTTTACGGACCATTTCATCTTCGGCTAACTCTTCCGGTTCACCGTGTTTTAAAATATTACCTTCAAACATTAAATAGGTTCTGTCAGTAATAGCTAAGGTTTCTTGTACGTTATGGTCGGTAATCAAAATACCAATATTTTTGTTTTTTAACTGGGCAATAATACGCTGGATGTCTTCAACAGCTACGGGATCAACTCCAGCAAAAGGTTCGTCTAGTAAGATAAAACTTGGGTTTGTAGCTAAAGCACGAGCAATTTCTGTTCTTCTACGTTCCCCTCCTGATAATAAGTCCCCTCTACGGTTACGTCTTTCTTGTAAGTTAAACTCTTCAATTAATTGTTCAGTACGTTCTAATTGTTCTTTTCGGGGCATATTTGTCAACTCCAAAACACTTAAAATGTTTTCTTCAACAGTTAGTTTTCTAAACACAGATGCTTCTTGTGCTAAATAGCCTATGCCATGTTGGGCACGTTTGTACATTGGAAATTTAGTAATTTCAGTATCATCTAAAAATATATGCCCTTCAGTAGGTTTTATTAGTCCAACAATCATGTAGAATGAAGTTGTTTTTCCGGCACCATTTGGTCCTAGTAAACCAACGATTTCACCTTGCTTTACTTCAACAGAAATCCCTTTTACAGCAAGTTTGTTCTTGTAGGATTTTTTAATATTTTCAGCTCTTAAAATCATAAATTAGTAGTATACAGGTGTAAAAATAAGGATATTAATGAAATGCACTAACGGTTTAGTGTTTTCTTAACGAATTAGGCATCCTGAAGTGCGTCCCAAAATTCATAAGCACGGCGCAAGTGAGGAATTACGATTGTTCCGCCAACTAAAGTCGCAATACTTAATGCTTCAGCAACTTCTTTTCCGTTTAAACCGGCTTTGTGGCATGACTCTAGGTGGTATTTCACACAATCATCACAACGTAATACTAACGAAGCGACAAGCCCTAAAAGTTCCTTTGTGCGCACATCTAAAGCGCCTTCTTGAAAAGCTTTAGTGTCTAGGTTGAATATGCGGTGTAAAATTTTATTGTCATCCTGTAAGATGCGCTTATTCATTTTTTCTCTATATGTATCGAATTCTTGTATTTTGTTATTCATGATGTTGTTTTTTTATCAATGGATGAATCAAGCTTATGTGTTTTGTAGTGCTTTTTTCTTTTGGTTTTTGATAACTTTTTTTGATATGAAAATACTAATTTCATATAAAATTAATACAGGGATTGCTACAATTACCTGGCTTGCTAAATCTGGTGGTGTAATTACTGCCGAAACAATTAGTATAATAACCAAAGCTACTTTTCGTTGTTTTTTTAAAAATTCTGGAGTAACTAAGCCAACTTTAGTTAAGAAATAAATAATTATTGGTAACTCAAAAATTAACCCCGAAGCTAAAGTACAGGCTCTAACTAAGCCTATATAGGAGTCTAAGTCAAAATCATTATGAATTGTACTGTCAACGCTATAATTCCCTAAAAAATTGATGGATAATGGGCAAATAATATAATACCCAAATAAAACTCCTGTAAAAAATAAAAATGAAGCGGCAAATATAAAACCTCTTGAGGTTTTGCGCTCATTACTATGTAACCCAGGGCTTATAAATTTCCAAAATTGATAAATTACAAACGGAAAAGCAATGATAAAACCGAAGGTGATAGAAACCCATATGTGTGCAGAAAATTGACCGGCTAGAGTTCTACTTTGAATTTCAAAAGGCATCATCTCTATACATAAACTTTCATCCATGCCTAATGCTTTAGATAGGTTGCATAGCCCTCTGTAGGTAATGAAACTGATTTTTGTTGGCGCAAATAAAATGTGTTTAAATACAATTTCCTTGCAGATAAACGCAACAGTTGCAAAAACTAATATTGCTAAAGTAGATTTTATTAAATGCCCTCTTAATTCTTCTAAATGATCAAGAAATGACATTTCATTTGGGTTCTTCTTTGCCATATTATAAGATGCCTTCTTTTATTAAATCGTGTATGTGAACCACACCACTATATTTAGAGTCATCTTCAACTAATAGCTGAGAAATATTATTGCCTTCTAAAAGCTCCATAGCGTCAACTGCCATGGCATCACTAGTTAGTGTTTTAGGAGAAGGTGACATAATATCTGCAGCGGTTAAGCTTGTAAAACTATCGCTTTTTGTTAGCATACGTCTTAAATCACCGTCTGTAATAATACCTATAATTTTTTCATTATCATTAACTACTGCTGTAACACCTAAACGTTTGTTAGAAATTTCGATAATAACATCTTTTATTGAGTCGGTTGCTTTAACAGCGGGTTTTTCGTTTTTAGTAATTAAATCTCTAACACGTAAGTACAAGCGTTTACCCAAAGCACCTCCAGGGTGGTATTTAGCAAAATCACTACTGCTAAAGTCTTTTAACTTTAAAAGAGATACAGCCAGAGCATCGCCCATTACCAATTGTGCTGTTGTGCTAGTTGTTGGTGCTAGGTTGTTTGGACAGGCTTCTTTTTCGGCATAGGCATGCAGTACATAGTCTGCTTCTGTTCCTAAGAAAGATGTTCGGTTAGATGTAATAGCAATAAGTTTGTTGCCCCCGTTTTTAATTAGAGGTACCAAAACCTTTATCTCTGGTGTGTTTCCGCTTTTAGAAATACAAATTACGGTATCATTTTTTTGTACAGTACCTAAATCACCATGTATAGCGTCTGCAGCGTGCATAAATATAGCAGGAGTTCCTGTTGAGTTTAATGTTGCAACTATTTTTGTAGCTATGTTAGCACTCTTACCAATTCCAGAAATTACAACCCTACCATTTGATGTGAGAATATGATTTACAGCTTCTGCAAATTCAGTATTTATAGAATTGACTAAATTAGCTATAGCTTCTTGTTCAATCGTAATTGTTTCCTTAGCAATTTTAATAATCTTATCGATGTTGCTCACTTATAATATTTGTTAAAAAAATCAGCAAAAACAGTTGTGAAATAGCATTCTGCTGATTAAGTTTGTATCAGTTTAAAGCTGAAAATTAAGATGGTTTTTACAAAATCATTCTCTATGGTTTTAAATAAAAATACTATCTTTAATATTCACAAACGAAATTACTTTATTTTTATCAGATACATATGGGTTATGATTAAAAAGTTGTTTCATTTTGCGATAAATTTAACCTAAGCATATAAATAGTAAAAAAATAGCATGGATTTTAATCAAATTGACCTACACGCTTCATTAAAAAAATATTTTGGCTTTTCACAATTTAAAGGACTCCAAGAAGGGGTGGTTAAAAATGTATTGCAGGGTAAAAATACATTTGTTATTATGCCAACCGGTGGGGGGAAATCATTGTGTTTTCAGTTGCCAGCTCTTATGAGTGAAGGAACTGCAATTGTAGTATCGCCACTAATAGCTTTAATGAAAAATCAAGTAGATGCAATTCGTGGTATTTCATCTCAAAAAGGGATTGCTCATGTGTTAAACTCATCATTGACAAAAACTGAGGTTAAGCAAGTTAAAGAAGACATGACAAACGGGGTTACCAAGTTATTATATGTAGCACCAGAATCATTAACAAAAGAAGAGAATATTGAGTTTTTGCGTTCTGTGAAAATTTCTTTTATGGCCGTAGATGAAGCACATTGTATTTCGGAATGGGGACATGATTTTAGACCAGAGTACAGAAATTTAAAGAGTATAATTCAAAAAATTGGTGATGACATCTCAATAGTTGCCTTAACTGCAACTGCAACTCCTAAAGTTCAAGAAGATATTATTAAAAACTTAGGAATGCCTAATGCAGAAGTGTTTAAAGCATCGTTTAATAGGCCTAATTTGTTTTATGAGGTAAGACCCAAAACAAAAAATGTTGATGCAGATATTATCAGATTTATTAAACAAAATGAAGGGAAAAGTGGTATTGTATACTGTTTGAGTAGAAAACGTGTTGAAGAGTTATCACAAGTGCTTCAGGTAAACGGTATTAACGCATTACCATATCATGCCGGATTAGATACCAAAACGAGAGCAAAACATCAGGATATGTTTTTAATGGAAGATACTGATGTTATTGTCGCAACAATTGCATTCGGGATGGGGATTGATAAACCAGATGTGAGGTTTGTAATTCATCATGATATCCCTAAAAGTATCGAAAGTTATTATCAAGAAACAGGACGTGGAGGACGAGATGGTGGAGAAGGACATTGTTTGGCTTTTTATGCTTATAAAGATATTGAAAAGTTAGAAAAATTCATGGCCAATAAACCAGTTGCAGAACAGGAAATAGGTCATGCTTTATTGCAAGAAATGGTTGCGTATTCTGAAACATCAATGTCAAGGCGTAAATTTATCTTACATTATTTCGGAGAAGATTTTGATGAGGTAAATGGTGAGGGAGCCCAGATGGATGATAACATGAAAAACCCGAAAAAGCAACACGAAGCCCAAGACCAATTAAAAGTACTGCTAGAAACAGTAAGTTTAACTAAGGAGAAATACAAATCTAAAGACTTAGTGAGTACCTTGAGAGGGGAAAAAAATGCACTAATATCGTCACATAAAACCGATTTAAAACCATTTTTCGGAAATGGAAAATCAAAAGACGCTGTATACTGGATGGCTTTAATTCGTCAGGCTCTAGTAGCCAAGTATATTAAAAAAGATATTGAAACTTATGGTGTTATTAGGTTAACGCCAAAAGGGAAAACGTTTATAGATAAGCCGGAAAGTTTTATGATGACAGAAGACCACTTGTATATTGATCAAGGTACAGATGGTGTTTTTGTAGCCTCTAAAGGAGGTGATGCTTCTGCAGATCAAAACCTATTGAAAATATTAAAGAGTTTACGTAAAAAACAAGCACACAAACTAGGGGTGCCTCCATTTATTGTATTTCAAGACCCATCATTAGAAGATATGGCTTTAAAATACCCAATTACCATAGATGAGTTAAAAAATGTTCATGGTGTTGGAGAAGGAAAAGCAAAGAAATATGGGAAAGAATTTGTAAAAACAATTAAAGCGTATGTTGACGAGAATGATATTATTCGTCCAGATGATTTAGTCGTTAAAAGCACTGGAGTAAATTCTGCTTTAAAATTATACATTATACAAAATGTAGATAGAAAATTACCATTAACAGATATTGCTGCAGCAAAAGGAATGGAAATGGGAGATTTCATTAAAGAAATGGAACAAATAGTATATTCAGGAACAAAATTAAATATCAATTATTGGATAGATGATCACCTGGATGAAGACCAACAAGAAGAAATTCATGAATACTTCATGGAAGCTGAAACCGATAAAATAACTGAAGCAATTGAGGAATTTGAAGGCGATTATGATGATGAAGAATTGCGATTATATCGTATTAAATTTATTAGCGAAGTAGCTAATTAATAACCTGTTTCCTTGAGAACCTTAAAAGTTATCCCATTAGAACCAGAACATTGTATTAAAGAAAAATTATTACAATGGAGCACACAGTTTAGAGAAGTTGTTTGGTTAGATTCTAACAACCACCAACAGCAGTATTCAAATTATGATGCTGTTTTAGCTGTAGATGCCTTTACAATGATACAAACAGATGCCTTTGAAGCTTTTGATCAATTAAAAGATTATCAGGCCCATACTAAAGATTGGCTTTTTGGGTATTTGAGCTACGATTTAAAAAATGATACAGAAAACCTAAAATCTCAAAATTTTGACGGACTAAACTTTCCTGAGCTATATTTTTTTCAGCCTAAGAAAGTTTTTTTACTAAAAGAGAATACTATAGAGTTACATTATTTAAATGTTGTTGATGACGAGCTGGAATATGATTATAATGACATAATCCAACAAAAAATTTCCACTGCACAAACACCCAATACAGAAAACTCTGTAAAAATTAAACTTAGGATGACTAAGGATAATTATTTTGAAAAGTTTCAAACCATCCATGATCATATTTTACGTGGCGATATTTACGAAGTAAACTTCTGTCAAGAGTTTTATGCAGAAAACACAGCGATAACCCCATTAAATGTATATCAAAACTTAAACACCATATCAAACACACCTTTTGCAACATTTTTAAAGTTAGATGATAAATATGTGTTATCAGCTTCACCTGAAAGGTATTTGCGTAAAAACGGAACTAAAATTGTATCACAACCTATAAAAGGAACCGCAAAGCGTTCAAAAAATGCTGAAAACGATGCGCAATTAAAGTATCATTTAGAGCATGATATTAAAGAACGTTCAGAAAATATTATGATAGTTGATTTGGTTCGAAATGATTTGTCTAAAACAGCAATAAAAGGCAGTGTGAAAGTTCCAGAACTGTGTAAAGTATATTCATTTGACCAAGTTCATCAAATGATAAGTACTGTAACATCAGAAGTAGAACACACAAAAAGCCCAGTGGAAATTATTAGAACGACTTATCCTATGGGTAGCATGACCGGAGCGCCAAAAGTTTCTGCAATGAAAATTATAGAACAATTGGAAACTACAAAACGAAGTTTGTACTCTGGGGCTGTGGGGTATTTTACACCAGATAACGACTTCGATTTTAATGTGATTATACGCAGTATACTATATAATGAAACGAATCAATATGTGTCATACTCTGTTGGAGGAGCAATAACTGCTAAAGCAAATGCAGAAGCTGAATATCAAGAATGCTTGATAAAAGCAAAGGCAATGCGCGAAGCTTTATTAAGTTAATTATTAAATTATGTTAGAAAGATTTAAACATCATATTACTAATAAGTTGCCTTTTTTAAATAATGCAAAATTATTAGTAGCTATATCTGGTGGAATAGATAGTGTTGTTTTAGCGCATTTATGCCATCAACTTGAATTAAATTTTTCATTGGCTCATTGTAATTTTAAGTTGCGTTATGCAGATTCTGATAAAGACGCAATTTTCGTCAAAAATTTAGCCGAATTTTTACAGGTAGAAATGCATAGTATTGAGTTTGATACAGTATCATATTCTGAAGAAAAAAAAATGTCAACTCAAATGGCTGCGCGAGAACTTCGTTATAACTGGTTTGAGAAACTAACTGTAGATAATGCATATGATTATATATTAACCGCACATCATACAAATGATAATATAGAAACTGTAATTATAAATTTAACACGTGGGGCAAGTTTACATGGATTAACAGGGGTGCCTGAAATTAACGGCAACGTTATAAGACCCTTACTGCCTTTTACTAGAGAAGAAATTGAACAGTTTACAATTACTCAAAACATAACTTGGCGTGAAGATGAAAGTAATCAATCAACCAAATATGTAAGAAACAAGGTAAGACACAAAGTAGTGCCAGTTTTGGAAGAATTAAACACAAGTTTTCCTGCAACGTTTAATAAGCATTTGGCCTATTTAAAAAAAGAACGTAAAGTTTTAACACAGCATTTAGATACTATAAAAAAGGAAGTCTGTATTTTTGATGAGTCGTTTAAAATTGATCTTAAAAAATTACTGAAATATGAAGATGTAGATGTGTATTTACGCCATATTTTAAATGACTATAACTTTACTCAATGGAGTGATATTACCGATTTATGCACAGCACAATCTGGTAAATATGTTCATTCGGACACGCATCGATTGATAAAAGATCGGGATTTTTTATTATTAGAAAAAAAGAAAAAGAATTCTGATACTGTAATATATAAGATAACTGAAGATTTATGTGATATAGATAGCCCGCTAAAATTAGAGTTTAATAAAGTTCATGAAGTAGGAACAAACTCAGTTGATACAATTTATATTGATAAAGCATTGGTTGTATATCCTTTAATCTTAAGAAAAAAACATGATGGTGATGTTTTCTACCCTTTCGGAATGAAAGGAAAGAAAAAATTGAGTAAATACTTTAAAGACGAAAAAATGTCTTTATTAGAAAAAGAACATAGTTGGTTGTTATGTGATGCTACAGATTCAATTATATGGATTGTTGGTAGACGTGCAGACAATCGTTTTTGTGTTGGTAAAACAACAGAGAATATATTAAAAATAACACGACGTTAAAGCCCTTTAGAATGAAAAGAATATTAAACTTATTTATTATACTGTTAAGTTTTAGTTTTACTCAAGCTCAAATAGTAACGCCAGTTAAGTGGACTGGAGCCGTAGAAAAAATTTCAGACACAGAATTTAATTTAATTTACAATGCTACAGTCCAAGATCATTGGCATTTGTATTCGCAACATTTACCTGAAGGTGGCGCTTTACCAACAGAACTCCTTTATGATGAGACTCAATTGGGTAAAACATTCGAGTTAACTTCTGAAAAAGCCGCAGAAAGCAAAACTGTTGTGTTGTATGATAAGGTGTTTGAAATGGATATGCGCTTCTTTGATCATACAGCAACATTAGCACAACGTATTAAGGTATTAGACCCCACTTTAACATCTATTGATGGAGAAGTGTCTTTTCAATCCTGTGATGATGAAAAATGCTTGTTTGATGAGGTTAAACTAACATTTGATTTAACTACTGCAACAGTTGTTGATGAAGGTAAAGATCAATATTCAATACTATCACTTGAAGAAACAAAACGAAATGAAGAATTAAAAAAGAAAGCAGACAATACGTTTACTTTAAAATTACCAATTGATGATAAAGCAGACGCAAAAATTGATGTTGAAAAAGTAGAAGCAGATACGGATTCTATTGGTAAATCTAACGAATCAAAAGGTTTGTTTACTATTTTTTTCTTAGCGTTTTTATCAGGATTTGCAGCTTTATTAACACCCTGTGTATTTCCAATGATTCCAATGACGGTAAGCTTTTTTACAAAACAGAGCAAGAGTAAAGCCGCTGGAGTAAGAAACGCAATTATTTACGGATTATTTATCATTTTTATTTATGTGTTTTTAGGGGCTATTGTTACTTGGGCATTTGGTGCAGATGCTTTAAACGCATTATCTACTAATGTGTGGTTTAATATCATATTCTTTATTTTATTAGTTGTCTTTGCATTCTCATTTTTAGGGGCATTTGAAATCATGTTGCCAAATTCATGGGCAAATAAAGTAGATAGTCAAGCTGATAGAGGAGGAATGATTGGTATCTTTTTTATGGCTTTAGCATTAGCAATTGTGTCGTTTTCTTGTACAGGGCCAATTGTAGGAACTTTATTAGTAGAGGCAGCGTCTAAAGGGGGTATCGCACCGTTTGTTGGCATGTTTGGTTTCTCTTTAGCGTTAGCATTACCATTTACATTATTTGCTATGTTTCCAGGGTGGTTAAATTCACTACCAAAATCTGGAGGATGGTTAAACACAGTAAAAGTAGTGTTAGGATTCTTAGAGTTAGCCTTAGCGTTTAAGTTTTTATCAAACGCAGATTTAGTTGTACAAGGACATTTCTTAGAACGTGAAGTATTTATAGCTATCTGGATTGCAGTTTTCGGAGCTTTAGCATTCTATTTATTTGGGAAAATACAATTACCGCATGATTCACCTATACAGAGTATTTCTGTAGGGAGATTAATGCTAGGATTAATCACATTAACATTTACGATATATTTAATTCCAGGATTATGGGGTGCGCCACTAAAATTGATTAGCGGTTTCCCGCCTCCAATGCATTACAGTGAAAGCCCGTATGGAGTTGGTTTTTCTAAAAAAGGAGTAGGTGGTATAAGTCATTCAGAACTGCCAGAAGGTGCCCATTTAGGACCACATGATATCATAGCCTTTCATGATTATGAAACAGGTATAGCGTATGCAAAACAAGAAAATAAACCTGTGTTGCTAGACTTTACGGGGCATGCTTGTGTGAACTGTAGGAAAATGGAAGAACGCGTATGGTCTGAAAAAGAAGTGTTTGATTTGATTAATAATGATTACGTGTTAATCTCATTATATGTAGATGACAAACGCCAATTGCCTAAATCAGAACAATACGTGTCAGAAACTACAGGGAAGTCTATTGAAACTATAGGAAATAAATGGAGTGATTTTCAAACAGTAAATTACAAAGCCAATGCGCAACCTTACTATGTGTTATTAGGTAAAAATGAAGAGAAATTAAATGCTCCAATTGGATACACTCCTGATGTTGAGGTGTATACTTCTTGGTTACAAGAGGGGGTAGAGAATTATAAAAAATAAATTAAGTATATATAAAACAGCACAGGCACTTTTTAAGCGCCTGTGCTGTTTTATATACGTCTGTAACAAAAAAAGGTAGTCTAAAACGACTACCTTTTTTAAATTAACTTAACCTTGGGGTTAGCTAAGTATGGATAATAGTTCTTCAGCTTTTTGATGGTTGAAGTATGACTCGTTAACAATTAGTTGTAATAATCGTTTTGTTTCTTTAATGTTTTTCTGCTTCAATGACGTTAAAGCTAAATACCAAAATGCTTTGTTTCGGTCTAATGAATTGCTGTTTTTTAAAGTGTTGAATTGGGTTGTGGCTTTTGAAAAATCGTTCAGCTCTAAATAACAGATTCCTTTATATAATAAAGTATTAGACGTGCTCGTGTTATACTTTTCATTATACAACTCTAAAGATCTCACAGCAGCAATATACTGTTTGTTTAAAAATAATTCTTCTGCATCAGATAGTAACTTATCAGCGTCGCTTCTTTGGGTTAGTGAGGGTAATTCAGATAAGTTACTAAAATCAGCATACAAGTTTTCTGGGGAATTTTGATTACTTGTAAAAATATAACTAAAAGCTATTAATAACACGACACTCGCTGCAGCAGCATACCATTTGTATAGTTTAATTGGGGAAGTAGTTTGCTGCTTGTAGCTGTGTTGGGCCTGATTAATAGCTTTTTTTATGTGTTGTCCATCTTTACTCAACAAGTAGTTTTCGTAAAGTTTTCCATCCTTATTTAAAGTTGTAATTTCCTCCCAAGAACTTGAGTCATGCAAGGCAAATAAATTTTTATTTATAGCAACTTCTTCAGCTAAACCAGAATCTTCACGCAATTGGTTTTCAAAAGCAGTTAAATCATCTTTAGATAACCTGCCACAAATATAATCGTCAATCATCTGGTCTCTATTAAAATCATTCATAATTTATTATGTTTTATTTTTATGTAAAGGTCTTTTAGAACCGTTACTCATATACATGTTCCTTTTTTTTGGTATTTGTTACCCACTTTTTTTAATTATTTTTAAAAAAATACTATTAACGGTTGTTTTTGGCGATTAAAGGTCCTTTAGGTTTTTGAAAGAAGAATCTTTCTGAATGAGTTTGATTAATTTTGATTTACATTTAAACACACGTTGTCTTACAACTGTTTCAGAATTATAGCCTAGCTCTTCAGCTATTTCTTTTTGTTTATGCTTTTTTAAAAATAGAGAGAGTACTTTTTTACAGTTATCAGAAAGTAGATTAAAGTTTCTTTGGTAAAGTTCCCAACGATCATTTTCAAGAAGTGCAATGGCCATTGATTTCGCCCATTTTTCATCACTAACTTCTTTGAGAATAGTATTGTTTCTCCTTTTTTTTCTGTGGCTTAATTCTTTAAGCCACATGTTTTTACATATGCCGTATAAGTACCACTCAAAGTTAGATGTAGGGGCAGAGTTTGAGACCTTGAATTTTGTAGTTATATGCATGAGTGCCTTTTGAAATATATCTTCAGCATCCTCTTCACTGCCGCTGTTATTTTTAATGTACTTACGAACCAAAGGGTATATTAATTCGTAAATTTCTAAAATACCTTTAGAGTCACCGGAAATTAAGGAATTAAATAAATTTTGTTGTTCGTTCATAGGTGCTAAAAGAAATGTGTTATTGGTAAAGCTAAAGATAATTTTAAAAAGTATGTTCATAAAAAAGTGAAAATAATTGGGTAACGTTTTGCACTTTATAGGAACTATAAAGTGGGGCATGATATTATTGTCTTTATTATATTTTTTTAACCAATAAACTTATTATTATGAAAAATTTTATCCAATTAGCAGTGTTATTAGTAGTTTTTTTAACTTTTAGTTGTAGTGTGGAAAATGTGAATGAACAAAGCTTTCAAGAGAAAATGGATGTAGAAAACAGTACTAGTCAAAAACTACTTGAAGTTTCTTATAAAGAAAATGTCAAGGCTATTGAGATTGAATGGTTAAAAGAGGAGTTAAATGTAGAAGAAATAATTTCTATAGCTAATAACGAATTGATTTTTCAGGTAAATAGCAATCAAAGTATAGAGGCTATAACGGAATTATTATTGTTTTCAGATAACATTATAAGTGTAAAAGAAATAAATAAAGCACTTCTTGTTGCTAGAGAAGGTGATTATGTTAAGGATGATGAAAATGAAAATGAAAATGAAAAAGAAGAAGGAGATGATGGTTCTGACACAATGAAAGATGGATATACCAAAGGTGATGGTACAACAGATAGTGATGAAGAATAGAAAAATTTATAGTATAATTTGATTGTGTCAACTGCATCTATTAATTTTGAGAAAACTAATAGCAATAGATGCAGTTGATTTTAAGAAATGTAGTTTTATATTCGATATTGTTTTTTTCAATTAGTTTGTTTTCACAAAAAAATGTGGGATTTCTAGTGGAGAAATTCGATATCGATTCCATTTTGAACACAGCCAGTTTATCAAATAATGAAAGGTCTCAGCTTCATCATAGCTACGCTAGTGTTTTGTTTAATAAAGGGGAAACTGATCAGTCGTACTTTCATTTACAACAAGCAGTTACACTTAGAAAAAAAACAGACGATTTAATTTCATTAAAAAAGAGTTTATTCAATCTAGGTTTGTACTACCGACGTGATGATAAGGTGGTTAAGTCTATTCGTGCTTTTAAAGAATTATCAGATCTTCCTAATGAAGATAGATTAAGGATGAAATCGTATTCAGAACTCATCACATTATATTCTAAAATAGGAGATTATGAAAAGAGTAAATTATATTTTAAAAAATCTACGGAATATTATATTTCTAAAAAAGATTATAGAAATTTATATAAAAACTATATGCGAATCTCCAAAGTGTACGCATCAATAGATAGTAAAACAAATTTTAAAAAAATAATAAAGTATCTTAATAAAGCGGATTCATTAAGTGTATTTACACCTATAGCAAGAAGAGATGAGTCATTAATTAATTTACGTCTCGGTTATGTGTATGAAGAGGTAGAGAATAAAGAACTGGCAATTCATCATTATGAAAAAGCTTTGAAAATAAGCAGTGAATTGAATGATTCTATTTCAATATCGATGTTGAATAACAATATTGCAGATTTGTATTTACAGCATAACGAGTACATGAAAGCTAAAATTAAGCTTGATAATAGTGTGTTATTTGCGGGGAGTGATAAGGAGTCTATGGCATTAGCATATAGTACTTATGGAACATATTATTTGCAGAAAAACAGGTTTAATAAGGCAAAGTTTTATTATGAAAAAGCATTACAACTTCTTGTAGTAGGGAATGATAGTGCAAATTTTGAAAATCCGTCACTTAAAAAATTAGAAATCTTACCTAATAAATTACGTATTTTAGATTTTATTTCACAAAAGGCTAATTACTGGCAGACACGTTATGAGGTAGATAAAAATGAAGATAATCTGAAAAAAGCATTGCAAGATTATAAATTAGCAGACCAATTATTAGATGTCATACGTTTTGAAAGTTCTGAAAAAAGGTCAAAATTATTTTGGCGAAAACAAGGTGCTAATTTGTATATAAAAGCAATAGAAGTGTGCTACCTGCTTAATAATGTTAATGAAGCTTACTTTTTTTTAGAAAAAAATAAAGCGTTATTGCTAATTGAAGAACTAAGTCATCAAAAAGCTCAAGTCTTAAGTCATTTGCCTCAAGAGTTTATTGAGCGTGATTTTGCATTAACGCAAGAAATTGTTCAAGCTGAAGAAAGTGATCTTTTAAACAAAGCAGATAAAATATTTGATTTAAAACAAGGCTATGAGCAGTTTAAAGATTCTTTAGCTCAAAATTACCCAGAGTATTCAAAGCTAAGAAAGAAACTTCCTGTTTTGAAAATCCAAAATCACAAGGATTCTTTTATCAATAAATCGTCTGTAAGTTTACAGTACATCATACATGAAACAAAGGCTTATGGTTTGGTAATTACTGAGCGTGATTATTATTTATTTAAAGTTCTTAATGCAAAGTCATTACAGCAAGACGTTATTAGGCTTACTCAGCAGCTACAACGTCCATTTGAAACACAAGACGCACTTGATGCCTATGCTAAAAATTCAAATTCTATTTTTCAAAGACTTTTGCCTAATGAAATTTTTAATAAAATAAAAGGAAAGCGAATCATAGTTTCAGCAGATGGAATTGTTCAAAATATCCCTTTTGAAGCACTCATAACGGACTATGCTAACCCATATTCATATTTAATTAAAACAAATGAACTTAGTTATGTTCATTCATTTTCTTACTTAAATTTTAACAAGAAAAAAAGCAGAAGCCCAGAGCATACTTTTCTAGGAATGGCTCCTAAGAATTTTAAAGATGAAACATTGGCTGTACTTACTAATTCTATCGATGAATTAAATTACATAAATTCAATTTTTTCTGATAAAATTTACATTAATGAACAGGCTACAAAGTCAAACTTCATTTCAAGTTTAGAAGATTATAAAATAATACATTTAGCTACTCATTCAGGAGCTAGTGATACAGAAAAACCATGGTTGGCATTTAGTGATGCGAGAATAAATTTAAATGAAATGTATGCTACAAAAAATCAGGCCGACCTGGTAGTGCTTAGCGCCTGTAAAACGTCACAAGGTGAAATGAAAACCGGAGAAGGCGTTATGAGTTTAGCACGTGGTTTTTTCTTTTCAGGTACCAATAGTGTAATTTCTACGTTATGGAATATTAATGATAAAACTACTTTAGAGATAATGCATTCTTTTTATACTAATTTAAAGAAAGGAATGACTAAATCAAGAGCCTTACATGAGTCAAAACTGGCGTATTTATCTAAGCATGATGGTACTTTGGCTACACCATTCTACTGGAGTTCTTATGTTTTAATTGGTGATATGGATACTGTGGTTTTAAATCCAGATTTTAGCATAAACTACATATTTGTTTTGCTTGGAGGTGTAATGATAATACTTTTTGTTATGTATAAACGCGTAAGTAAACGATAGACAAACTACGTTGTTGTTAGGCTGTTTTTAACTAAAAATAATGTAACTTAGTAACACCCCATAGTAATTATAATCAGTTGTATATGCTTATAAAAGTCTTTGGGAGTGCATTTTTTGGAGTAGAAGCTACTACCATAACAATAGAAGTTGATATTGTTAAAGGTGTAGGATATCATTTAGTAGGATTACCAGATAATGCAATTAAGGAAAGTAATTACAGAATTGCTGCCGCCTTACAAAACAATCAATTCAAGATTCCTGGAAAAAGAATAACCATAAATATGGCTCCTGCCGATTTGCGGAAGGAAGGTAGCGCATATGATTTACCCATTGCCATGGGGATTCTGGCAGCGTCAGGTCAGATAAAATCAAAAGACATTGGAAATTATTTAATTATGGGTGAATTGTCTTTAGATGGAAGTTTACAACCTATACGTGGTGCATTACCTATAGCTATTAAAGCAAGAGCAGAAGGGTTTAAAGGGTTTATATTACCAAAAAGTAACGCAAGGGAGGCAGCTATAGTTAATGATTTAGAAGTCTTTGGCGTAGATAATATTTTAGAGGTTATTAAGTTCTTTGATGAAGGGTTTCAGTTAGAACAGACTATTATAGATACTAGAGAAGAATTTTCTAAAGGCTTAGATTTTCCTGAATTTGACTTTGCAGATGTTAAAGGGCAAGAGTCAATAAAAAGATGCATGGAAATAGCCGCTGCTGGAGGGCATAATATAATTCTGATTGGCCCACCTGGAGCAGGAAAAACAATGCTAGCTAAGCGCTTGCCCTCAATATTACCACCTATGACATTATATGAGGCATTAGAAACAACAAAAATTCATAGTGTTGTTGGAAAAGTTAAAGATGCAGGTTTAATGACACAACGTCCGTTTCGTAGTCCACATCATACCATATCAAATGTAGCTTTGGTAGGAGGGGGGAGTTATCCGCAACCAGGAGAAATTTCATTATCTCATAATGGTGTTCTCTTTTTAGATGAATTACCAGAGTTTAAGAGAGAGGTTTTAGAAGTTATGCGCCAACCTTTGGAAGATAGAGAAGTAACCATATCTCGTGCAAAGTTTACAGTAACTTATCCAAGTAGCTTTATGTTAGTGGCAAGCATGAATCCAAGTCCGAGTGGTTATTTTAATGATGGAACAAACCCTGTGAGTTCATCACCAGCAGAAATGCAACGCTATTTAAGTAAAATATCAGGCCCATTATTAGATAGGATCGATATTCATATTGAAGTTACCCCGGTTCCTTTTGAAAAATTAACTGAAGAACGTAAATCAGAATCATCAGTAAGTATTAGAAAAAGAGTTACCCTTGCGCGAGAACTTCAAACCAAACGTTTTAAGACATCAAAAACAGTACATTACAATGCGCAAATGAATGTAAATCAAATAAGAAAATATTGTGTGCTTGATGACGCGTCAAAAGCCTTGCTTAAAACTGCTATGGAGCAATTAAATTTATCAGCACGTGCCTATGATAGAATTTTAAAAGTGTCTAGAACTATTGCAGATTTACAAGGTGATGAGTCTATTAACGGCACTCATATAGCTGAAGCAATTCAGTACAGAAGTTTAGATAGAGAAGGGTGGCTTGGGTGAAAATGAAACGTAATGCTAAAGACACAACTGTTACAAAACAAGTGGTTATAAAAATGCATTCAAATATTAGCACATAATAACTAAAAAAATAGACTAATTGCAAACATCCCAAATAGGGTCCTTCGGTAACGGAGCAGTAATTTGAATTAATTCTTTTTTTACAGGATGTATAAACTCTAAATGTCTGGCGTGTAGATGTATACCACCATCTTTATTACTACGTTTTGCACCGTATTTTAAATCTCCTTTTATATGACATCCAATAGTATTGAGCTGACACCTAATTTGATGGTGTCTACCAGTCTCTAGATTAATTTCTAACAAGTTGTAATTATCTAGCTCTCTTAGGTGTTCGTAATGTAAAATTGCTTTTTTAGAACCGTCAACCTCAGCTCTATATGCAGTAGATTTATTATTTTTCGGATTCTTTTTTAACCAATGAATTAAAGTATCTTTCTGTTTTTGAGGTGCATTTTTAACAACTGCCCAATAGGTTTTCTGAGCAGTTTTTTCTGCAAACAATTTGTTTAGTCTTGGTAAGGCTTTTGATGTTTTTGCAAATACAACAATACCAGTAGTAGGCCTGTCTAAACGGTGTACGACCCCTAAAAACACATTGCCTTCCTTCTTGTATTTCTTTTTCAAATAAGCTTTAACAACGTCTGGTAGTGGTTTGTCTCCAGTTTTATCACCTTGTACCAAATCACCTGCGCGTTTATTGACAACAATAATATGATTGTCTTCAAAAAGAACTTGAAGATTATCTTTAGTACTTAGTACTTTGGTATTTTGGTGTTTTGAGTGAATACCAGTTTTTTAATATTGTTCGTCTTTGTTCGGAAAATCTACAGACTTAACATCGGTGCAGTACTGTGCAATTGCTGAGGTCATATCTTCATACAAGTTCATGTAACGTCTTAAAAAACGCGGATTGAACTCATGCGTCATTCCTACCATATCATGAGTAACTAATACTTGCCCATCAACACCGTTTCCAGCACCAATACCAATTACAGGAATAGTTAAACTATCTGCAACTTCTTTAGCTAATTTTGCAGGGACTTTTTCTAATACTAAAGCAAAACAACCTAATTTTTCAAGCATTAAAGCATCTTTTTTTAACTTTTCAGCTTCTTCTTCTTCTTTTGCTCTAACGGTATATGTTCCAAACTTATAAATTGATTGCGGTGTCAACCCTAAATGAGCCATTACTGGTATACCAGCATTTAAAATACGCTTTACAGATTCTTTTATTTCTTTACCACCTTCTAGTTTAATAGCGTGACCACCAGATTGTTTCATTATCTTAATAGAAGAGTGTAATGCTTCTTTTGGGTCTGATTGGTAGCTTCCAAAGGGTAAATCTACTACAATTAAAGCTCTTTTAGCAGCACGTACTACAGAAGATGCATGATAAATCATTTGGTCTAATGTAATAGGTAGGGTAGTTTCATGACCAGCCATAACGTTTGAGGCAGAGTCACCAACTAAAATAACATCAGTACCCGCGCCATCAACAATTTTTGTCATAGTATAGTCATAGGATGTCAACATAGAGATTTTCTCTCCATTTTTTTTCATCTCAATTAATGACTTAACGGTTACTCTTTTATATTCTTTTTTTGCTACTGACATTTTAATACAATTTATAAAGTGTAAAATTACTAATTTAGTTTAGCAAACTATCACATGTTGTTTAAAAAGAATGTATATATTTTGTTAAAAAGAGATTATAGGAATGATAATTGATTAATTTTGAGAAAGCGTCTAAAATTATCATTATGAAATTACATATATTACTATTAAGTTTATTGTTTACAGCCATTGGTTTTTCACAAACTGCAGAAGAATATAAAGTAAAGTATGCTATTGAAACATTTTTTGATGGCTTTCACCAATCCGATTCTTTAAAAATGAAATCTGTGATGCATCCGAACATGACCTTGCAGAGCATTCAACCAAATAAAGAAGGACAACAAACATTAATGAATCAGAACATTAGTGGCTTTTTAAAACTGGTAACACAATATGCGAAAGTTAGAAATTGGGAAGAAGAATTACTTTCTTTTACGTATGAAATTGACGGCGATTTAGCACAAGTATGGTGTCCCTACAATTTTTATTTAAATGGTATGTTAAGCCATTGTGGGGCCAATTCATTCCAGTTATTTTATCAGGATAACCAATGGAAATTAGTTTCTATACTAGATACTAGGCGAAAAAACTGCGGTGATTAGTTCTGTTAACAGTCTGCCATGTTAACGGAAATAGCTAAGCCTCCTTCAGAGGTTTCTTTATACTTTAGGTTCATGTCTTTTGCTGTTTCCCACATGGTATCAATAACTTTGTCTAGAGGTACTTTAACGTGAGCTGGGTCTCTGTCTAGAGCCATTTCTGCAGCGTTAATAGCTTTTATGGCGCCCATTGAATTACGTTCAATACATGGTATTTGTACTAAACCACCAATAGGGTCACATGTTAATCCAAGGTGGTGTTCCATAGCAATTTCTGCAGCAATTAAAACCTGTGCAGGGCTTCCTCCTAATAACTCACATAGAGCAGCGGCAGCCATGGCAGATGATACCCCAATTTCGGCTTGACAGCCTCCCATTGCGGCAGATATTGTGGCATTCTTTTTAAATAAACTGCCAATTTCACCAGCAACTAATAAGAATTGTTTAATTTCTTTAAAAGCTGCGTCATGATTTTCTATAGTTAAATAATACATTAAAACTGAAGGTATCACTCCTGCACTTCCGTTAGTTGGCGCTGTAACAATACGCCCTAAAGCTGCATTAACTTCGTTAACCGCCAAAGCATAACAATCTACCCATTTTAGGATTTCTCTAAATTTAACTTCAGTATTTCTGATGCTTTGCATCCAGTTTTCAGGAGAGTCGTAATCAAAGCTTTTTTTAAGTTTTTGGTGTAAATCAAAAGCTCTTCGGCGTACATTTAATCCTCCAGGTAAAAACCCTTCTGAATGGCAGCCAATGTAAACACACTCTTGCATTGTTTTCCATACGCGAAGTAATTGTGTGTCTATTTCTTCTTCTGAACGTAAGGTTTTTTCATTTTCTAAAACAATTTCTGAAATCTTTTTATCTTCAGTGTCACAAAAATGTAACAGTTCTGTTGCGCGTTGTATGGGAAAAGGGAACTCTAGTTGATCAATGGTCTCTTCTGCTGTTTCATCATTTTCTTTTATAACGAAACCACCTCCAATAGAGTAAAATGTAGAAGTGATTGTTCTGTTATCTAATGTTTTTCCTGTAAAAGTTAATCCGTTTGAATGAAACTCTAAAAACTCTTTATTAAAAACGATTTGTTCAATGTTAAAAATCAGAGCGCGTTCACCATTGAAATCTAATGTGTTGGTGTTTTTAATATTATCAATTATTCCTTGAATATTTTCTACCGGAACATATTCCGGATCGGCACCACTTAGTCCCAACAGTACTGCATAGTCTGTAGCGTGACCTTTACCAGTTAAGGATAGTGATCCGTATAAGTCTATTTGTATAGATATGATATTGTTGAATTCATTAGTAGATTTCAGTTCATTAACCCACCTTTCTGCAGCTCTCCATGGCCCAAGTGTGTGCGAACTTGATGGTCCTACACCAATTTTTAACATATCAAAAACACTTATTCTTTCCATATAAAAATATTCAAAACTTGCTAAGCTAATTAAAAAACTAATTAATACTAATTTAATTGATTAAGAACTATAAAAAAAAGAATGATGCTGTTATTTTATATCCCTAAAAAAAGAGATAGTATCCCTAGTTTAAGTGTTTTTTGTTGAAAAATATTATAATAGGAGGTAATGTGCTTAAATGCCTTATCGTCAGGCTTGATGAATTGGTTATGCTTATATTTGTTAGCGTAAAGTATTAAAAATAAAGTAGTATTTTGAATAAATCGGTTTTTAAATATGTGAGTTTTCTTAGTTGTTTTTTGCTTTTTTATAGCGTAAACGGGCAAGAGCATGCCTTTGAAAATGAGTTTAAATTGCTTGATGCATCTGGTAAAATTGCTCAATATGAAAATTTAAATGATTCAATAAAAAAGGCAAATGCTGATTTTCTTAAACAACAATTTGAAGAATTAGTTACAGATAGTACAATTAATAATCTCGGAAAAAAAACAAAATTTATTGTAGCGCAATTAAATTTTTATACGGGAAACTACATTGAGAGTGTTAATTTGTTTAAAGATCTTATTGATCAAGATGAGTATGATTTAACACAAAAGGACAGCATGCATGTTTATGATGAGTTAAAAAAATCGTACTACAAACTTTATTTGTACTCAGAAGTGTTTGAAGTCAATTCTAAAATAAAACAACTAATAAATAATGGCGCAACATACCCGCTATGGAGCTACAATATGGATAGTTTTTTATATGCTAGACTACAACAGTTTGATAAAGCTATTATAGCGTTAAAACTAGAAATCAAAAAGCTTAAAGAAAGTCATGAAACCGACCCTTTAATTATTCCTTCGGCTTATAATGACTTGGGGTATTATTTTTTTGAATCAAAGTTAAATGATAGTGCTCTAGTTAACTTTAAGAAGTCTCTTAAGTATGCTGACAAATGGTTAAAAGGCGTAAATAAACAATCCTATGAGCAATTAGTAGGGGTGGTAAAAGGAAACATAGCAGCTGTATATGTACAACGTAAAAATTTTACTGAAGCTATAGACTATTTAAAAGAAGACGTAGAGGTTGGTGTGCGTACAAAAGCATATATAGAGAGCACTTTACACAGTTATAGCCTTTTAGTTAAGTGTTATGTTGAACTAGGTATGTATGACAAAGCATTGAAGGCAATTAATGACGTTGAAAACTATGTGCCATCGTTACAAGATCGAGAATCTTCTGTTGATTATTATGTAAGTAAATCAGACTATTATAAACATGTTAATCAATTAGACTCCGCATATCATTACTTAACCAAGGCTTATAAAGTTAAAGATTATATTTCAACAAGAGGAATCCATGGTATGTTAGAAAGTAATGAACTGATGCATAGCATTACTGAAAAGGAGAAGTTATTAAAACAGTATCAAGTTGATTTAAAAAATCAGGAGTTGACACTAAAAAACACTCAAAAAAACATATTGATATTTTTTACGTCATTACTATTATTACTACTTGGTTTAAGTTCGTATCATGTATTTAAGTTGAAAAAAAGCAAAAAAGAAATAAGATTAAAAAACAATCAAATACTTAATAAGAATAAAAAAATAAAAGAGGCTCTAGAAGAAAAGGAAGTGTTATTGAAAGAAGTGCATCATAGAGTAAAAAATAACTTACAAGTTATATCTGGTTTATTAGAACTGCAAAACATTACTGTATCTGATGATAGTGTTAAGTTGGCATTAAAAGAAGGGCAGAACAGAATTCAATCTGTAGCACTTGTACATAAAATGATGTATCAGTCGGCCAGTGTGAGTAAAGTAAATATGGAAAAATATTTAAAAGAGCTTTTGCAGGTACTTCAGTCATCATATGGTATTTCTGGTAAAATGATTAAAACAGAAATATCTGCATCAAATATTGACTTGGATGTGACACTTGCAGTTCCTTTAAGTTTAATTGTTAATGAAGCAGTTTGTAATGCGTATAAACATGCGTTTGTAACGCTAAATGAAGGTAATATTTTTGTAGGTATTGAAATAGAAAATGATACAACCTATACGTTAACAGTTAAAGATAATGGTATAGGTTTACCAAGCAATTTCAATACCACTAAACTTAAATCTATCGGGTTTGATTTAATAAAGGGCTTAACAAAACAGCTCAAAGGACGTTTAGATGTAAATACAGACGAAGGAACAGAGATTATTATTACATTTTTAAATAACGCATATTAATGAAGAAAACTGTTAAAGTATTAGTTGTTGAAGACGAGTATATAACCGCTAAAACGCTCTCAAACTTTTTGGAAGATTCTGGTTATAGTGTTGTTGGTTGTGCAATGGATGTTGCTGAAGCATTAAATTATTTAGAAACAAACGAAATAGATTGTGTTATATTAGATATTAATTTAAATGATGAAAAAGATGGTGTGTGGGTGGCACATACTATTAAAGAAAAGTATCAGATCCCTTATATTTTTTTAACAGCATATACAGATAAAAGCACTATTGAACGCGCTATAAAATCTAGCCCGTACGGATTTTTAGCAAAGCCTTTTCAAAAGGTAGAGCTTTTTAGTGCAATAGAAATAGCTTTATATAAACATAATGAATTAAGTTTAGTACAACAAGAAGTAACACAAAACTCAAAACCAAAAACCTTATTTTTAAAAAATATAGATAAGTTTGAAAAGGTGACTCTAAATGACATTTGCATTATTGAATCTCAAAAAAATTACTTGCTAATACAAACTGAAAATGTATTGTATAAACATAGAGCAACATTAAAAGAATTTATAGAGTTGCTCCCAGATATGATTTTTATAAAAACACACAGAGCATTTTTGGTTAATAAAACAAAAGTAACAGCAATTGATAAAACAAATAATACGATAAGAGTTTTAAGTAAAAATATTCCTATATCTAAAGCCTATAAGCAAGAAGTGTTTAAAAAAATGAACTTTGATTAAGCGGGGTTTTATTTATCCCTGTAAATAGGCACAACATCCCTTTTTTTTCTAAGCAGAGTTTTAATCGCATACCTTTGCCTTGGTTGTCAGGTTTATCGGGTAATTTAAACAGACACAATTACGTTAAGAGGATTGTTTTTATAACAACCTAAAAGGCTTTTATTTTTTTTTGAAATAAAGTTTTTAAAATTAATTCGGGTATTAATTTATAAAACAAGCCAAAACAATAAAGAGAGCTATTTATAGCTCTCTTTTTTTATTCCTTATTATTAAGAGTTTTAGTAAAATAGAACACAAAACTTGATTCTATCCCCAAAAAAAGTCCTTACACCCCTTTATTTTTACAAATCAAACAACAATTCATAATCTTGATTATACAAAAAAACACCAAGATTATTATGAAACAAATATTATTTACATTATTTACATGTATAACAATTACTGCCTATTCCCAAGTAGGTATTGGTACTGTAACTCCTGATGCTAGTGCCATGTTAGAAGTTGAAGCAACAGACAAAGGGGTGTTAATTCCTCGTGTAGCCATAGCGAACCTAAATACAGCAGCACCAGTAACTGCCCCAATTGAAAGTCTATTGGTTTACAACACAACTATTGCTACTGGTGTAGGCTTTCATTATTGGGACGGAGCAAAATGGGTTCCGCTAGGAGGAGCAGCAGTAAATGATGGTGACTGGACCGTAGTGGGTAATAATATGTACAATGCCAATTCTGGTTATGTGGGGGTAGGAACAACTACGCCAACGGCAAAACTGCATGTTGAAGATACCTCAGGAGCAACTGTTGTAGCGTTTAATGACGGTTTTGAAGATGATGGAGTTGCAGGAGTTTTATTATCTCCATTCACAACTTCAGGAACTGGTGGTAATTGGTCTATAACCTCTGGAGCAGGTGAATTTAATACAGGAACATACGGCGCAGGGTCTGGTTCTGGGGTAGACAGCAGTGATTCGAGATTAGAAATGACAATTACTATTCCTATAGGAGGGTCAGCTTACTCATTTGATTATAGAGTGGATTCAGAAAGTAGTTTTGATTATCTAAGATTTTATGTGAATGATGTCCAAGAAGCAGGTGCTTCATGGTCAGGTGCAGTAGCTTGGGCTAATTATGCAGGAACACTTCCTGCAGGAACCCACACATTATCTTGGCGCTATTCAAAAGATGGTTCTTCAAGTTCGGGTTTAGACAGGGCTTTTATTGATAATATTTCAATAGCCTCAACTATTAACGGACAGCCAGTAGTAAGAATTGTTGATGGTTTTCAAGCAGCAGGAAGAGTGTTAACTTCAGATGCATTAGGTAATGCGTCATGGCAAGATGCAGGTGATGATGGTGACTGGTTAACATCAGGGACAAATATTTATAGTGCAAATACGGGTAATGTGGGTGTTGGTACAACCACTCCAACCGAAAAATTTCATGTGTATGGACAACGAATGTTAATGGAAAACAACGGGAATGACGCCGTATATAGTACTTATAACTCAAGTACAAGTAAGGGGTATGAACTAATTGGAAGTTACCCAGCATGGCACGGTGATGCTATTTTTATAGGTGGGTATAACGTAAATCATACCGGTAATAGCTATGATAATGCTGATCAAATAATATGTGGTGGTACCAATGGGTCATTGCCAATAACAGCAACAGCATTCAATACAGCAAGTTCAAAAAATTACAAGAAAAATATTTCAGAATTAAAGTATGGGCTTGATGCTATTTTAAAAATAAAACCAGTTAAATATCAATATAACTTTGATAAAACCGGATTATATACCATAGGCTTTATAGCTGAAGAGGTAAGCGAAGTGATTCCGGAAGTTGTTTCTCATGAAAATGAAGCACGTCAACTAGTTTCTCATAAAGAAGGTAAGCCTGTTTCTATGGATTATTCTAAAATGAGCGCCGTTTTAGTTAACGCAGTAAAAGAACAACATTCAAAAGTGCAAGAGTTAAAACAGAATAACAAAGAGTTAAAAGCACGTTTAGCAAAAATAGAAAAAGCGCTTTTAGAAAAAGCTCAGAAATAATAGTTTTTATTAATTTTTAAAACATGTAATTAATGAAAAATAATTTACTAAATATCTTGATATTACTTCCTTTAGCAGTTTTTGCTCAAGTGGGTATAGGTACCACTGCACCTAATGCAAATGCAAAATTAGATGTAGTAGCAACTGACAAAGGAGTAGTAGTCCCTCGCGTAGCAATAGCAAACTTAAGTACATCAGCGCCAGTAACAGCTCCGGTAGAAAGTTTGTTGGTTTACAATACTGCAGTGGCTACTGGAGTGGGGTTTCATTACTGGAATGGAACTCAATGGGTACCATTATCTGGAACAGCCGCTACTGATTCCGATTGGACTGTGGTTGGTAATGACATGCATAATGCCAATTCTGGTAATGTAGGTGTAGGAACCACAACGCCATCATTGTTACTGCATGTTCAAGATACTGCACCAGCATTACGCTTAGTAAGTGGAACAGAAGCAACAGGGTTAATATTAGTATCTGATGCTAACGGAAACGCAAATTGGGGAACCATGGGCTTGGATGACGATTGGACTGTGAATGGAAATGATATGTATAACGCCAATACAGGAAATGTTGAGGTTGGTACAATCTCTACAAAACCAAACCCTGCAAAGTTTGCAATTCAAACGAGTAGAGTGTTGTTGGAAAATACAGGTAATACGGTGTTAAGTTCTACAATATCCTCATTTTCACCGGTTAGATCTTATGAATTAATAGGAATGTATACCGATGCTGGTTTTAGTGCTAATGCCATTTATATTGGTGGATACAATGTAAATAATACCACAGGAGCAGGTTATGATTGGGTAGATAGAATTTACTGCGGTAAAAATAATTTATTAGGAGTAACTCTACCAATTACAGCAACAGCATTTAATGTAGCGAGTTCAAGAAACTACAAGAAAAATATTTCTGAATTAGAATATGGCTTGAAAGATGTGTTAAAAATAAATCCAGTTACATATCAATACACCTATGATAAGGCAGGAATATATACTGTTGGATATATAGCAGAACAAGTAAGTGAAGTGATCCCTGAAGTGGTTGTCTATGAAAATGACAATCGTAAAATAGTTTCTCGAGAAGAAGGAAAACCAGTTTCAATGGATTACTCTAAAATGAATGCTGTTTTGGTAAATGCAGTAAAAGAACAACAGGTTGAAATAGATATTCTTGAAAAAGAAAACTCAATACTTGATCAACAACTCACAAGACTAGAAAAACAACTATTATAATTTGCCCCAAAATTGCGAAAAGAGTTAAGCAATTCAATTGTTTAGCTCTTTTTTTACTAAAAAAATAAACTATTTAGATGAATAAACAATTACTTATAACACTAATAATACTATTAACAATTTTTAAAACTCAAGCACAAATTGTTAATGATCCTCCTTTTATATTATCAGTAAACGAATTAAAAGCATGGACATCTGGCGGTGCTACTGCAGATGCTAATAATATAGCAACGGAAAATCTTGCTGCACGTTTTACAGCTGCAAGTACTCAGATGAATCCGTCTTTAGTAAATGATATTGAAATTGCTTGGTTGCCTGATGGTATGAACAACTTTGGAAATTATAATGGTGAGCAAACAGTGTTTAATAATTATAATTTTACGCATTGGGCATATATTGATAAGTTAATATGGTTTGGTGGTACAGCAGACGATACGGTTCAAATTCCTTCCGCACCTTGGGTAAATGCCGCACATAAAAACGGAGTTAAAGTATTTGGAAATGTCTTTTTTGCCCCTAATGCTTGGGGAGGCTCTACAGCAACAATGACAAACTTTCTTGAAAAGGATGGCGCGGGTAATTTTATTGCAGTAGCCAAACTGACTGCTATAATTCAGTATTATAATTTTGACGGTTGGTTTATAAATGAAGAAACAGACACAAACGCAACCAACGGACAATTGATGTATGAGTTTGTTAGAGATTTAACAGCTGCAATTGAACCATTAGGAAAAGAAGTTATTTGGTATGATGCGATGTTGTTAAGTGGTACAGTAAGTTGGCAGAATTATTTAAACGGTAATAACAATGCCTTTTTGCAAAATGATGAAAATAATGACGGTTCTGACGGGTATGAACAACGAGTGAGTAGTGCAATGTTTACTAATTTTTTCTGGAATTCATATCTATGGCCAGAAGCCTCAAATGCCAATGCCAATGCATTGGGTAGAAGCCCGTATGATGTTTTTTCAGGGGTCGATTTATGGCCAGGAAGAAACCAACCCGTTTTTGAAACAGGCGGAAACAATTGGATGAGTGATATTCATAATTCAGCAACATCAGGAGGATACACTTCGTTAGGTTTATTCGCAACTAATGTTATATATAATAATGCACAGTATAGTAATTTTAATAATGACCCTAATGATAGGTTAAACTTCTATGAAGCAGAGAGGCATTTGTTTGCAGGGGCAGATCACAACCCTTCAACAGTAGACGCAACTGGTTTTAAAGGATTGTCTAATTGGATTCCTGCAAGTTCAACAATTACAACACTTCCATTTGAAACAAGTTTTAACACGGGGCATGGAAGGAAAAAATTTGCGGCTGGTGTTCAAACAAGCTCTAATGACTGGCATAATATGTCTGATCAAGAGGTGTTGCCTACTTGGCAATTTGCTGTAGAGGGGGCGCAATCCATCGGAGCTTCTTTTGATTTTAATGATGCGTACAATGGAGGTAATTCAATAAAATTTGAAGGAATGATTACCGGAGGATCTCCTTCAACAATCAAATTATACAAAACGAACTTAACTGTTGGAAATGAAACGGAGTTAGAACTAACCTACAAAACAGGGCAAATAGCACCAACAAATATGAATGTGCTACTAGCATTTGATGATAACCCTACAAATCTAATTTCATACAGTATAGGGAGTAGTACATCAGCTGACTGGAATACAAAAACTATAGATATTACATCACATAGTGGTAAGAAACTTGTTATGATTGCTTTTGAGTTGAGCTCAGGTGTAACTGTAAATCCGTATTTAATAAACTTAGGGAAAATAAAAGTCTTTAATAACCCAGCTTTAGGTATTCATAATAATGATTTTGAAAAATTTAGCATTTCACCAAATCCTAATAACGGAACATTTACGATTGATTTAACATCAAGGTCTGGGAAAAAAATTGCTATAGATGTATATGATATTAGAGGAGCTAAACTCTATTCAAAACTATTTGAAAGGTCATTACATTTTTCAAATGAAGTTCATCTGAAAAACGTATCGTCAGGTATTTATTTTGTGAATGTTTCTGACGGTGAAAATCAAGAAGTTAGAAAAATTATTATAAATTAAAAAAAAACGCCTTTTAACTCATTACAATGTCATCATAAAAAAGGGTCTATAAATTTATAGACCCTTTTTTATGATGACACCCCTGATGTCAATAAAATAAAACTGACACCATGTCATATTAATTGGCTTGGCATACAAATTGACATTAGCTAAATGTAAAATTAAACGAATAGATAATTTAATATAATAAAGATGAGTAAAATAATTGGAATCGATTTAGGTACAACAAACTCTTGCGTTTCTGTAATGGAAGGTAATGAGCCAGTAGTTATACCTAATGCAGAAGGGAAAAGAACAACACCATCTGTAATTGCTTTTGTAGAAGGTGGAGAGATTAAAGTTGGAGATCCTGCGAAAAGACAAGCGGTGACAAACCCAACTAAAACTGTAGCATCTGTAAAGCGTTTTATGGGGAACAAGTTCTCTGAATGTGCTACAGAAATTAGCAGAACAGCTTACAAAGTTGTAAAAGGTGATAATGACACACCTCGTGTTGATATTGACGGACGTTTATATTCACCACAAGAATTATCAGCAATGACACTTCAAAAAATGAAGAAAACTGCTGAAGACTATTTAGGAGCAGATGTAACAAGAGCTGTAATTACAGTACCTGCTTACTTTAACGATGCACAACGTCAAGCTACTAAAGAAGCTGGTGAAATTGCTGGTTTAAAAGTAGAGCGTATTATCAATGAGCCAACTGCCGCTGCTTTAGCTTACGGATTAGATAAAGCTGATGAAGACAAGAAAATTGTTGTTTATGATTTAGGTGGTGGTACTTTTGATGTGTCTATCTTAGAATTAGGTGACGGTGTTTTTGAAGTATTATCTACAAATGGAGATACACACTTAGGAGGAGATGATTTTGATCAAGTATTAATTGACTGGATGGCTAACGAATTTAAAGCTGAAAGCTCAATGGATTTAACAAAAGATCCAATGGCGTTACAGCGTTTAAAAGAAGCAGCTGAAAAAGCAAAAATTGAATTATCTGCATCTACTCAAACAGAAATAAACTTACCATATATTACTGCTGATGCATCAGGACCTAAGCACTTGGTGAAAACATTAACAAGAGCTAAATTTGAGCAATTATGTGACGATTTAGTAAAGCGTTCAATGTTACCATGTGAAAAAGCATTAAACGATGCTGGAATTTCTAAGTCTGATATTGATGAAGTAATTTTAGTAGGAGGATCTACACGTATCCCAAGAATACAAGAAGAAGTAGAAAAATTCTTTGGTAAGAAGCCTTCAAAAGGTGTAAACCCTGATGAGGTTGTTGCTGTAGGTGCTGCCATTCAAGGTGGTGTATTAACAGGAGATGTTAAGGATGTATTATTATTAGATGTGACGCCTTTAGCATTAGGAATCGAAACTATGGGTGGTGTAATGACGTCTTTAATTGAGTCTAATACAACTATTCCAACTAAAAAATCGCAAGTATTCTCTACGGCAGCTGACAACCAGCCATCAGTAGAAATTCATGTAATTCAAGGTGAGCGTCCAATGGCTGCTGATAACAAAACTATCGGTCGTTTTCATTTAGATGGTATTCCACCAGCACAAAGAGGAGTACCTCAAATTGAAGTAACTTTTGATATTGATGCTAACGGAATCATTAAAGTTTCTGCTACTGATAAAGCGACTAACAAATCTCAAGATATTAGAATTGAAGCATCTTCAGGATTAACAGAAGAGGAAATCCAAAAAATGAAGCAAGAAGCTGAAGCAAATGCTGAAGCTGATAAAGCTAAAAAAGAAGAAGTTGAAAAGTTAAATGAAGCAGATGCAATGATTTTCCAAACGGAAAAGCAATTAGCTGAATTTGGTGACAAATTATCTGATGATAAGAAAGCACCTATTACTGCTGCATTGGAAGAATTAAAAGCTGCTTATGAAACTAAAGATTTAGCAACTATTACACCAGCGTTAGACAAAATTAACGAAGCGTGGAAAGTAGCTTCTGAGGAAATGTACAAAGCACAAGCTGAAGCACAACAAGGTGGTGCAGCTGATGCTGAAGGACAAGCGGAACCTGCAAATGATACAGAAGATGTACAAGATGTAGATTTTGAAGAAGTGAAATAACAAACGTACAACGTACGTACCAATAACAAAAAAGAGGCAACTAACTAGTTGTCTCTTTTTTTTGTTCTAAAAACTAAAATATCTATACCTATTAACCGTAGAATTATCCCTTAATTAATATAGGTAGAGTAGAAGTTTTATATTTTGTAAACGATATAACTTTATAAGAATAATAATCACAAATTAGCAACTATGTCTTATACCTTAGAAATTTGTTCTAACTCAGTACAGTCTGCATTAAATGCTCAGTTAGCAGGTGCAAAAAGAGTAGAGTTGTGTGATAATTTGTGGGAATCTGGAACAACACCAAGCATAGGAACAATAAAGAAAGCGAAAGAACTGTTAACAATTCCTTTATTTGTGTTAATACGTCCGAGAGGAGGTGATTTTATATATTCAGATTTGGAATTTGAAGTAATGAAAGAAGATATAATTTCTTGTAAGAAGTTAGGTGTAAATGGAATTGTGTCAGGTGTTTTAAATAATGATAATACAATTGATATAAATCGTACTAATGAACTAATAGAATTAAGTAAGCCATTACCGTTTACGTTTCATAGGGCTTTTGATATCACACCAAATTTACCTGTTGCTTTAAAGAAATTAATAAATCTTAAGGCAGATAGAGTGTTAACCTCAGGTGGTAAAGATGATGCTACAGAAGCTTCGGTAGTAATAAAAGAGTTGAATGAAATAGCTAAAAACACAATTAAAATTATGCCCGGAGGAGGCATAAATCATGCTAATATTTCAAAGTTATTTATTACAGGAAGTACAGAATTTCATTTAACAGGACATGAACGTTGTGTCAGTCCTGCACCAGAAACAACACTCAAATTAAACGGAATAGAGGGCATTCCTGAAACAGATTATTTTCAATCATCAATACCAAAAATTAAGCGTGTAATTTCTAAGTTAGAAACACATTTCGTAAACGCCATATAAATACAATTATTAATTATTTCTAAAATGAGAAACACACTAGTAGTATTAACGTTGTTAAGTATCAGTATAGGTTTAGCACAGAATAATAAGCATACAGAAGGTTTTAAAATAGCTATTGCAGGTTTAGCTATTGAGTCAAGTACGTTTTCTCCAGCTTTAACAACTGAAGAGGCGTTTCATGCTCGCGAAAAAGAAGCGGTGTTTTCATATTATCCATTTTTAGCCCCTGATTCAATAAATAGAAAACGAGCTAATTGGATACCAACTTTACGAGGTCATGCGTTACCAGGAGGTATAGTTACAAGGGAAGCTTATGAAATATTAGTCAATAGAACACTTAAGTTATTAGAAAAAAATGCACCTTATGATGGGGTGTTTTTTGATATACATGGTGCAATGAGCGTTGTTGGACTTGATGACCCTGAAGGCGATTTTATAACTAGAATTAGAGAAGTAGTAGGTTATGAAACTCTCATTTCTACCTCAATGGATTTACATGGAAATGTTTCTAAAAAACTAGCTAGGCACACAGATTTAATTACGTGCTATCGGATGGCTCCTCATGAAGATGCAATAGAATCAAAAAAACGAGCAGTAGATAATTTATTACATCGTTTAGAAAATGGACTTGGTAAACCAAAATATAAAGCGTGGATACCAATACCAATCTTATTACCTGGAGAAATGACAAGTACACGCATAGAACCTGGGAAAAGTTTATATGCAGCTGTAGCTCCAGCAGCAAATCAAGTAGGTGTAACAGATGCAGCAATATGGGTTGGATATGCTTGGGCAGATGAGCCAAGAAATCATGCAGTTGTTATGGTAACAGGTGATGACAAAACTAAAGTAATCACAACAGCCGAAACATTAGCAAATACGTTCTGGAATGTACGATCAGAATTTGAATTTGTAGCGCCTGTAGCCACATTTACAGAAAGTATAGAAAAAGCAATAGTAAGTAATAAAAAACCGTTTATTATCAGTGACATGGGAGATAACCCTACAGCAGGAGGAGCTGGTGATGTTACTTGGACTTTAACGGAGTTGTTAAAAAGAAAAGAGTTTAAAGCACCTAACGCGCCTTCAGTAATTTACGCATCAATACCAGCTCCGAAATTGGTTGAAAAAGCAGTTAAAGCAGGTAAAGGAAGTCAGATTTCAGGTTGGGCAGGAGCAGAAATAGATAATCGTTTTGCACCACCAGTAAAACTTTCTGGTACTGTAGAAGCTATTCATATTGGTGATAAACATGCCGAAATAGAAGTTGTTTTAAAAGTTGGAAGTGTGCATGTGATTTTGACAAAAAAACGAAAACCATATCATAAAGAATTAGATTTTCTAAGATTAAATCTTCATCCTAAAGAAACCAACATCCTAATAGTAAAAATAGGATATTTAGTGCCAGAATTGTACAACATGAGAGCTGATTGGGTTATGGCATTAACACCAGGTGGTGTTGATCAAAATTTAAAACGCTTAGGGCACAAAAGAATTTTGCGACCAATGTTTCCGTTAGATGGTAATATGGAAACCCCAAACCTCAAAGCACAATTGATAGCTACATCTGGCTGTAAAAATGAGTAAGTTATTGAAAACAGGTGGCTGATTCCTTTTTTATTTTGACTGTAAAGTATCCCTGTTAACTACTTAAATATCCCATACATGTGCAAGTAACAGAAGTTTAGAGTTAGTTTTAGTGAAACTTTAAAATTTGCACCCAAATGAGAACATTAATCGTACTTTTTTTAGTACTCCCTTTTACATTTTACGCCCAAGAGTTTGATTGTTTTAATCAAATAGATGACGACGGTGATGGTTTAATTGACATGGTAGATCCAGACTGTAGTTGTTTTTTATTTAATGAAGTAGGTGACTCAGAGCTAACTACATCACCACCTATTGGAAACTCAGGGCAATATTGCTTTGATATAACAGATGCAACAAATAGCCAGTTAGGCGCAATTTGGCTAGAAAACAAAGTTGATTTAAATAATGATTTTGCTTTTAGAGCAGAAATTTATGCTGGCGATAACGATGGTGGAGCAGATGGATTCGCTATTGTTTTTCATAATGATCCTGCTGGAGTTAACGCTTTAGGACTAGATGGTGTAAACCTTGGTTTTGGAGGTTATGATACTTTTTGGGGAACCTATAATTCCGCAGATGCAATTTCACCTTCAGTAGCTTTTGAAATTGACACTTATGATAACGGAGTTTCTCAAGGAGATGTGTCTGCAGATCATATAGCTATTAGTTTAAATGGTGACGTATATAACGCTATAAGTACACCTGCAACAACGGCTTTACCAAACATAGAAGATGGTAATTATCATGATGTTTTAATAGAATGGGATTCTTCTACCCAAACTTTCTATTTTGAAATAGATGGAACCTATTCAACTGCTTATACAGCTGATGTTATTAACACTGTTTTTTCAGGAGAAAACTTGGTGAATTTTGGTTTTACGGGCTCTACAGGAGGTTATAACAACCAACAAACCATTTGTATCACAGGGTTAGATTTACCTAGTGCAGGTGAGTCTGGAGCTATTCAAATCTGTAATGGAACACCTAATGTATTCAATTTGTTTGATTATCTAGGAGGAGCACCAAGTACAATTGGTACATGGGAAGACCCGTCAGGAAATGCTTTTGATTCGTCTCATTTAGGCGCGTTTGATTTAAGCAATGATCCTTTAGGAGTTTACACTTATATTGTTGAAAATAATTCGGGCTGTATTACGCCGTTTGCAACGGTTGATGTTACTTCTAATACAACAACTTATACTTTAGAATCTACAAATAACACAGCTTGTGATGTAAGTAATGGTAGCCTGCTGTTTTCTGATTTATTACCCAATACCAATTATGAATTAACTTATGAATGGGAAGGAGAGCAAATAGGATTACCATTAGGCTTTACTTCAGACGCTTTAGGTAACCATTCAATTGATAATTTATCTTCAGGTGAATATACCAATATCATATTGAATAATCAAGGATGCTTATCGCAGCCTAAAATGACTAGTATTTTAAATCCTTGTGAAATACCTAATGGAATTTCACCTAACAACGATGGTTTAAATGATTGTTTTGATGTTGATTGGTTACAGGCAACTAACATACAGGTGTTTAACCGTTATGGTGTAAAAATTTATGAAAAGAAAGATTATAGAAATGAATGGTGTGGTACTACTAAAGATGGTAATGGAGGTGAAACTCTCGTAACCGGAACTTACTATTATGTACTAAACTTGCCATCTGGTAAACCAATTACCGGATGGGTATATGTTAATAATCAGCAATAATTGATAGCACATTCTTCTAAACGATAATAATAACAATAATGAAAAAAATAATTATAGCAATGACGGTACTACTTACAGGAGTAAGTAGTACA
>JBMZDR010000016.1:0-55770 GCA_049614485.1 Flavobacteriaceae bacterium
GGACTATCACTACACATAAATAAGTTTCCGTTTAATTCAAATGTAGCATGCATAATTTTTCCTTCTTCAACGGGTCCATTTTTACCCCAACGTTGAATTTTTATAATCTTAGAATTATCGAATAATTTCACATAAAAATTCATTGCGGTTTCTGCATTATTCTTTTGAAATGTTAGAAAGGTCGCAATTGGTTGTTTTGTACTAGACGTATTTTCGCTTACTATTTTTTTTAAACTATCATTTTCTAATTGTAGTTTTTCGTTTTCTACAAGCGCATTTTTATCGTCTTTAAAATTCGAACAACTGATTGACATTAAAGTCAATGTTAAAATTAAGATTGTTTTTTTCATACGGTTAATTTTTTTCAGTTTGCTGCCAATGATGACGTTGCGTGGTTAAAGCACCTAATTTAGCAAATAAATCACAGATAGAACCGCTGCGAGGATTTTCTATAGTAGGCGAGTACTAGCAATGAATTATACACGGTGTTGTGCGTTCGGTTTTATTCTTAATCCTATTCACACTATTTAGTTTTTGCGTTCTTTTGAATTGAAATTCCCTATTGCATATCCGATTATTGAACCTAATAAAGTTCCAATAGTTGAACTTTCAATTTTGTCAGAAAACGACAAATAAACTACAGAAATTAAAATAACGAGTATGATTAAAAACTCCTTTGTAAATTTCCATTTCCAAAATACTAAATTCCGACTACTATGTGTTTTTTCGGCTTTTATTTTTTCAATCTTCACTTTGTTTTGATTTTCTAAAATTTGCTCTAAATTAACATCTTTTAAAGTCGTTTTTAGTAAATCTAATAGTGGTTTAAAATCTAAAGATTGTTCCTCTTCATTATTTTCATTTTCTAACTTTTCACTTTGACTTTCTTTGTTTTCCATAAAACGAAAATAATTAGTTTCTATATTCTTTTAAAAATTCTACAAATTTTCTTGAAACTTCCCATAAATGATTTTTTAGAGGTTCATTGCTGAATAGATTAGACGTACTAAAGTTATTTATTCTTTCAAGAAACAAAGAACCGTTATCAAATTCCGTAAGCATTAGTTTTAGGTCAAATTTTATTTCATCTAATTCTTTCTTATCTTGGTTGTACTTTGAGTTATTTCCAGAAATAGAATCTTGATAAATATCGTTAGTAAGAGAGCCATAATCAAATTCAGTCAGTTGTATTTTATTCAGTTGTTTAATAAATTCTTCTGTTTTTTCTTGGTAAAATTTTGTTGGTTTCATTGTTTGGTTCTTTAAATATTATTTTTTATGGATGTTGCTTTAACTGACGCACAACACGGTTACAAACACTATTGTGTTTATATTACCCGTGCACAGTTTCGTTAGTTCCTAGGTCTTTCATGATGTTAGCTTCAAACACTAACAAGTCTTGCCATTTTTTATTCACCTCTGCTAAGTCATCACCATATTGTCTGGCAAAGCCTAAAAACATAGTGTAATGGTTGGCTTCACTAACCATCAGTTTTCTGTAAAATTCGGCTAATTTTTTATCTTCTAATTCTTCAGATAACAATCGGAAACGTTCACAGCTACGAGCTTCAATTAAGGCAGCATATAATAAGCGGTGTACCAATTGTGTGTTGCGGCTACCACCTTTAGGGAAGAATTTAAGTAACTGAATAACATAGTCATCTTTTCGGTCGCGCCCTAGTACTTCACCACGTTCTAAAATTAAATCGTGCACGAGTTTAAAATGACTAATTTCTTCTTTTACCAAAGCAACCATTTCCTGAACCAAATCTGTATACTCAGGAAAACTTACAATTAAAGAAATAGCGGTGCTCGTTGCTTTTTGTTCACAAAACGCATGATCTGTTAGTATTTCTGAGATGTTTTTTTCAACAATATTCACCCATCGTGGGTCAGTTGGTAGTTTTAATCCTAACATGAGTATGGTATTAATTTTTAATATCTAAATTAAATTCTTGACGTAAAAATTCAATTGCAGGGTTCAGTTCTATAAACTTCTCATAAGTATCTTGAGCAGAGAAGATGTATTTCTTTTGAATCTCTTCGTTTACGGTAGTTTGAATTGTAATGTTGTAATTACTCAAACGCTTACGCAAATTCGCTAATAAGGCATGTTGTGCACGTTCTAAATCAATTTTCATTGTTTCGTTAGGCAGTTCAATATGTATGACGGTACCTTTAACTATGAGCTCTTCTATATTTAATATTGAGGCTACAATTTTTTCTCCTTTTTTATCTAAAGCATCAACATAAGCACGCCAATAGGCTATTAAATCTTCTTTTTTGAAATCATTAGTAGGGAGCACTTCATGCTGTACTTCTTCTGCTAATTTTGATTGTAAATGTTCTTGTTTTTTACGAACACTTGATAGCGATAAACCTGATATTTTCCCTTTACCAGTTGTTGGTGTTTTCAACTTTGGCAAATCGGGTTTTTTAAACTCTGGTTTTTGTATTTCCTGTATAGGTTCATTAACTACAGATTTTTTTACTTCAGGAGCAGTTGGTGCTTTTGGAGTAGAGGTAGAAATAAAAAACGTGGCAGGGATTATAAAGTGTTTAGACTTTTTTTTTTCTCCATCAAAAGTGATAGAGGCCAGCTGCATTAAAGCTAATTCAACGAGTAAACGTTGGTTTTTACTGGTTTTGTATTTTAAGTCACAGTCATTTGCGGTTTCAATACCTTGTATTAAAAATTGCTGCGACGTTTTTTGTGACTGTTCTGAATAGTGCTGTTGTGCTGTACTACCAACTTCTAACAATTGAATTGTTGATGGGTTTTTACACACTAATAAATCTCTAAAGTGAGATGCTAAACCTGCAATAAAATGATGGCCATCAAACCCTTTAGATAAACAGTCATTAAATAACAGTAGTAATTCAGGTATTTTATTTTCTAAAATTAAATCTGTCGCTTTAAAATAGGTATCGTAATCTAAAACGTTTAAGTTTTCAGTAACGGCTTGACGTGTTAAGTTTTTTCCAGAAAAACTAACAACTCTATCAAAAATAGATAAGGCATCACGCATAGCACCATCTGCCTTTTGAGCAATGATGTGTAAGGCATCATCTTCTGCAGTTATACCTTGTTCATTGGCAATATATGCTAGGTAATTTGCAGCGTCTTTTACAGTAATTCGTTTAAAATCAAAAATCTGACAACGTGATAAAATGGTTGGTATGATTTTATGCTTTTCCGTAGTTGCTAAAATGAAAATAGCATGCTTAGGAGGTTCTTCTAAGGTTTTTAAAAAGGCATTAAAAGCAGCCTGAGATAACATGTGTACCTCATCAATAATATACACCTTATATGTTCCTACCTGTGGTGGTATTCTAACTTGATCAATTAGATTACGTATGTCATCAACAGAATTGTTTGAAGCGGCATCTAGTTCAAAAACATTAAATGCGAAATCTTCATTTTCATCATCATGACCTTCTTGATGGTTAATTTTTTTAGCAAGTATTCGTGCACATGATGTTTTACCAACACCTCTTGGACCACAAAAAAGTAGTGCTTGAGCTAAGTGATTATTCTCAATAGCATTCAACAATGTGTTTGTAATAGCTTGTTGCCCAACAACATCCGTAAATGTTTTAGGTCTGTATTTTCTTGCCGATACTACAAAGTGTTCCATTGAAAAAAATTAGCTTCACAAATATAAAAATTCAAATGTGATATTAAGCGTTAAGAATTAAGAATTTTAAGTGGAGTTATTAACATTTTAAGCTTATTTTTGCCACGAGCAGACTACCTTATCGCTGTCCTAAATAGGAGAGAGGAAAGTCCGGACACCATAGTACAATATAGCGGGTAACACCCGTCCGTCGAAAGATGCGGACAAGTGCAACAGAAAGTATGTACAGGTTATGCTGTAGTGAAACCAGGTAAACTCTATGTGGTGCAACGTTATGTAAACCAACGCTTGAGGGTTGTACGCCCAATGTTGGAGGGTAAACGGTTTGATGCTGCAAGTAATTGTAGTACTAGATAAATGATAAGGACTCTTTTAAGAGTACAGAATCCGGCTTATGGTCTGCTTTTTTTTATAAAAAACACACGTGTAACCTATTCTGTGTTAGTGGTTTACGGTGTTTTTTACTTTTTCAGGTATAAAAGTTTTATTTTTTTTTACTTTTTGTTTTTGATAATAAAAAAAAGACTATTTTTGATATAAGGTATTACCCGTTTAAGGGTTTTAGTTGAACATTATGAAACGTGTTTATATATCTGATGTTTTTAAGCTTAGGAAGTCAAACTTAAAAATTGCTCATTGGATGAGAGATCAGAATTTAAAGCTAACTTCCGCTATTTACCACATAAAAGCTATTATAGGTATTGTACAATTTAGGTTGTTTACTACTTATAAATACACTAGCAGTGCTTTAAGAGCAAATTTCCCCATACAGTAGTTTTTCAAAATCACTTTCTTAGTTAGAGAAAGTATCCCGTAATTTTTAATGTTAATTAATTTTAATTGGATTTTGCTATGAAAAAATTTGCATTTCATTTGTCGCTTCCGTGTGAAGATTTAGAAAAAACAAAAAGATTTTATATTGATGTATTAGGCGCTCAACTAGGGCGTAGTACAAATACATGGTTAGATGTAAACTTATATGGCAATCAAATTACATTTACCAAATCTGGTGCTTTTGATTTCAAGTTTAAAGATTACCGTTTGGGTAATGATGTGATCCCTTCATTTCACTTTGGAGTAATCGTTGATTTGGATCTATGGTCAAAGTTGTATTCGTATTTGTTTCAGTCAGAATATGAAATTACAACTGAAGTTTTATATTTTGAAAATAAAATTGGAGAGCATTTGTCATTTTTTATCACAGATCCAAACGGATTTAAAGTAGAGTTTAAAAGCTTTAAGGAGCAAGACGAAATGTTTGCAACTGAAACAACTTGGGAACGTTTCCCGGAATAACACTTAAAACACTAAAGAATGGCTTTTTTAGATTTATACCAGTCTAGTGCGCATAGAAATAATGTAGCACATTTTGCAGCAATCGTATCCATAGCTATGGTTGATGGTGGCTTAAATGATAATGAAATGGTATTAGTTAATCGGTTTAAACGAAAGTTAGATATAACTGATGATGAGTATCGTTTAATAATGACCGATCCAACGAAATACCCGTTGGTGGCCTACAGCTCATATAATGACAGATTAGAACACTTATTTGACTTCTTTAAAATTATTTATGCAGACCATAATATTGATGAGTCAGAAAAGAAAACAGTATTTAAGTATGCCTTAGGAATAGGCTTTACTCCTGAAAAAGCAGCTTTAATAGTTAAAAAATCAATTGTCATATTTGAACAAGGTATTGATTATGATTACTACAGCTTTTTACTAGGTAAAACAGCTGTTGATTAAGGATATAACAAGAATAGTTAATTTAAACACTTACAAAGTGTTTAGGGTATTTAATAGATAAAATGTTTAATTTTTTATTTTTCGGTTTCAAATGCATGAAGAGGTTAAGCATTTGTAATATGGCTCAGAGTCATAACGATATAAATAAGTTTTCTTCAAAATTAACACCTGCATTTTATAAGCCAGAACAGCTTATAAGATTGCGTAACATCTATTTAAATTTAAGAGTTTGAGCTAAAGTTCAAGATTAGTTTTGAAAGCCTTTGCTTTCTGAAAAAATATTGACTTTAATTTAAAATAAAATGAATACGAAATATATTGATTTAATACATCAAACTTTTGATTTTCCTCAACAGGAATTCACACTTAATAAACAACAACAGTTACAGTTTCATGATCTTGATTTAATGGGGTTAATTGAAGCTTATGGTACACCATTAAAACTAACGTATTTGCCTAAAATATCTGAAAATATACAAGCAGCAAAACAATGGTTTAACGCAGCTATGAAAAAGCATGGCTATAAAGGAAAATACCATTATTCATACTGTACAAAAAGCTCACATTTTAAACATGTTTTAGATGAAGCTCTACAAAATGACATCCATCTTGAAACCTCTTCTGCATTTGATTTAAACATCATTGATAGTTTAATTGAAGCAGGAAGCATTAATACTAAAAATTATATCATTTGTAATGGTTTTAAACGTGATGAATACGTTGCTAATATTACTAAATTGATTAATTCAGGTTATAAAAACTGCATCCCAATTATTGATAACTATGAGGAAATTGACTTATTAACCGAGCAAACCAAACGAAAATTTAAAATAGGAATTCGTATCGCTTCAGAAGAAGAGCCAAAGTTTGAATTTTATACTTCTAGGTTGGGTATTGGCTATAAAAATATTCTAAATTTTTATAGAAACGAAATAAAAAACAATAAGAAGGTAGAGCTAAAAATGTTACACTTTTTTATCAATACAGGTATCAAAGATAACGCCTACTACTGGAATGAATTGAACAAATGCTTGAAGGTATATATTGATTTAAAACGTATTTGCCCAACTCTAGATAGCTTAAATATTGGTGGTGGTTTCCCTATAAAAACGTCTTTAGCATTTGATTATGATTATGAGTATATGATTGATGAAATCATTAATCAAATTAAACAAGCATGTGATGAAGCAGAAGTAACAGTACCACATATTTTTACTGAGTTTGGAAGTTTTACTGTAGGAGAAACAAGTGCAAATATTTACAAAGTATTGTATCAGAAAAAGCAAAATGATAGAGAAAGTTGGAATATGATTGACTCATCATTTATCACAACTTTGCCAGATAGTTGGGCAATCAACAGACGCTTTATTATGTTGCCAATTAACAGGTGGGAAGATAATTATGAGCGCGTTTTGCTGGGAGGTTTAACTTGTGATAGTGATGATTATTATAATTCAGAACAGCATATCAATGCCATTTACTTGCCAAAATACCGTAAAGAAAAACCATTGTATATCGGTTTTTTTAACACGGGAGCATATCAAGAAAGCATAGGCGGTTATGGTGGCTTACAACATTGTTTGATACCCCAGCCAAAACATATTTTAATAAAAAAAGATGAAGAAGGTCAAGTGACTACTTCAGTATTTAAAGAGAAACAAACACACAACGATTTTTTAAAGATTTTAGGTTATGAAAAATAATTATGCAGGAATTCCTGATCAATACGCAAAATTAGAAACTGCAAAAACAGTATTAATTCCTGTACCTTATGATGGTACAAGTACATGGCAAAAAGGAGCAGATAAAGGTCCTGAGGCATTTTTAAATGCTTCAGAGAATATGGAACTTTATGATATTGAAACAGAAACTGAAGTTTATAAAAATGGAGTTTATTTGGCTGATGCTGTACTAGAAAATTCTTCTCCAGAAGCAATGGTTGAAGCTGTTCATGAAACAACAAAAAAATATATCAATAAAAACAAGTTTGTAACAATTTTTGGAGGTGAGCATTCAATTTCTATTGGTACAATTAGAGCGTTTAATGAATGTTTTAATAATTTATCTGTGCTACATATTGATGCACATGCCGATTTAAGAAAAGAGTATGAAGGCTCGTCATGCAACCACGCTTGTGCAGTATATGAAGCCAGCCAGACTACAAACTTAGTACAAGTAGGTATTAGGAGTATGGATGTATCTGAAAAATCAGTTATGAACCCTGATAAAACGTTTTTTGCCCATGATATGGCAACGAACGATTATTGGGTTGATGACGTGATAGATCAATTAACAGAAAATGTGTTTATTACATTTGATCTAGACGCTATAGATCCGTCATTAATGCCATCTACTGGTACTCCAGAACCTGGAGGGTTGTTTTGGTATGAAACATTAGATTTTTTAAAAAAAGTGTTTGAAGCTAAAAACGTCGTAGGATTTGATATTGTAGAGTTATGTCCTAATGTGCACGAAAAATCTTCAGATTTTTTAGCAGCTAAATTGTATTACAAAATGTTAAGCTATAAGTTTTTATCTAATGATGATACTTATGATAACGACGATGTAACTATTAAAAATTCAGCACCTAAATTGACGAAATTTAAAAACGATAACGATGATTTTTAATGGTGTAAAAAATGAGTTATAATGTAGTAGCATACCATTTAGATAACCGCATTGACTTGAGAGCTTTTCGGTTATCTTATGCGTTTGAACCTTTAAAAAGAGAACATTCTTTTTTACTGTTTGAAGTAGCGAAAGATCAGTACATCTATTTGAAAGATTATGGTAGTGTCGTGTTTTTAAACTGTTCTGACACGATCACAAATGAGGTGTTTGCATTATTGCCTTCAAGTTCAATAAATCAAAAAGGGTTGTTGACAGAATCCTCTAATATATGCTTTGGAAATACCATAGAAGTTGATTTTGATAAAATTCAAGTACATGAACTCTCTGTTGATGTTGCACATATAATTATGTTAAATTTAGCGCAATCAGTAGCTTTAAAGTACTATTTAAACACCACAGCTGTGTTACATGAAAGCACATTGGTATATGCCAAACAATTAGAGAAAACAGGACATATTAAACTGTCAAAAAAACAGATGCGTATTTTTATTGGTAAAACAATGAATGTTAAAAATAGTATAGCCGAAAACCTATTTATTTTTGATTCGTCAGATTTAGCATGGTCAAATGAAGGCTTATCAAAATTAGATTATCAATTAAAAGATGAGTTGGATATTGTAAATCGTCATAATGGTATACAATACAACTTAAATGTTATCAAAGAAAATTTAGACCTATTTAAGGATATTTTACAACACAAATATAGCAGTATGTTAGAATGGATTATTATCATATTAATCCTATTTGAAGTCGTACAAGTTATAATAGAAAAAATAATTTAAAAATGAATACACCTATTACAAATTTTATAGAAAAATACTTTTTACACTTTAATTCAGCAACTGTAGTTGACGCTGCAAAAGGGTATGAAGCACAGTTAAACAATGGCTCTAAAATGTTAGTGTCATTAGCAGGAGCAATGAGTACAGCTGAAATTGGTAAAATTTTTTCAGAAATGATTCGCCAAGATAAAGTGCATATCATATCGTGTACTGGAGCAAATTTAGAAGAAGATATTATGAATTTGGTAGCACATTCACATTATAAGCGGGTGCCAAATTATCGCGATTTAACTCCGGAAGATGAATGGCAATTATTAGAAAAAGGACTGAACCGTGTGACCGATACTTGTATCCCAGAAGAAGAAGCATTTAGAAGAATACAAGATCATATTGTGAAAATATGGCATGATGCCGAAGCTAAAGGTGAACGCTACTTGCCACATGAGTATATGTATAAGTTATTACTATCAGGAGTTTTAGAGCAGTATTATGAAATTGATATTAAAGATTCTTGGATGTATGCTGCGGCCGAAAAAAACTTACCAATTATATGTCCGGGTTGGGAAGACTCTACCATGGGAAACATTTTTGCTTCCTATGTTTTGAAAGGAGAACTAAAGGCACAAACAATGAAATCAGGTATTGAATACATGACATTTCTTGCTGATTGGTATACAGAAAATTCTGATAATGGTATAGGCTTTTTCCAAATAGGCGGTGGTATTGCAGGTGATTTCCCAATATGTGTTGTACCCATGCTATATCAAGATATGGAACGAACTGATACGCCATTTTGGAGTTATTTCTGTCAGATTAGTGATTCTACAACAAGTTACGGATCGTATTCTGGAGCCGTACCTAATGAAAAAATTACATGGGGTAAATTAAATATTGACACACCAAAATATATGATAGAGTCAGACGCTACAATTGTAGCACCATTAATTTTTGCGTACTTATTAAAAATGTAATATTATGAAACGAGTAATAGTAGATTATAAAAAGTTAACATCAAACATCTTAAACTTACTGGCAGAAGAATATCCGTCTGGTATAGATTCTACTGATGTGATTACCTTTAAAAATAGTAAAAATGAAACAGTAGAGGCTGTTGAAGTGCGTACAGATGATACTATTTATTTGGTTAAGGTTGGTGTGAAATTAGATAAAGCCTTACAAGAATTTATTGATGACGATGAAGATACAGACACTGATTTTGATGTAAGTGGCGAATCTTTAGAGTTTGAAGAAGATTAATTTTATACCCTCTGTAATTATGATATATGTCATAATTACAGAGGGTAATAAGTAGTACCTTTATCATAAAATTAAGGTTACTTAATGATGCTGCGTATTATATTAAAGACACTTATTTACCTCTCCCTTTTTTGTACTTGTTTAACCAGTGCCCAATCTCGAATGGCACAAATTAAAGGAGGTACTTATATTCCGCTTTACGGAAGAGATTCTTTAAAGGTTACAATTGCCGATTTTCAAATGGATGTATATCCAGTTACTCATCAAGATTACGTGCAATTTGTAAAAGAATATCCCAAATGGAAACGCTCTAAAGTGATTCGATTATTTGCTGATGAAAGCTACCTTAATAAATGGCAATCAGATACTCAAATTGGTCATGCCCAATCTTTAATTGCGCCAGTAACTAATGTGTCTTGGTTTGCTGCCAATGCTTATTGTCAATGCCAAGGGAAACGATTACCCACCATAGATGAATGGGAATATGTGGCTATGGCAAATGAAACACAGCCTGATGCACGAACAATTTCTACATACAATGAATACATTTTATCATGGTATGAAAAGCCTAAAACATTTAATAATGACATTGGTTCAACCTTTAAAAATTATTGGAATGTATATGATTTGCACGGTTTAGTTTGGGAGTGGACTTCAGATTTTAATTCTGTGCTAGTATCTGGAGAATCACGTAAAGATGTTGATAATGATAGCAATTTGTTTTGTGGTAGTGGTGCCATTGGTGCGACAGATTTAATGAACTATGCAGCGTTTATGCGCTATGCCATTAGAGGAAGCGTTAAAGCGAAATACACCATGCAAAATTTAGGGTTTAGATGTGTGAAATAATAATAGTTAAAATGAAACCTATGAAAATTTATAAATTACTACTGTCTGTATTTATTGTTCTGCTAACTTTTACGGCATGTAACTCAAAAACATCTGACTCTAGAAATAACCTGTCCTATCAATGTCCAATGAAGTGTGAAGGAGAAAAAACCTTTAAAGAATCGGGTAGTTGTGCCGTGTGTAAAATGGATCTTCAGGTGCTTGAAGTAGCTACAACATCGACGACAAATGACATATCTGAAACATCAATATTCAACTTAACAACGTCATGGGCTACTGAAGAAGGGGAATCAATTCAGTTGAAAGACTTAAAAGGAAACACCTTAGTCATGGTTATGATTTACACATCATGTAAAGCAGCATGCCCTAGATTAGTGGCTGATATGAGAAATATTGCGCGTCAAATACCACAGCCAAAACTTAAAAACACCCAATTTATTTTAATAAGTATTGATCCTGAAACGGATACGCCAGAGCGTTTAAAAACCTTTGCTATTGACAATAAAATGGATGATGAACACTGGACGTTTTTACAAGGTTCTGTAAACGGTGTGCGCGAGTTTGCAAATGTTTTAGCTGTAAAGTATAAAGAAATATCACCTATTGATTTCTCTCATTCAAACATCATTAGTGTGTTTAATAAGAAAGGGGAATTGGTACATCAGCAAGAAGGTTTAGGTGTAGATAATGAAGAAACGGTGTCTAAAATTATTCAAGTGACTGAGTAATTTTAGAAACTACAAAATTATAGATTTAAAGCACTAATCAGGCCGCTCTTGGTTAGTGTTTTTTTGTTAACTTACATCTTTAAACACGTTAAGAAATATGTAGGTAATGAAAACAAAAAAAACTTCTGTAAAGTTTATTAATGATAAGGGTATTGATGAAAATACATATTTGTGGAGATATATTGATACACATAAATTTTTATCATTTATACTGAATAAATCATTGTTTTTCACGAGACTTGATAAATTTGAGGATCAAAAAGAAGGAACAAGGATTAGTCATTTATTTTATCAAAACTGTATAAAAGCCTTAGAAAATGATCCAGAAATAAATAAAATGGTTGGTGGAGTCTCTGTTGAGGTAAATGGAGGTATGATGAATAAAATAGACGAGAAAATCAATCAAATTCAGAAATCAAATTTCGCAAATTGTTGGTTTATGGCAAATGATTATTCTGAATCAGTTGCTATGTGGAATTTATACAGTTCCCCAAATAGTGTCGCTATAAAAATTAAATATTCAGATTTTAAAAATATCATATCAGAGAAAGGATTACTGAGTTATTATGAAGACATTGAAGTAGTTTGTAGTCCAATTAAGTATGTCGATTTTATATCTCCTAAAATTAAAGGAACTAAATTACCTGACTCTATATTTATTAAAGATATTAGTTTTCAACACGAGAAAGAGTTTAGAATAATCTTAAAAAAAGAATTTAAAAAAATTCCTCCCATTGATTATCACCCATCTATACACCGAAAAAAATCAGAAAAAAATCATGCAGGTTTGCACGACAAAACTGGAATAGAATTAGATTTTATAGATTTTGAAAAATTTCCTTATGAATTAATTTTTCATCCAAAATCTCCAGAGTGGGTTAAAAATAATATCAATAAAATTTTAGAAACAACAAATACTCATTTAAAAACTCACAAATCAATTTTAGAGCTGAATTAACTAGTTGTCAACAACGAGTTTAATTAATAGCTTACTTATGAAGACCCTCATGGTTTCTATACACTATAACTACAAAACAAAACGGCTACAAAGCATATTATTTTGTAGCCGTTTTGTTTTGTAAAAAGTACCATTTCAGACTGGTATTGTGGGGTCACACATTTGCATGGTGCAATAACACTCTTGAAACAGTACTTTATGATTGGTGTTTAATGACCGTTTCTCACTTCTTGAACGGTAGATATTTTCACGTTAGTTTTATTATTGCCCCAAGCACTGTACACGTAAGTTAGAACATCGGCAACTTCTTCATCAGTTAAGTTTTGCTTGGTCATAACACTATTGTATTTGACACCATTTACAGTAATTTCCCCTGATTTACCATGTATAACAACACCAATAGCTCTTTTTTCATCAGCATTTAAATAATCTGATTTTGCAAGCGGAGGGAAGGCATTTGGTATCCCTTGTCCGTTGGCTTGATGACAGGCGAAACAGGTTTTATTATACAAACTTTTACCAGAGGTAATTTTTTCAGCTAAGGGTTTTTCTTTAGTAGAAACAACCTCTTTAACAGCGTTTTCATCATCAGGCATGGTTTGTAACGTAGCTCCCTCAGGAAGGTAAATACCTTCTTGCATTACACCAGAATACAGTTGCTTGTTTTCCTTACCATTAACTTTTAACATTCCTAAAGCTCCTTTATTAAATGCTCTAAAGATTGAATGGTCAACCAAAATTAATGTTCCAGGCACATCTACTTTAAACTCTACAATGGCAGCACCACCAGCAGGAATTAATGTTGTTTGTACATTTTCATTTATAGTAGAACCTCCTTCAACATGTACCTTATCAAATATTTCTCCAATTACATGAAAAGATGATACTAAGTTTGGACCACCATTACCCATGTATAACCGTACAGTTTCTCCAACATTTGCGGTAATAGCATTGTCACCAGTTAAAGCTCCCACTTTACCATTAAACACCACATAATCGGCATCTTCATCTACAGCTTTCTTCATATCAAAAGCTTGCAATCCAGGGGCACCATTTTCTCCTTTTGTGTAAAAATCACCTTGCATGATGTAGTATTCTTTATCAACAGGAGGTAAACCGCCTTCTGGTTCAACTAAAATTAAACCATACATTCCATTTGCAATGTGCATTCCTACCGGGGCAGTAGCACAGTGATACACATACAAACCAGGGTTTAATGTTTTAAAAGAAAACGTTTTTTTATGACCAGGTGCTACAAAAGAAGATGTTGCTCCACCACCAGGCCCCGTTACCGCATGTAAATCGATGTTATGCGGTAATTTATTATCAGGATGGTTTGATAATGTAAATTCTACTTCATCACCAACTCTTGTTCTAATAAAGCTTCCAGGTACTGATCCTCCAAAAGTCCAATACATATACGTTGTTCCGTCTGTCATTGTACCTTCTTGTTCAAGAATTTCCATATTAACAATAAGCCGTTTAGCGCGACGATCACCCACAGATGCTGGCACATGTGGTGGTGCTGTTAACTCAGCATCCATAGTACCTTTGATGTTGATTGAAGCAGTATCTTTTAAAACAACTTCATTTTGCGTTTCTTTTTCTTTTTTGCAACTTATGGTTAGTGTTGCTACACAAAGCATTAGTAATAGTCCAATTTTTTTCATCTGTTTTATTATTTAGTTAGAAATTGTTTTTTATTGTATTGTTTAAATAAGAACACTTATGTGGTATGGTGTAAATTTGTACTGAATCACATGAAGAATACTTACTCATTTTATATAAAGTTACTTACTTAATGGCTTAAAATATATGATAATTGTCATGCTACTATTCAGGGGTGTTTTTAAACAAGGTTGGTTTAATTACTACCATTAACCACCCTAAATTATTAGTAGCTCCGGATGAATTTCCGTTTGGCAAGGTTTCCATACCGTCTGCTGCAAAAAAGTGAGAATATCCAGCTTTTAGCATGACATCTTGCTGTAATTTGTAGGCATATACAAAGTCGAATTCATGTCCTAATTGCTTACCTGTATTTGTGCGTTTTGCGGCAGCAGAGAAATTATGAATACCAACATATAAGTTAGATTTTTCAGTAAATGTTATCGTCGTTTTTAAATTGATGTCTAACAAGCCAACATTATCTGAATGATTTCCAACATAGAAATAATCCATTAATCCATTGAATTTATGATTGGTCCCATAAAGAGGAGTGAAGGCATTGTTGTTTCCGTTTGAAGGTGTACCGTTTTCATTACCACTAATTAGTTCAACACCTAAGCCAGAAGTGATTTTTGGTGATATTTTATAACTAGCATCTAAGTTTAATAGGTATGCGCTCAAATTATTATCTGCTCTATCTTTTCCGAATTGGTAATACAAATTAGATGTTAGGTTTAATTTTCCCTTTGTGTAGTTCAGGTGCGTACCAGCCATTTGACTGAAACGAGTTTCGTTCTTATCAGAGTCAATTAAATCAATGTACTGCATTCCGTTATTTAGGACTAATAAGCTAGCTTTGAACTGTGACCAATCTTTATGTAACCACACATATTGTAGTGTTTTATAATTGTTTGTTACGGCTAAATTTTCATCGCCATAAATGCTATTTGTTGGTTCGTAAATATCTTGATTGTAAGCTACCGCGACATCAATTTTAAAGGTTTCTTTTTGGTATTTTAGTATGGCTATATCATGACTTCTAGCTTGTTGTGCCCAATTGGTGTTACCAAAAATTCTATGATCATCTAGGCTAATTTCCTGACGCCCAATTTTTAAGCCTAATTTTGGGTTTAGTGATAACTCCGCCCAAGCTTCATGTAAATTTGTGCCTAAATTATCTTTGGTATTAAGAGTAGGTACATCTCCCCAAACACGTACATCTTGCAGACTCAATTTTAGTTTTAATTTGTTACTGGTGTATTTCGTGTTTAACTGTGAGCGTTGAGAAACGAATACGGTAGGATCTATGCCATCATGATATAATGTTTTATAACCATGTCTGTATTCAGCTCTTGGTCTTAATTCAAAATTGATATCAACTTGACAAAATGTATTTTGTGTTAGTGTAGTAATGAATAGTAGCATTACCAATTTAATGTACTTCATAATAAAATTATTTATTACAAAGTTCCTTGTTATAGGTGTTGTGTCAAATGATTTTTATCATATTAAACACTGATAAAGGATAGTAAATATGTAGAAAAAAAAGGGTAATATAAACGTGTTTTAAAACCCCTCGGAAATATTTCTTAGTTTTTGAGCATCTAAAACCTGAATCCTTTTTCCTTTTAAATTAATTAATCTTTCTTTTTTGAATCCTGATAATAAGCGTATTGCAGATTCGGTAGCTGTACCAATAATGCTTGAAATTTCTTCCCTACTTAATTGAACATCTATATAGCCATCTTCTGTAATGTCAAATGTTTCTTCTAAAAACAATAACGTGTCAGCTAAGCGTTCTCTAACATTTTTTTGCGCCATTTTTGAAAGCGTCATATTGGCGTCTTTTAAATCTGAACACGCGGTTTTCATCATATCCATGATAAATTTCGGGTTCTTTTCTAAGGCTTCAAAAATATCAGATTTAGGGATGAAGCAGGCATTCATATCATCTAAAGCTGTAACAGTTAATGTAACTGGTTCATCGGCAATAACAGAGCGGTAACCTAACACATCACCACCTTTTACAAAACGAACTATTTGCTCTTTCCCGTTGCTATTCAGTTTTGATAATTTGCACTTTCCAGACTTAACACAAAAAACACCATTAATTGAAGAGCCTTCAGTAAAAACGACTTGCCCTTTTTTAAAGATCATTTCAGTTTTTGAATCAGATATACAGGTTAATTCTTCAGTTGATAAAGATTTGAAGCTATTAAAATGTCTGATAATACATTGGTGGCATTTTCCCATAAATCGAAAATTATAATACAAAGTTATAGAAATATGACAAATATCATTGTATTAACTGTCTTATCTATTGAAATTTGTAATCGGTAAAAATAAGATAATGAACGAACAACTCTGTTTTCATTGTGGCGACACAAACTCAGTGTATGTTCATTTTGATGAGAAGTTGTTTTGTTGTAACGGTTGTAAAACGGTTTACGAAATACTAAATCAGAATGCGCTTACAAAATATTACGATTTAGAACAAACTCCGGGGAAATCTCCAGAAGTGCTAAGCAATACATATGATTATTTAACAAATGAATCAATTGTAAATAGCTTAATAGATTTTGACGATGAAACAATTCAAATAACCACCTTATATATTCCTCATATTCACTGTAGTTCATGTATTTGGGTACTTGAAAACTTGAATAAATTGAATAATTATATTGTGACATCTCAAGTAAATTTCTCAAAAAAAACTGTTCGAATTACATATCACAAGAACAATGTAAGCTTACAACAAGTTGTGGTACTGCTGAGTAGTATTGGTTATGATCCTTATATTAGTTTAGAGGATTCTAAAAAAAAATCAAGCCGTAAAGATTATTCGTTATTATTTAAGTTGGTAACAGCAGGTTTTGCCTTTGGGAATGTCATGTTTTTATCTTTCCCAGAATATTTTGAATTGAATGAGTACTGGTTAGATTTATACAAACCATTCTTTCGTCAAATAATGTTGGTATTCTCTTTACCTGTTGTTTTTTATGCGTCACAAGATTATTTTGTATCTGCATACAAGGGGTTAAAACACAAGTTGTTAAATATTGATGTGCCAATAGCCTTAGGAATATTAGTGCTGTTTTTTAGAAGCTCATATGAAGTTATTACCCATACAGGTCAAGGTTTTTTTGATAGCTTATGCGGATTGGTATTCTTTTTATTGTTAGGTAAATTTTTTCAACAAAAAACCTATAGCTTTTTATCTTTTGAACGGGATTACAAATCCTATTTTCCAATAGCAGTCACTAAACTTCAAGATGAAAAAGAGCTTGCTATACCAGTTCATGATATAGCCGCAGGTGATAGATTGCTTATCAGAAACGAAGAGCTGTTACCTGTTGATGCCATTTTAATAAAAGGAGATGCTTGTATTGATTATAGTTTTGTAACAGGAGAGTCTAACCCAGTAAAAAAAGCTTCTGGAGAAACGCTCTTTGCTGGAGGTAAGCAAACCAACGGCATCATTGAAGTTGAAGTTACCAAATCCATGTCGCAAAGTTATTTAACACAATTGTGGAGTAATGATGTGTTTTCAATAAATAAACAAGATAAACTAGAGACCATTACAGATGCAATTAGTAAGTACTTTACAGCCATAATTTTAGCAATTACAATACTTACTGCTCTTTATTGGTTTATTGTTGATAAAAGCATTGTAATTAACGCTATTACGGCAGTTCTTATTGTAGCTTGTCCATGTGCATTAGCCTTGTCGGCGCCGTTTACTTTAGGTAATGTGCTGCGTATATTTGGTAAACATCAACTGTATTTAAAAAATACGATGGTTATTGAATCGCTTTCAAAAATAACGACCGTTGTGTTTGATAAAACAGGAACATTAACTCAAAGAGAAGGCAATACTGTACTTTATGAAGGAGAAATAATGTCAGCACAAGATTTGATGTCGGTAAAATCAATTTTAAGAGCATCAAATCACCCGTTAAGTAGAATGTTGTATGATTTTTTAAAGCATGATGATGATCAAATTTTAAATGTAACAGGTTTTAAAGAAACCATTGGAAAAGGCGTAGAGGGTGTAGTAAATACGCGTCATTATAAAATAGGTTCAGCATCTTTTGTTAATGCTAAAAAATCGGAGCTTAATCAGACACAGGTTTTTATATCTGTAGATGAAAAGGTTGTGGGGAGCTATCAATTTAAAAACAAATACCGATCAAGTGTATTTTCAGTATTTAAAAACTTATCTAAACAGTATAATTTGGTTGTGCTTTCAGGTGATAATAAAGGGGAGGAAAACTATTTGAAAAAAGAACTGCCTGCAGATGTAGACTTATTATTTGAACAAAAGCCAGAAGATAAATTAAATTATATTAAAGCACGTCAAAATGCAGGTGAGCATGTTTTAATGATAGGCGATGGGTTAAATGACTCCGGGGCATTAGCACAAAGTGATGTAGGTGTAGTAATAGCTGAAAATGTAAATGTGTTTTCTCCTGCATGTGATGCTATAATTGACGCTTCACAATTTCAAAACATTCCCTCAATTCTTATAATTTCAAAACGCGCAAAGCGCCTTGTGATAGCAAGTTTTATACTATCTTTTTTGTATAATATAATTGGACTCTCCTTTGCAGTTACTGGAAATTTATTACCAATTATAGCGGCAATATTAATGCCCTTAAGTTCTATAACAGTAGTTGTTTTTGTAACCATAATATCAAACATAATTACACGAAAATATTTGAAGTAAAATATCTTAAATTAATTCAAAAGATGATAAATGTCATAGTTTTAATAAAGCTCTAACAATACCTTTGTTTTAGGTAAAAATTAAGATATGGGAGTGATATACATTTTAATCACCATCAGTATTATTGTAGCGGTTTTATTTTTTATAGCCTTTATTATTGCTGTAAAAAAAGGGCAGTATGACGATTCATACACACCGTCTGTACGCATGCTTTTTGATGACGAATTAGTGGTAAAATCTCCTAAAAAAAACAAATAATAACTTTATGGAACTACAGCAATTTTATTATGACAACAAAGTTGTAAAGAACTTTATCTACGCAACCATTTTATGGGGAATAGTAGGTATGAGTGTTGGTTTATTACTAGCATTAATGTTTATTTTCCCTAACCTAACCGATGGCATATCATGGTTGAGTTTTGGTAGATTAAGACCTTTACATACAAATGCAGTGATATTTGCTTTTGTTGGTAATGCTATTTTTGCGGGTGTATATTACTCGTTACAACGATTGTTGAAAGCAAGAATGGCGAGTGATTTTTTGAGCAAGCTAAACTTCTGGGGGTGGCAAGCAATTATTGTTGCTGCTGCAATAACCTTACCATTAGGGTACACCTCTAGTAAAGAATACGCCGAGCTTGAATGGCCTATAGATATAGCAATTGCTGTGGTATGGTTAGCGTTTGGTGCTAATATGATATGGACTATTTTAAAACGAAGAGAACGCCACTTGTATGTTGCTATCTGGTTTTATTTAGGAACATTTGTAACAGTAACTGTTTTACATGTATTTAATAGTTTAGAGTTGCCTGTATCTTTCTTAAAAAGTTATTCAGTATATGCAGGTGTTCAAGACGCCTTAGTACAATGGTGGTACGGTCATAACGCGGTAGCGTTCTTTTTAACAACACCGTTTTTAGGATTAATGTACTACTTTGTACCAAAAGCAGCAGAAAGACCTGTTTATTCTTACAAATTATCAATTGTTCACTTTTGGTCTTTAATATTCATATATATATGGGCAGGACCGCATCATTTATTATATACAGCGTTACCTGATTGGGCACAGAATTTAGGGGTTGCCTTTTCAATTATGTTATTAGCACCATCATGGGGTGGAATGATAAATGGTTTGTTGACACTTAGAGGAGCATGGGATAAAGTTCGTGTTGATCCTGTTTTAAAATTTATGGTAGTAGCCATTACCGGTTATGGTATGGCAACTTTTGAAGGACCAATGTTATCATTAAAAAATGTAAATGCCATAGCACATTTTACAGATTGGATTATTGCCCACGTTCACGTTGGAGCTTTAGCCTGGAATGGATTCTTAGCATTTGGTATGATTTATTGGTTAGTACCAAGAATGTTTAAAACATCATTACATTCTGTAAAGTTAGCTAATACCCACTTCTGGTTAGGTACTTTAGGAATCATATTATATGCATTGCCTATGTATGTTGCCGGATTCGTTCAAGCTGAAATGTGGAAACAATTTGCACCTGAAGGAACTTTAGTATACAGCTTTGTTGATACTATTGTTGAAATTATGCCAATGTATTGGATGCGAGCTATTGGAGGATCTTTATACATATTAGGCGCCTTTGTAATGTTATTTAACATGATAAAAACAGTACAATCAGGAGAAAAAGTTACAGATGAATTAGCGGAAGCTCCTGAATTACAAAAATTAGGAAAAGGACGTTTAAGCGGTGAAACATTTCATGTATGGTTAGAACGTAAACCAGTACAGTTATCAATACTAGCAACAGTAGCAATACTTATTGGAGGAGTCATACAAATTGTACCCACTTTAATGGTCGATTCTAACATACCAACAATAAGTAGCGTGAAACCATACACCCCATTAGAGTTAGAAGGTAGAGATATCTACATTAGAGAAGGTTGTGTGTCATGTCACTCACAAATGGTAAGGCCATTCCGCTCAGAAGTAGAACGATATGGAGAATATTCAAAAGCAGGAGAGTTTGTTTATGATCATCCATTTTTATGGGGGTCAAAACGTACAGGGCCAGATTTACATCGTGAAGGAGGCTTAAAGTCTAATGTTTGGCATTTTAACCACATGTATGACCCTCAGGCTATTGAAGAAAAATCATTAATGCCAAGATACCCGTGGATTATTGCTGATAAACAAGATTATTCTAAAACAGCAGATAAAATGGAAGCTATGGTAACTTTAGGTGTGCCGTATACTGAAGCTGAAATTCAAAATGTAGATGCAACAATTGAAAAGCAAGCTAAAGCGATAGCTGATGATTTATTATTGAACGATGATATTAACACATCATTTAAAGAAGAAGCCGCAGAAAAAGGTGGTGAATTCATTCCGTTAAAAGATCGAGAAATTATTGCATTAATAGGATACTTACAACGTTTAGGAACTGATATTAAAGTAAAAGAAACGGCCCAAAATTAAAATAACTATGTTAAAATTCATTAAACATCACATGGAAACGATTGAGGGTATAGAAATATACCCCATCATTTCACTACTTATCTTTTTTGCTTTTTTTATAGCCTTATTCTGGTGGGTTATAAAGTCAAAAAGTTCTTATATAGATAAAGTAAGTCAGTTACCATTAGATCATTAAAAAAAACAGTTAACTATGAAACGATATTTCCCACTTCATATTAGAATACCATTAATATTTTTTGGTTCTGCAGGAATTCTAGAATATTTCATTGATTCTGGTAACCAGCCAGCATTTATCAAGTACCCTGAAATAGCAATACTATTAGTGTTAATTCTATTTATCATAATAGTTTTTGAGGTTTGTTATGCTGCAATTAACAGCATGATGTTACAAATGCTTTCTGAAGAAGAGAGGCAAGCTAAAATTAATGCTGTTGTTAACAAACCATCATGGTTATCAAATTTATTAAAGAACGCTACAAATGCTACACCATTAGAACAAGAGGAAGAAATTGTTCTAAATCATAATTATGACGGTATAAAAGAATTAGACAATTCTTTACCACCATGGTGGGTGTGGGGATTTTACGGAACTATTGTTTTTGCAGTAGTTTATATGGCCAGATACCACGTGTTTGATGGTGATACTCAAATTCAAGAGTTTGAAAATGAAATGGAAATTGCGCGAATTGAAATAGAAGAGTATAAAAAAACAGCAAAAGATTTGGTTGATTACACAACTGTTGTCGCTTTAACAGAAGCGTCAGATTTAGAAGCAGGTAAAGCGGTTTTTATACAAAATTGTGCTGTTTGTCATAAACCAGACGGCGGCGGAAGTATAGGGCCAAACCTAACAGATGAGCACTGGGTATTAGGTGGAGGAATAAACAATGTGTTTAAAACAATTTCACAAGGAGGTAGACCTTCAAAAGGAATGGAGGCTTGGTCTAAAAAAGGATTAAAACCATCAGAAATACAACAAGTAGCATCGTATATTTTAACACTTGCAGGTACAAATCCTGCAGGAGCTAAAGCTCCAGAAGGAGAACTTTGGAAGGTAGAGTAAGTAGTTGCTCAAAAGGTATAAAAAGTAAGATCAATTAAGTTAAGGAAATTAGATGTCTGATCAAGGAAAAGAAGTATTTAGAGATTCTATCGGTACGATTACTGATGAAGGTAAACGGAATTGGGTTTTCCCCAAGAAACCTTCTGGTAGATTTTATAAATATAGAACATACATTAGTTGGTTGTTGTTGTTGTGTTTGTTTTCTTTTCCTTTTTTAAAAATTAACGGCAATCAGTTTTTACTGTTTAATGTTATAGATAGGAAATTCAATATTTTTAGCTTCCCTTTTTGGCCACAAGACTTTCATTTGTTGGTTATGGCTATGATTATTGGTGTGCTATTCATCGTTTTGTTTACAGTTATTTTTGGACGAATTTTCTGTGGATGGATTTGTCCGCAAACTATTTTTATGGAAATGGTGTTTAGAAAAATAGAGTATGCTATAGAGGGCGATAGAGGAGCTCAAATAAGGTTAGATAAGCAAAAATGGACCACTGAAAAAATAAGAAAACGGTTATTAAAATGGACTATTTTTTATGCAATATCCTTTTTAATTGCAAATGTTTTCTTAGCCTATTTCATAGGAGGTGATGTCTTGATTAATTATATTGTTAATGAACCCTTATCTCATCTTGGTACCCTAGCTTTACTCTTAATTTTCACAACAGTATTCTTTTTTGTGTTTTCATGGTTTAGGGAGCAAGTGTGTATAATTGCTTGCCCATACGGTAGACTTCAAGGGGTGTTGTTGGATAATAAAACCATCAACATTGCTTATGATTATGTAAGGGGAGAACGTACAGAAGGGCGTTCGAAATTTAAAAAGAATGAAGATAGAAATGCTCTAGGAAAAGGAGATTGTATTGACTGTAACCAATGTGTTCAAGTATGCCCAACGGGTATTGATATTAGAAACGGAACACAATTGGAATGTGTGAATTGTACTGCATGTATTGATGCTTGTGACTTCATGATGGAAAAAGTTAATTTACCTAAAGGGTTAATACGCTATGATTCTGAAGATAATATCAGTAAAGGTAAACAAACCATATTTACAACACGAAATAAAGCTTATTCCATTGTATTGCTACTATTGTTAGCAGTAATGAGTGTCATGTTATTTCTCAGAAATGATATTGAAGCAAGTTTATTAAAGCTGCCTGGACAATTATATGAAAAAAAAGCAAACGGGGTTATTAGTAATGTATTTACATATAAACTGGTTAATAAAACAAGTGAAGATATATCTAATTTACAGTTTAAATTGTTATCTCATAAAGGAGAAATCAATGTTGTTGGAATATCTGAAATTTCTCTTGATGCCCAAGCCTTATCAACAGGAACGCTATTCATAGAAATTCCAAAATCAGAATTAACTAAAGATCGTGAAAAGATTAAAGTAGGTATTTTTAGTAATGGTAAAAAAATAGAAACAACGTCTACAAACTTTTTAGGGCCTAGACGATTTAGATAAAAAAGTGAATATGAAAATTAACTGGGGAACATCAATTGTAATTGCTATAGCCGCATTTATGGCGTTTATTTTATTTTTCGTAATTAAAATGTCTACGAATTCAAAATATGATCATGACTTAGTAGCAACTGATTATTATAAGAATGAATTAGTGTTTCAAAAAGAAATAGATAAAGAACAAAACTTACAATTGTTAAAAGAGACTATTAAAGTTGATGTTACTGAAAAAGGGCTATTTGTAGTTTTTCCGGAAGAACTGCCCTCTAATAAAATTAAAGGAAAAATGTTCCTGTACAGACCATCCAACGAGAAATTGGATTTAGAAATTCCTTTAGTGGTTTCTTCCAACATCTTGTTTTTACCGAAAAAAGATCTTGTTGGTGGTCGCTGGAACATTGTTGTTGATTTCACCTGTAATGGTACAGCTTACCTTTATAAACAAGATCTCTTATTATAAAATGCTTTTAGCAGGATTCATATTAGGGCTTTTAGGGAGTTTACATTGCATAGGCATGTGTGGACCAATTGCCATGCTATTACCCTTAAGTAGAAATAGTGCTGTAAAAAAACATATTCAAATACTTTTATATCATTTAGGACGTATAGTTGCTTACAGTATACTAGGGGCATTATTTGGTTTAGTTGGCAAAGGTTTATTTTTATCAGGATTGCAACAAAACCTGTCTATAATAATAGGTGTTGTAATGATTCTTTTAGTACTATTTCCTAAAATTAGTCATAAGCTAACTATAAGGTTTAAGCCATTAACTCGTGTATTAAACTCACTTAAACTACAACTAGGGTTATATCTTAAAAAAGAATCTTTTTATTCCATTTTTATGATAGGGTTTTTTAATGGTTTTTTGCCATGTGGTATGGTCTATATCGCTTTGGTAGGAGCAGTAGCTATGACAAATAGTTTAACATCAGCACTGTATATGGCGTTATACGGTCTAGGTACAGTTCCATTATTAAGCATACTATTATATGTAAAAGATGCGTTTTCGGCAACTTTTAGAGCACGTTTACAAAAGGCCATTCCAATTTTTGTAATTGTACTGGGTGTTTTATTTATTTTTAGAGGAATGGGCTTAGGAATACCATATATTTCACCTGAAGAGAGTTCGTTATTATTATCAAACTCTCCTGGGCTTTGTCTTTAGAAACAATTAATTTTTGCCAGTTTTTTAACATTAGAACTATTTATTTTTAACTAACTTTATAGTACAGAAAAGAGCAATTTGACTTTTGTCAAATTTTAAGAACTATCTTTTTTAAGGTAAAAAACAGTGTCAACATGAAAAAAGCAGTTTCAGTTTCAAAAATTATGTCAAGTAATTTAGTGTTGTTAAATTTGACTGATACCTTAGAAAAAGCTGAGGGCTTGTTCAAAAAACATAATATAAGACATATTCCGGTAGTAAATAATAACCAAGTTGAGGGCATGTTAAGTTATACTGATTTATTGCGAATTAGTTTCTCAGATGCTGCATTTGATGATGATGAAAATATAGATACGGTAGTATATAATATGTTTAGCTTAAGGCAAGTAATGGTGAAAACAGTAACAAGTGTTACTACATCTGATACAATTTATGATGTTGCTAAAATTTTGGCAAAAGAAAATTTTCATGCTTTACCAGTACAAGAACAAGGAAAATTAGTAGGTATAGTTACAACTACAGATTTAATTAATTATTTATTAGACCAGTATTAAACCTGTAACACCTCAAAAAAAAGGCTAATAATTAATTATTAGCCTTTTTTTTTTGAGGTGTTTATATTGTCATAGAAAACAATTTTGTAGACGGCATATTACGCTGTAATTGTACATCAAAAGCCATACAAACGTTTCTTACATATGCTCTAGCATTCTTAGGCACCTCTAGAGTGTTTTCGGTAATAATAACGAGTTTGTCTTGTTCCATTTCATGAAGTAATTTAAGGCACTTTTGTAAACCTTCAAATTGAAGTTCTGTAGCCTTCCAAGAGGTTTTAAAATGACACATAATATTTAATATATGTTGACGTATAACTACATCTTCTTTACTTAGCTCATGCCCTCTAAATACAGGAATAACCTTATCATTTACTTGTTTTTTATAGTCTTTAACTGTTTTTGCATTTTGAGCAAAAGCATACCATGAATCACTAATAGCAGACATGCCCAAACCAATCATCAATTGCGTTTTATTAGCAGTATACCCCATAAAATTCCGATGTAAAGTTTTCGTTTCCGTAGCTTCATATAAACTATCTGTAGCCAAGGCAAAATGATCCATACCAATTTCAATATACCCAGCTTCTTCTAACCACTTCTTTCCTTGTTCATATAATGTTCTTTTCTCGTTTTCTTTGGGCAAATCCTTTTCATTAAACCCACGTTGACCAACCCCTTTTATCCATGGCACATGCGCATAGCTGTAAAATGCAATACGATCTGGCTTTAAAGTATTGGTTATATCAATGGTGTTTTTTACTTTTTCTAAAGTTTGAAAAGGTAAACCAAATATTAAATCATGACTGATGGATGTATACCCAATGTCTCTAGCCCAATCTGTTACGTTTTTTACATTTTCTAAAGGTTGTATTCGATGTATTGCTTTTTGAACTGTTGCATCATAGTCTTGAACTCCGAAGCTAACGCGAGTAAAACCTAAATCATATAAATCTTGTAACTGCTGTTTGGTGGTATTGTTTGGATGCCCTTCAAAACTAAATTCATGTTCAGGGTGTTTATCAGCAGATTTAAAAATACCGTTAATTAACCGTTTTAAGTTTGTGCTTGAAAAAAATGTTGGCGTACCACCACCCAAATGAATTTCTTTAATAATTGGACGCTCCAGTAAAAGCTCCAAATATAATAGCCACTCTTTTAGTACGGTATCAATATAATCATCTTCAACCTCATGACGCTTAGTAATGTGTTTATGGCATGCGCAAAATGTGCACAGACTTTCACAAAAAGGGAGATGAATGTATAAACTTATGCCTTCAGACTGATTGCTTTCAGAAAATGAATGCTGAAATGTTTTTATCCAATTTTGAAGGGTAATACCTTCTTTGTTCCAATAGGGAACAGTGGGGTAACTTGTGTAACGCGGACCAGGGACATTATATTTTTGAACTAAAGATTGCATATTGACCAATTTAATTAGTTTGTAAAATTAGGTTGAGTTAGCGATTTAATTTATGATAATTATCAGTTAAGGAATGTGCTATTTCATCTATTTTTGTGGTAAATTAGATTTGATGGCAGATAATTCACATAAATTAGAACTAAGTAAGGCAGAAATGAAGCAACTGGGCTATCAAGCAATTGATGCTATTGTAGATCATTTTGATGTTCAGAATGATAAAAAACCTGTTACTACAGCGTCTCGAAAAGAAATGGATTGTTTGTTTTCAGAAACTGTTCCTGAACAGGCTACAGATGCTTCTCAAATTTTAAACTTTGTGCTTGATGAGGTTTTACCTAAAAGTAATATTGTAACACATCCTAAGTCTTATTCATTTGTACCAGGACCAAGCAATTATGTGAGTGTAATTGGTGATATTTTAGCAACAGGTTTTAATGTGTTTGCCGGAGGATGGGTTGGCTCACCTGCAGCTGCAGAATTAGAGATTGTAACCATGAATTGGTTATTAAAACTGTTTAAATTCCCTTCAAAAAAAGGTGGTGGTATTTTTACAAGTGGTGGATCAATGGCTAATTTAACTGCTTTAGTTACCGCAAGAAGACAACGTTGTGGCGATGATTTTTCAAAAGCAATTATTTACATGTCAGATCAGGCGCATTCGTCAAATATAAAAGCTATACGTGTATTGGGGTTTAAAAAAGAACAAATACGTATTATTCCTACAGATATAGAATTTAAAATAGCAATCAATAAACTAAAAAATGCAATAGCTAAAGATAAGTTAGAAGGGTTATTTCCTTTTTGTATAATTGCATCTGCTGGAACAACAAATACTGGAACTGTAGATCCTTTAAACGCCATAGCTTCCATATGCAAAACAGAAAAAATTTGGTTTCATATTGATGGGGCTTATGGAGGGGCTGCCATACTGTCAAAACAAGGAAAGAAAGCATTGTCAGGAATTGAAAAAGCAGATTCACTTACTATTGACCCGCATAAATGGATGTTTCAACCCTATGAAATGGGATGTTTATTAGTAAGAAACCATAAATGGTTAAGTGAAACATTTAGTGAAAAACCTGAGTACCTAAGAGATATAGAAGGGAATGCTTCTGAAATTAATTTCTATGACCATGGTATTCAATTAACCCGACGTTTTAGAGCACTCAAATTATACATGTCTGTTAAAACATTTGGTTTAGCGGCATTTAGAAAAGCTATAGACTATAATATTCAGTTGGCTGAACGTGTTGAAAACGCACTTAGGGAAAGCTCAAGTTGGGAAGTGATTTCACCAGCAACACTTGCCGTGATTAATTTTAGATACCACCCAATTAATTCAGAGTTCACAGAGATAGAGTTAGATGCTTTGAACCAGTATATTTCTTCAGAAATTGTAAAATCTAAAGAAGCATTATTAGTAACTACACTACTTCAAAATCAGGTTGTATTGCGGATGTGTTTAATAAACCCAAGAACAAGTTTTCAGGATGTTAATGAAACTCTAGAGCACTGTGAGCGTATTGCTAATGATTACTTAAAGTCTAAAAATTTTAGAAAATAAAGTTTGCTTTATTCCTCTTCAGAGTTACCTGCTTCAGGGTGTTCAAAAAAACTAAACACACAACCACCATATTTTTTTGAATGACTAAAATAATTTAAATGTGATAGGTTGGTATGGCTAGAGTGTTCAATAATTAAATAGCCATTTTGAGCTAAAAGATTATGAGTAAACACTAAGCTGGGAATTTTAGCAAATTTTTCATCACTAAAATCATAAGGGGGGTCTGCAAAAATAATAGTTGCATTAATTTTTACTTTTTCTAAAAATTTAAAAACATCACTTTTTATAACACTAATATTAAAGTCAAAGTCTTTAGCTGTTTTTTTTATAAATGCAGCACATCCATAATCAGCATCTACAGCAGTTATTGTTTGACAACCTCTTGAAGCAAATTCATAACTGATGTTACCGGTACCAGAAAATAAATCTAGTACAGAAATCTGATCAATATAAAAGTGATTGTTTACAATGTTGAATAATGATTCTTTTGCTAAATCTGTAGTTGGGCGCACAGGTAGTTTTTTAGGTGCTGTAATGCGTCTACCTTTATATTTTCCAGATATGATTCTCATTTAAAAAGAATTTAATAAGCTAAAATGGTTATAGCCATATTTTGGCTTTTGTTCAGGGTCTGTAACGGTAAATTGAGTGTGTCTACTACCAAAAGATACATTTCTAATGTATTGGTATAGTATGCTGTATAAATCGTCTTCTAAACCAATATCACCCAATAAAATAAAATCAATAGTTTCTGTATCTAACTGAAGTTGTTCAATGGTAAATAAAATATAATAAATGAAGTCTTCAGTTGACGCATATTCAAAGGTGTTATATAAATTAAGATTACCTTCTTTTACATAAATTAGTTCAAAGGAATTTTTAGCCACATTACAATATAGTTTTGTGGTAGAATTTATATTTTGTTGGAGTATGTTTTTGACTAAAATTGTTGCAGAGTGATGGTACTCAAAACTACCAAATTGTTCAAAAAAGTAATTATTAATATTTACAAAAGGCACATAGACAGACATGATGCTTTTTGAAGTAATTTCATCAGTAGCAATATAGTCTGACGCAAATATTTTGTTATTAAACTTTAAGTAATCAATTAAATTAGTGTCATTATACAGCCCTTTAGGAACAAAGGAACAGATATTATTGTGGTGTATGACATTAACTTTTTTGAAGTCTTGTTGAAGTAGAGGAGTAGTATCAAAGGTTTCTCTAACCCGTTTTTCTATTTCAATTGGATTTTTTTGTGCATTAAATATATCTTTCTTTAAAAGTAAAATATTATTATCTGTTGTATCTAACACACAAAAATAAAGTCCATTCAAGCTAACCTGAACGGACAATACTTTATTTGATAATATGCTTATGCGATTAGTTCTCGTCATATTTTCTTGGCCAGTTACCGTTCGTGCTAATTTCAGTCATTGAACCTACGCTCAAATCAGTTCCGTTAACACCATCTACAGCAACAGTTTCTTCTTCTTCAGCAATTAGGTATGCAGGCTCTCCAGCAAGAATAATTTTCTTTGCTACTTTAGCTTCAAACACTGGTAGTTTAGAACTTCCTTTTTCTATTATACCAGCTTTTAAATCAAATTTAGCATCAGTATCAGGAACATTCATCATGGTTTTGTATCGTGTTGAGTTTTTAAAGATTGAATCTTTAACAGATGCAGTTCCAATAGTATCAATAATTACAATATCTTTTGTCATCTCAACACCACCAAATTGCTTTGTTAACTCAACATCAACTATAGTAGAATCTCTACGTTGAGTTAAAGTGTATTTTGCAGTATCTATAAACTTAACTAAAGCAGCCCAATCACCACTATACTTACCGGTTACTGTTTTATGAGCAACTTCGGCATCTCTAATATCTCTTAAGTTTTCAATAACTTTTGCATAACGTACTTCTTTGGTTTTTTTAAACTCAATAGGTTCCATGATAGAGTCGTAAAGAGCTTTACCTATAACTATTGCTAGTACCCAAAATAATATAGTAAATATCCATTTTTTACTTTGTGGAACGTATTTATCAATTAACTTCACTATTACAAAAACAGCTACTAGTGTTAAAACAATTAAAAGTAATGTTATCATTATTTATAAGGTTTAATTAATGGTTGTACGCAAATTTACATTTTTTTTTCAATCAGTAAAGTAATAAAAGAAAAAATACTGTCTATCTTTGAAATTCAATTTATCACCCTGATAGCATTAGATGACAACGACTGAATTTCATAATTTATTAATAGAAAAATTTCCATTTAAATTAACTTTAAAACAAGATGTTGTTTTACAACGTTTATCATCGTTTGTTTTTGATACAAATTTAGAAAAACTCTTTGTACTAAAGGGGTATGCAGGAACAGGAAAGACAACACTAATAAGTACTCTTGTTAATAATTTATGGCATGCTCATAAAAGCGCAGTGTTATTAGCACCAACGGGTAGGGCAGCAAAAGTAATTTCAAAGTATGCCAAGCGTGAGGCTTTAACAATTCATAAGAAAATTTATTTTCCTAAAAAACAGAATGGTGGCGGTGTAAGTTTTGTATTACAACCCAACAAACACAAAAACACGATTTTCATTATTGATGAGGCTTCAATGATTTCGGATGTTACTGCAGATTCAAAATTGTTTGACAATGGGTCATTATTAGATGATCTGTTACAATATGTCTACTCTGGCCATAAATGTAAGTTAGTATTCATTGGAGATACAGCACAGTTACCACCTGTAAAACTTGATGTTAGCCCGGCTCTAGATGAGCATAAATTAGCCCTAAATTACAATAAAGATATTGATTGTATAGAGTTGGATGAGGTTGTACGACAAACTGTAGACTCTGGAATTTTAAGCAATGCAACATTATTACGAGAGCAATTGGTATCTAATTATTTTGATTCTTTTCAATTTCACTTAGAAAATTTTACAGACATAGTACGCTTGCAAGATGGTTACGAGATACAAAATGCAATTGATACGGCATATTCATCAGACGGTAAAGAAGATACAGCAATAATTGTACGTTCAAATAAGCGAGCCAATATTTATAATCAACAAATTAGAAATAGAATTTTATACCAAGAAAGTGATTTGAACGCTGGTGATTATTTAATGACTGTAAAAAATAATTACTTCTGGATAAAAGAAAATAGTGAAGCTGGTTTTATAGCTAATGGCGATATAATTGAAGTTTTAGAAATTTTTTCATTTAAAGAGCTTTACGGATTTAGATTTGCTGAAGTTAAAGTAAGAATGGTTGATTATCCAAATATGAAAGCCTTTGAAACCGTATTGCTTTTAGATACCATAACAGCAGAGTCACCAGCCTTATCTTATGATGATAGTAACCGTTTATATCAAGAGGTTCAAAAAGATTATGCCAATGAAACTTCTAAGTATAAAAAGTTTATGAAAATTAAGCAGAATAAATACTTTAATGCACTACAAGTTAAATTTTCTTATGCCATCACCTGTCATAAATCTCAAGGAGGGCAATGGAAAACTGTTTTTGTTGAGCAACCATATTTACCCAATGGTGTATCAAAAGATTATATGAGATGGTTGTATACGGCTATAACCAGAGCTGAAGACAAATTGTATTTAATAGGTTTTGGAAATGATTTTTTTAAAGAAGACTATTAATTGTGTATATTTCAATAAATTAATAATACTATGTTAGAAATTTCTGAAACCCTAATTAGTGTCTTTTTAGGAATAGGTTTAGCGGCATCCGTTGGTTTTAGGGTGTTTTTACCTTTGTTTTTACTAAGTTTATCTGCTTATTTTGATGTTATACCATTAAATGAAAGTTGGCAATGGGTTGGTAGTATGTCAGCATTAATCACTTTAGGACTAGCTACAGTTTTAGAAATTTGTGCATACTACATACCTGTATTTGATAATTTATTAGACACCATTGCTGTGCCATTGGCAGCAATTGCGGGTACTGCTGTTGTAGTAAGTACTGCAGCAAACCTTGACCCTGTTGTAACTTGGTCATTAGCGATAATTGCTGGTGGAGGTACTGCTACAGCAATTAAAGGGAGTTCAGCCGCTACACGCACAGCCTCAACAACAACTACAGGTGGTTTGGCAAACCCAATAGTGTCTACTATAGAAACAGGTTCTGCAACGGCACTATCATTTGCTGCAATATTTTTACCATTAGTAGCAATTGTTTTAGTGGTTTTGATATTAATTGGTGTGTTTTTCTTTTTTAAAAAAATAAAATCGACGTTTAAATAGATAGCAAAATGATGACAGTTACTTCGGTAGATGAATATATTGAAGAAAATTCAAAATGGAAACAGTTATTAGATGCGTTGAGGGTAATTTTATTAAAAACACAACTGACTGAATCAGTAAAATGGAATAGCCCAGTTTACACACTTAATGGTAAAAATGTTATTGGATTAGGTGCATTTAAAAACCATGCAAGCATATGGTTTTTTCAAGGCGTATTCCTTAATGATAAAGCCAATAAATTAATCAATGCACAAGAAGGAAAAACTAAGGCATTACGACAATGGCGATTTGAATGTAATACTATAAAGGATGTTTTATTAATTGAAGCTTATATCAATGAAGCTATAGAAAATCAAAAACTTGGAAAAGCGATAAAGGTAGAGCGTAACAAACAACTGGTTTTACCAGATTTAATTACGGAACACTTTATAAGTGATTCAAAGTTTAAAATGACTTTTGAAAAATTAACGAAAAGCAAACAGCGTGAATATGCAGAATACATACAAACTGCAAAAAAACAAATCACACAACAAAAAAGATTAGAAAAAATAATACCAATGGTCTATAACGGATTAGGCTTAAATGATAACTACAAAAACTGTTAACAATGAACTTTAATAAATTATATGCCTTATGTTGTGCTATTAGTGCTTTAACTATTTTTGTCACCTATATTTTTGTGTATTATGAAGCATTAGAAAATTTTACAAATAAACTTCAGTATACTGTTATATTTGTATCATTAATAGGCTTTATAGCATCACTATATGTATTGATTTCAAAAAGAAAAGAGTTGTTTGGTAAAGAGTTTAGATATACAACTATAATACTATTATTAATATCACTTTTAGCCATGTGGTATAATCAATACTTATTTACAAGAATATAAATACAATAAGGTTATAATTATGAAGATAATTGCAATGATTCCTGCACGTTTTGAAGCATCACGATTTCCAGGAAAATTAATGAAAGATTTGGCAGGAAAGTCAGTGATTGTTCGTACATATGAAAACGCCGTGTCAACAGGCTTGTTTCATGATGTGTATGTGGTAACAGATTCAGAATTAATTTTTAAAGAAGTTGAAGCAAATAATGGTAAAGCAATTATGAGTATTGCAGAACATGACTGCGGAAGTGACCGTATTGCAGAAGCAGTAATTGGTATTGATTGTGATATAGTTGTAAATGTTCAAGGTGATGAGCCAAACGTGCATAAATCTGCTTTAACAAACCTGCTAGCAGTTTTTAAAAATGATGCAAATAAAGTAATTGACTTGGCATCAATAATGCATAGAATAACCGATAAAGAAGAAATTAATAACACCAACAGTGTAAAAGTTATAGTTGACACCAATAATTTTGCGCTATACTTTTCACGTTCTCCAATTCCATTTCCTAGAGACACCTCAACTGCAAAATATTACAAACACCAAGGTATTTATGCTTTTAGAAAGTCTGCAATTTTAGAATTCACACAAATGCCTATGGAGTATTTAGAGGCAAGTGAAAAGATAGAGTGCTTGCGTTATTTAGCGTATAACAAAACGATAAAAATGGTTGAAACAACACATGTTTCAATTGGTATTGACACACCAGAAGATCTTGAAAAAGCAAACCTAGAATTTAAGGTGTAAATACACTGAAAAAAAGACGGTGATTAGATTATTTATGAACTAATATAATTTCGTTAATTTGATTTGTTTTTAAACTTTCCACATTACTAAATAGAGGTGTTAAGAGTGCTTTTAATTTATTATTTCTATCCAATTCTTTTTGTGTAGAATATAACGTATTAAAAAGACAAAGACCTTTATCATTTAAGAGGTTTGATGTTGCCTCCCAAAAGGTGTCTTCAAATAATTCACTAGGCATTTGAGTGTCATTAAAAACATCAATTATAATTAAATCGTAAGTGTGTTTAGTTAACCTAATGTATTTAAATGCATCCTCTGTAATCAATTCTAAGTTAGGGGTTTTATAAAGTTGAAAGTAAGTGTTTGCTAACTCTATAACATCAGCATCTATTTCTACACCAGTTATTTTTGTATGAAGTTTAAAGTCCTTCCGTAGTGTCTGTATAACACTTCCGCCAGCAACACCAAGTATAAGGATAGAATTAAGTTGTTTTAATTTCTGTTTACCAATATAGGAGAGCCCTTTTTTTAACACACGCTGTAAACTTCCATAGCTGTAATTTGCATTTTCTGAGTCAATTACTAGTTTTCCGTTAACTAAAGTCACCTCTAAAGCTCCTGAACGTTCTGATGGAATCGTTTTAATTTTAAGCGGATAAATAAAGCTGATTAGTTGTTTGAGTAAATTCATTTGAGTTCAATAGCTCATCAAAAATAACTATTATAATGATAAAATGCCGTAGATTTGTATGTGAATAATAAGGCAAACAAAACTATGTATAAATTTATTTACTTTACCCTATTAAAATGGACTGTTATAGGTGAGTTTCCTAAAGATATAAAAAAATATGTGGTAATTGCAGCGCCACATACACATTGGTTTGACCTTCCTATGGGCTTATTATTAAGGAAAATAACTCAAACAACTATTAACTTTGTTGCTAAAAAGGAACTTTTTATATGGCCTTTGGGGTGGTATTTAAAAAAAGTTGGCGGCTATTCTATTGACAGGACTAAAGGTCAAAAAACGGTAGATGCTTATGCTGAGTTGTTTAATAAAACTGATGAGTTCAGGTTAAATATTGCGCCAGAAGGAACGCGTAAAAAAGTTGATAAATGGAAAACAGGATTTTATTATATTTCAAAAAAAGCTAATGTTCCTATTGTAATGGTTGCTTTTGATTTTGGAAAAAAACAACATAAAATTTCTAAACCATTTTACCCAACTGAAAACAAAGATGCTGATTTTAAATACATGCATAGTTTTTTTGATGGCGTTGTTGGTAAAGTTCCAGAATACTCCTAAAATAACACCTAATTTAGATTAGTGAACTCTTTAATTGCTTGATTAGGTTCAATTATATTATATCCCTTCCAAAACTCAGCATTGTAACTTGAAAAATATTTTACGTCTACTTTTTTAACTTCTTTAACAGCGTTATATGTATTAGTTTCTATGTTATGAGAGTTAAAAACTATGAGTTCTTTTTTGTTCTTATCAATAATATTAAACTTCATTTGTAGTTTTAATTCGTTTTGTTTTCTACGTCCTTTAACATGTTTATTTTTTTCAATTACAGTTAGTGGTCGGTCAAGTTTAAATGAATTGCCGTTTTCATGGCTAATATATTTTAAAACATATTTTTGCTGAGTCCCTTTACTAAAAATCATAGTCCCTTTATAAGTCATATGATTTACATTAACGCCTAGCATATTAAATTTTTTATCATAAATGGCATCGGAGTTTTGATAATCAATTCTTAATACTGCAAAATCTTCTGTATTAATATATAATTTCCCTTTTATGTCTTCAAAATTACCTGGTGTAAATGAAATTACATAAGCAAATTGATCATCTATGTATACATAATCTTCAATTTTAAAATCATATCTATTTGATTTTCTAATAACATTAATAGGGGAGTCTTCTTCAAAAAACACCCGTTTTAAAAGAGTGTTAATGTTTCCTTTTCTTGAGTTAAAGTAGTTGTTTTGTTCATAATCAGCTTGAATTTGATCACTGTTTTTAGACGTGTTGACAATTGAGTCTACACTAACTTTAGTGCCAAATAACCCAGACTTTATTTTCAAGTATGAATCCTTTTTAACATTGTCATTAAGTACTTGCATAAATTTTTTCTGCAAATTTTCAAAAGAGACTTCTTGAGATTTATTATAAAGTTTTGATGTTTTTATAATTGATAACTTTTGACTGTTAGAAAATTGTTTATGATACAAGTCACCCAATGTTTCATTGTGAAATGATGTGCGCTTAGGAATACTACTCATCATACTATCAATAAGTTCTTTTGTTATTTCTTTAATACTAGATTTTTTAAAGTCGAAATTCAATCTTTGATAGTACTGATTAAAAGATTCTCGCATGAAGAATCTGTTTTTTGTGTAAGTAGCAGCATAGTTTTTAGAAATATTATCTTCAACACGATCAATAATATCTTCTGCAGATAATTTTTCATCAGTTAAATAGATGCTTGATAGTTCTAAAGCTTCAGGTTTTAAAACAATTAGTGTGTCTAAAACATGATGTGCAGCAATAGTTTTGGTAGCATAACCTATAGATGAGAAATGAATAGAATCTGTTACTGATTTATTTTTAGGAATGAAAAGATTAAAATCACCCTCCTCGTTACTTATGGTACCATTATCAATACCATACTTTATAGTTACATAAGGGATTGGTGTTTTTGTTTCTTCATCAATAATTTTTCCCGACACATCTTGAGCTTGACTAGTAATGTGTGACAGAATGAAAAGAATAAAAACGAACTGAACTTTAGGAAACATAGATGATGATTTATATTGAATTCAAATACAAGAATTATTGTAACATAAAACAAATTTGAATTTGAAATTTATGATTATTTTATAATTATCTTAAAAATATTAAGATAGTTTAACGGCCATTTACATTTGCTGTGTGTTTAAAAACTGATTAATTTCATTAATTGTTTCTGGTTTAACCAAACGATTATTTACCAGACAAACTCCGGTTACTAACGCAGATAATGCCACCTTATTGGTAGATGTATTAATGATGGTTTGTTTAAAAATGAGCTTTAAATGCCCTTCTTTATATGTCTCAACAAGAACTTTAAATTGATCTTTACTTTTTAATGAGTTTTTAAAGTCCATTGAAATATGTTTTACAACTAAAATAACTCCTCGTTCAGTTAAATTAGCAAAATCTATTCCATGAAAATGCAAGTATTCATGACGTGCATGCTCTAAATAATTTTGATAAACAGAGTTGTTTACAATACCTTGCATATCAAGTTCATAATCTCTTACAGTAAAATCTACAGAAAATTCGCTCATAATCAGTTTTAACTATTTTTAACCGACCTAATTTACACATTCTCCTTCAAACAAACGGTAAGATAGTATTCAAAAAAATAATCTATAAGCCTATAGTTCGTGTTATGGGTTCTTCTAGTGATATAAATGTCTCAGTACGAGTAACTTCCTTTATGGTTTTAATTTTACCATTTAATACCTTCATTAAATGGTCATTATCCCTAGTATACAATTTAACAAACAAACCATATTCTCCAGTAGTATAATGTGCTTCTACAACTTCTTCAATGCGTTTTAATTTTTCTATGATTTCTGAATACTGACTATTTTTATCTAAAAATACCCCAACAAACGCACAAGTGTTATAACCTAATTTTTTTTCATCAAGTCTTAAAGTAAATTCTTTAATTATACCACTTCTTTTAATTTTTCCTATACGCTGATGAATTGCGGCACTAGTAACCCCAAGAAAACTAGCGATGTCCACCACTTTAATTCTAGCATCTTTTATCAAATGCTTTAGTATTTTTTTATCCGTGCTATCTAAAATAAAGCTCATAACGTAATAAATTAGTTGTTATTAATGTAAATATAGCTATTTTCAATTAATAGTTTAAATAATATAGCAATAACATGTAAAGCTTATTATTTTATTACTATTAATGATGTTATTGTTTTTTTCTTAAATAGATTTGTAATAGAATATATAACACTTATAATTATGAAAACATTTAAAAGAAGTTTAGAAAGTGAACGATTGGTAACTTACTCAAAAGAATTATTTGAAGCAGAATTACAGCAACGTTTAAATTTAACAAAGGTCAATGCACCTTTGTTTGTATCTCAAAACTCAGGGTTAAATGATAATTTAAACGGTGTGGAAAAACCTGTTACTTTTAAACTAGGTGATGAACCTCATGAAATAGTCCATTCATTAGCCAAATGGAAACGATGGTATTTAGGGCAACTAGGTGCACAAACGGGTGAAGGTATTGTAACCGATATGAAAGCCATTAGAGCAGATGAAGTAGTATCACCTATTCATTCTCATTTAGTTGATCAATGGGATTGGGAGAAGGTTATAACTAAAGAAGAGCGAACTATAGAAACCTTAATATCACATGCTACTGCGGTTTATGATGCGTTAAAAGTTACTGATACTATAGTGTCAAAAAAGACTGGTGCGGTTTCAAGCTTGCCAGAAAAAATTAAAGTGATTCATACAGAAGATTTATATAAAAAACACCCTGAGCTATCACCAAAAGAGCGCGAACACGCCATTGCAAAAGCTTATGGCGCAGTTCTATTAATAGGTATTGGTGATAAATTATCTTGTGGTGATGTTCATGATTTTAGAGCGCCCGATTATGATGATTGGTCAACTCAAGATGCGCAAGGAAAACCAGGAATAAATGCAGATGTTTTAGTTTGGGATGAGACCCGTAAAAAAAGTTTAGAGATTAGTTCGATGGGAGTTCGTGTTGATGAAAAAGCATTAGCACACCAACTACGTCTTACTGGGCAAGAAAACAGACAAACGCTCCCGTTTCATAAAGCCTTATTAAACGGCGAACTGCCATATACCATAGGCGGAGGTATAGGGCAGAGTAGAGTGGTAATGTTTGTTAATAAAACTGCAGAAATTTCAACTGTACAACCTATCTTTGACACTTATTAAATATACACAATTAATAAATAATGACACTTGATCAATTACAATCAGATTTAGAAACATATAAAGCTAAGAAATTAGAATTAGACATGTCTAGAGGAAAACCAAGTAAGGCACAGTTAGACTTGTCAAGCCAATTATTGAATACAGTTACTTCAGTAGATTACAAAACTACAGCCGCTCAAGATACTCGTAATTACGGTGGTTTAGACGGTATTCCTGAAGCAAAAGAATTATTTAAACATTTTCTTGAAGTATCTTCTGTTGATGAAGTTGTTGTTGGCGGTAATGCCTCATTAACCATCATGCATGATATTATTTCACGAGCAATCACTCATGGTGTTCCTGGCAGCGTATTGCCGTGGGGTAAACAGACAGTAAAATTTTTATGTCCATCACCAGGTTATGATCGTCATTTTAGTATTTGTGAGCATTTTAATATTGAAATGATTACAATTGCTACCAATGAAACAGGCCCAGATATGGATGAAATAGAACGTTTGGTTTCTGAAGATGAAAGTATAAAAGGGATTTGGATGGTACCTAAATACAGTAATCCAACAGGGTTGAGTTGTTCTGATGATGTTGTAAATAGACTAAGTAACATGTGTACAGCAGCAAAAGACTTTAGAATATTTTGGGATAATGCTTATGCAGTACACCATCTTTCTGATGATCATGATGATGTAAAAAACATATTAGAAACATGTAAATCTGCAGGAAATGAAAACCGCCCATTTATATTTGGTTCTACCTCAAAAATTACATTTGCTGGCGCAGGTGTTGGTGCAGTAGGAGGAAGTGTAGAAAATATGGATTGGTATAGAGGCCATTTGTTTTTCTCTAGCATTGGTCCGGATAAAATTAATCAAGTAAGGCATACGCGTTTTTTTAAATCTATTGACGATATCAACTTGCACATGAAAAAGCATGCTGAATTATTAAAACCTCGTTTTGATAGAACTTTAGAAATTCTTGACAAGGAGTTAAGTGGGTCAGGGTTGGCAACATGGACTACGCCTAAAGGTGGGTATTTTATTAGTTTAAACGTATTAAAAGGTTCAGCAAAAAGAGTCGTGGAGTTAGCAGCAGAAGCTGGAGTAAAGTTAACTAATGCTGGAGCTACTTTTCCATATAAAAATGATCCAAATGATAGCAATATCCGTTTAGCACCTTCATGTCCTTCATTAGATGAAATTCATATGGCTATGCACATTGTTTGTTTAGCAGTTAAAATTGCAACTAAAGAAAGAGCGTACAATTCAGTTGTATAAATTTAGCCGTTAAGCTAAAAAAAGTCCTTAAATTAAAAACTTAAGGACTTTTTTTATAATCTCATTTTAAATGAATGAAAATCGACAGTGTCTAAAAGGTGAATAACTTTGTTAGCTAATATATTTTCTGCTTCTAATCGAGTTACTGGTTTTTGTACCAATTCTAAGATGCCTTGTTTTTCAGAAAAAACATTATCAGCTGAAAAATTCATATAAACATCCCATTTGTCACCATGAACTAGCATAATATTCATAGCTGTAACACCACATTTTGATACTACATTTTCTAAAAAATTAGGTAATGAATTATAATCACTATCAACAAATAAGTCGATAATAACATTTTTAACTGCGGTATTGTCTATTCTAATATAATCTGAAATGATTTGATTATAATCTAACATGATTCTTGTAAAATGTGATTAAACTTAAACCTATTTTTTGCTTATATTAATATTGGTTACTTATAAATATACAATTAATATTTTTTTCCATATTATTAGTGATGCTTGTCTCATTATATTTAGGGATAAAATTTGGCAAAAAAAAAGCTTTAAAGAGGTCTTTAAAGCTTTTTTTGTATTTCTGAGAGAAGATTATGCCATAGTGTGATACACATTTTGGACATCATCATCTTCTTCAATTTTCTCTAGTAATTTGTCAACATCAGCTTGTTGCTCCTCTGTTAATTCTTTTGTAACTTGAGGAATACGTTCAAAACCAGAAGATAATATCTCCATTCCACGAGATTCTAATTCTTTTTGAATGCTTCCGAAACTATTAAATGGTGCATAAAATAATACAGATTTTGTAGGTTCAGCATCATCTTCATCTGGATCTTCAGCAAATATCTCTTCTACACCAAAATCAATAAATTCCAACTCCAACTCTTCAAGATCATATCCTGTATCTTTAATTTTAAAGTTACACTGATGGTCAAACATAAACTCTACAGAACCTTGAGTTCCTAAGCTTCCGTTACATTTGTTAAAATAACTTCTAATGTTGGCTACGGATCTGTTGTTGTTGTCTGTTGCTGTTTCTACAATTACTGCAATACCGTGAGGGGCGTAACCTTCAAATAATACTTCTTTATAGTCACCAGTATCTTTATCTGATGCTTTTTTAATAGCGCGTTCAACATTATCTTTAGGCATGTTTACAGATTTTGCATTCTGTATAACAGCTCTTAAACGTGAATTGCTATCAGGATCTGGCCCACCTTCTTTTACTGCCATAACGATGTCTTTACCAATACGCGTAAAGGCTTTAGACATTGCTGACCAACGTTTCATTTTTCGTGCTTTCCTAAATTCAAATGCTCTTCCCATTTTTTGTTTTTTTTATGCTATTCTAATAATTATTTCTTGTAAAAAGGTAGTTTCACTACAGTTGCAGGAATTTGTTTTTTACGTATTTGAATGTATATTTTACTGCCAACACTTTTGAATATTGTTGGTACATAACCCATTCCAATTCCTTTTCCTAATGATGGTGACATTGTACCAGATGTTACAATACCAATTTTGTTTCCAGATTCATCAACAATATCATAGTCTTGACGTGGGATACCTCTTTCGTCTAATTCAAATGCTACCAATCTACGCTCTGTACCATTTTCTTTTTGTTTTTGAAATTCTTCAGAATTTGTAAACTCTTTATTGAATTTAGTAATCCAACCTAACCCAGCCTCAATAGGAGAGGTGGTGTCATTAATATCATTACCGTATAGACAATATCCCATTTCTAAACGCAGTGTGTCTCTAGCGGCTAAACCAATTGGTTTAATGTCAAAAGCTGCCCCTGCTTTAAATACGTTTGTCCAAACAGTTTCAGCAACATCATTTTTAAAATAGATTTCAAATCCGCCAGAACCAGTATAGCCAGTTGCAGAAACAATCACGTCTTCAACACCTGCAAATTTTCCAATTTGAAATGTGTAGTATTTCATGTTTATGACATCAATATCAGTTAATGATTGCATTGCTTCAGCAGCTTTAGGGCCTTGAATTGCCAATAATGAATAGTCATCACTATTGTTCTCCATGATGACACCTAAATCATTATGTTGAGATATCCAGTTCCAATCTTTCTCAATATTAGACGCATTGACGACTAACATATACTCTTCTTCAGCAATTTTATAAATAATTAAATCATCTACAATACCACCATCATTATTTGGCATACAAGAATATTGCGCTTGTCCAACTACAATTTTAGAAGTGTCATTAGTTCCAATTTTTTGAATTAATGCCAAAGCATTAGGGCCTTTTAAATGAAACTCTCCCATATGAGATACGTCAAATACACCAACACCAGTTCTAACAACCTCATGTTCTATATTAACTCCTTCATATTGTACTGGCATATTGTAACCTGCAAAAGGCACCATTTTAGCTCCTAAAGCTTCGTGAATATGTGATAACGCTGTGTTTTTCATCTGTAATTTCTCTAAAAAATTTTATAAGTGCTAATTTATTTAAAAACTAGCGAACCACAAATAATATTAAGAGATATAAATTAGACATTATAAATTCTCTGTAACTTCTATTATTTACTGTTTAGTAAAAAGAATAAAATAACAGTTTAAACCTTTTCAAATTGATATATTTGATAATTCATAGAAAATAACCACTAATTACACAGTAAATGAACATACTAACAGCAGAAGAGCTTTATAAAGCTCACCATGATACAATAAATACGCAACAAATTTCGGAGTTAGAATTAATTGAGCGTGCAGGTTTGCAAGTGTTCAATTGGATACACAGACGTATGCAGGGCTCACAAGTTAAGATTCATCTTTTTAATGGTATAGGAAACAATGGTGCTGTTGGCTTAGTTTTAGCTAGGCATTTACTAATTAATGGTTATAATATTGATAATTATGTTGTGAACTTTAGTAAGAAAAGGACCCCTGCATTTTTAGCAAACTACGATAAAGTTAAAGAACTTAAATCTTGGCCAGTATTAATAACAGATGCAGATCAGTTTCCAAATGAAATTGGAGAAGATGATATTATAATTGATGCAATTTTTGGTATTGGCTTAAATAAAGATACAGGAGGCTTGGTAAACAGTTTATTTGCTTTTTTAAACTCTATTAAAACGTTTAAGTTAGCTATTGATATTCCGTCAGGATTGCATGCTGATAAGGCTGTAGATTTAAATCACGTTTTAAAAGTCAATTACACCTTAACATTTCAAAGTCCAAAATTAGTGTTCTTTTTACCAGAAACAGCTGTTTTTACTGAGCAATGGGAGGTTTTAGATATTGGATTAGATCAAAATTCTTTACAGGTAAAGCACGCACCACAATTAATAAGCAAACATGAAGTGTTGCCATTATACCAGATGCGAGAGAAGTTTAGTAACAAATTTTCTTATGGTCATGCATTAATAATTGGCGGCAGTTTTGGTAAAATAGGCTCAGTGCTTTTATCCAGTCAAGCAGCACTAAAAACGGGTTGTGGTTTAGTTTCTGCTTACGTGCCAAACTGTGGTGTTTCTATTTTGCAAAGTTCTTTTCCAGAAGCTATGATTCAGGTAGGCGAGGGTAACAAATCACTTACAGATATTAAGCCTAATGGCCAGTTTAATGCTGTTGGCGTAGGTATGGGAATGGGAACTGATAAAGAAACTATTACAGGGTTTACATCATTTTTAAAAAACAATAGATTGCCGTTAGTTATAGATGCAGATGGTTTGAATATTGTTTCAGAAGATAATAATCTATTAAAGTCAATTCCTGAACAAGCAGTATTAACACCACATAAGAAAGAATTAGAACGCTTAATTGGTGTGTGGGAAAATGATTTTGAAATGTTAGAGAAGGTGAAATCATTTACGACTAAGCACAATTGTATACTTGTTATTAAAGATGCTATAACAATTACGGTGTATAAAGAAGAGCTGTTTATTAATACATCAGGAAATCCTGCATTAGCTACAGCCGGATCTGGAGATGTGTTAACAGGAATGATTACTAGTTTAATAGCACAAGGCTATACTAATTTAGATGCTGCAGTTGTTGCAGTTTATTTACACGGAAGAACTGCTGATGTTGCAATAGAAGAAACAGGGTATCAGTCATTTATAGCAAGTGATAGCGTTAATAATATTGGAAAAGCGTACTTAGATATGTTTAAGAAGCCTGAGGCACAGGTTGAGAATACTCAATAATAAAACAAAATTACCATATAAAAAAAGCGTCAAATATTTGACGCTTTTTTTATATGGTATATTCTAATCAGTTACTTATTAGAAAGGTATTTTTTGTCTACGTAAAAGGTTCCGAATGGAATTACTGAAGCAAGAAATACAATTAAAAGTGTTTTAGGTTTCCAATTTAATTCAAATTTTGCCATGACAGCAAATAAAACGTAGGCAACAAATAATAACCCATGAGCCATACCAATATGTTTAACATATATTGGGTCTCCTAAAATATATTTTATAGGCATAGCTATAAATAATAAAGATAACAATGAGAGTCCTTCTAAAAGACTAATTCCTCTAAAAATTTTAATCATAATATGTGTTTAATTAACCATTTTAAATATTGCAACTCCGTATATAGCAAATCTTATAAAACGTAATGAGCCGTAAAGCAAAACGCCTTTTAGCGGAAATTTAATCATCCCAGCAGCCATACAAGTTATAGAGAAAGGTATTGGTAATAAAGCACCAACAATAATTAAAAAACCTCCCCATTTACTGGTGTTTTTTAAATTCTTAGCCATTTTTACTTCTAAATAATTTTTTACAGAATCAACTTTTAAAGCAGCTTTACCTAAAAAGAAAGAAACAATACCACCTAAATATGATAATGTAGCTAATAGTGCTAAATTAAAAATAGGTTCACTTGTTTTTTTAGACCATGCAATAAATATTTCTGGAGGAATTAATCCTAATAATGATTCTGAAGCAAAAAAAGTAACTAATACCCCAGTTGGTGAAAATGTTTCAGTGATACTCTGTAAAGCGTCGTTAATATTGTATACGTATTTGTTAAATAAAATTAAAGCAGTAACAAGTATTAAAACAGGTATGATTGCTTTTTTTAAACTATTTCCAATAAATGTATAAAACCCTGTGTATGAGTAATACTGGTGTAGCAATTTTGCTCTTGACTTTTTTTGAACTCTTTGGGCTGATTTCATGTTACAAATTATATTATGATTAATAAATTTGGGGTAACGAATATAAAGATCAAATTTCTATTCACCAAAAAAAACACCCTTGATGTAGTGAAACTATTAATTATTGAAGTGTACTAATTAATTAATTAGCATCTTACTAAAATTATTATCATAAATTGATGTTTGAATTTTATTGAAATGCCATATATTTGATTAAAATTAATAATAGATATAATCACATACATATATGAAACTTTTAAACGGTAAAACAGTCATTATTACTGGAGCTAGTAGAGGTATAGGAAATGAAATTGCACGAACGTTTGCCAAAAACGGATCAAACGTAGCGTTTACATATAGTTCATCTGAGGCACCAGCTTTAGCTCTAGAACAAGAGTTAAAAGATTTTGGTGTACATGCCAAAGCATATAAATCAAATGCGGCTAATTTTCAAGAATCACAAGATTTAGTAGCAGCAATTACTAAGGAATTTGATAGTATAGATATTCTGATAAACAATGCAGGGATTACAAAAGATAACTTATTAATGCGAATTTCTGAAGAGGATTTTGATAAGGTTATTGAAGTAAATTTAAAATCGGTTTTTAACATGACTAAAGCTGTACAGCGCACCATGTTAAAACAACGTAAAGGATCTATCATAAACATGAGCTCTGTAGTTGGTGTTAAAGGGAATGCCGGACAAACAAATTATGCAGCCTCTAAGGCTGGGATAATAGGGTTTACAAAATCTGTAGCTTTAGAATTGGGATCACGAAATATTCGTTGTAATGCTATTGCACCTGGGTTCATTGAAACTGAAATGACTGAAAAGTTAAACCCTGAAGCAGTACAAGGTTGGAGAGATGCTATTCCGTTAAAAAGAGGTGGTACTCCTGAAGATGTTGCTAATGTTTGTGTGTTTTTAGCGAGTGATATGAGTGCTTACGTTACAGGACAAGTATTAAATGTTGATGGTGGAATGTTGACCTAATACATGTCAAATACCACTATACTATATCTGATTTTAATTGCAATTTTCGCTTTGGGAATTGCAGTATTTCAATATTTTTATAAAGCAAAAACAACTTTTAATAAAAGAGTTGTTTTTGCTTTATTGCGTTTTGGGAGTTTGTTTTTATTAGGAATGTTGCTTTTAAATCCAACATTTGAACAAACGGTGTTAACCCAAGAAAAACCACGCTTGGTGGTAGTGGTAGATAATTCAAAATCTGTGGCTATCTTAAACCATGATACAGTTACTAAGAATGTTATTAAAAAAATTAAAGAGTCAAACTTAAAAGATAAGTTTACAGTAGATTATTTCGGTTTTGATACGGAAGTTAATCAGCTTAATGATGCATTAGAATTTAAGGGGAGGCAAACTAATATTTCAAAGGTTTTTCCATTATTAAAAGATATTTATAATGAAAAACAAGCGCCTACAATTTTGATTTCTGATGGTAATCAGACTTTTGGGCAAGACTATGTGTTAGCATCACAAACCTATAACCAACCTATATATCCTGTTGTAATTGGCGATACTTTGGTAAAACAAGATTTAAAAATAACAACCATTCAATTAAATAAATATACAACTTTAAAGAATGAATTTCCTGTAGAAATATCTATAGCTTACAATGGAAAAGAAACGATAAATAAGGACTTGGTTATTTTTAAAAATAAAATAAAAGTTTATTCAAAAACACTAACATTTTCTGAAAATAACACACTTCAAGTTGTACAATTAAATTTACCAGCATTGAAAATTGGTAAGCAACAATATAAAGCCTCTATAGCTGCAATACCAAATGAAGAAAACACGGTTAATAACAAACGAAATTTTTCAGTAGAAGTTATTGATCAACGTACAAATGTGTTGTTGGTATCGGATATTTTACATCCGGATTTAGGAGCTTATAAAAAGGCTATTGAAACACATCAACTACGTAAAGTAACACTTGTAAAACCTGCGGATGTAAGTGATATTGATAACTATCAATTGGTAATTTTATTTCAACCTACAATTCAATTCAAATCATTGTTTAAACAGTTGAAATTAACGGGTAAAAATCATCTTATTGTAACAGGAGTTCATACTGATTGGCTATTTCTAAATAGTCAAAAAGATCAATATAAAAGACCTGTAGTTAATGAACTTCAGGAGGTTACCGGTACATTAAATCCGGCATTTAATTTGTTTCAGAAGAATGCAATACGCGTAAATTCTTTACCACCATTACATGATGCCTACGGCGCTATTGAGCTTCAAGCTAAAGCAAATACGCTATTATATCAAAAAATAAATAGTATTGAAACCTCAAATCCTATTCTAACATTTTTTGAAGAAGACACTAGGCGAGAGGCATTATTTGTAGGAGAAGGTATTTGGAAATGGCGTGCACAGAGTTATTTAAACACGCAATCATTTGAGGTTTTTGATGAGTTTATAGGACAGGTCATTCAGTACTTAGCATCAAACACCAAAAAAGAGCGGTTAACTGTAGACGTAGAAGATGAGTTTTTATTAGGAGAAGCAGAAATTAATGCACAATACTTTGATAGAAATTATGTGCCAGATCCAAATGCAACACTTTTATGTCGGTTAACAAATACTGAAACAAATACTGTTTATGAGTATAATTTTTTGTTTAACACTTCAAATTACAGCCTTAATTTAAGTAGTTTGCCCGCGGGTAAATACCGTTATAGCATTACTGTAGAAAATGAAAAGTTAAATAAAAAAGGAGAATTCTTAATAAGTAGTTTTGATATAGAAGCGCAATTTTTAAACCCAGATGTGACAAAATTGTCCTTGTTAGCTACTAACAGTCAAAACAAGTTATTTACAATTACAGAAAGTGATCAGTTAATTTCCAGCTTGATGACTGATAACCAATTTAAGCCAATTCAAAAAGAACAAATTAGTCAATTGCCATTAATTAATTGGAAATACCTACTAGCTGTATTGTTAGTATTGCTTACTTTTGAATGGTTGTTAAGAAAATACAATGGATTATTATAAATTAAAATTAGATAAATGGATAAATTACCAAAATTAGGATTACCAATAATTTTTTTAGCCGTAGTAGGTGTTATTTTATTACTTAAAACTGCTGTAACAATTGATGGTGGAGAAGCAGGAGTAATGTTTAAACGTTTTTCTGGAGGAATAGATACCCAACAAACCTATTCTGAAGGGTTTCATATTGTTGCACCGTGGAATGATATGATCATTTATAAAGTACGTCAGCAATCGTTATCAGATAAAATGAGTGTGTTATCTGTTAATGGATTGGAAGTTGATATTGATGGTACAGTATGGTTTCAGCCTATAAAAAATAAGTTAGGATATTTGCATCAAGAAAAAGGAAAAGATTATGTGCAAAGTATTTTAGGACCAGCTATTAGCGCTGCTGCGAGAAGTGTAGTTGGACGTTATACACCAGAACAATTGTATTCTAGTAAGCGTGATGTAATTCAAAAAGAAATTTTAGAAGAAGTGCGTAAAGAAGTTAAGGATCAATATATTCAAGTTAATAAAGTTCTTGTTCAAGACGTATCTTTGCCACCAAAAATTAAAGACGCTATTGAGCGTAAATTAAAGCAAGAGCAAGAATCATTAGAATATAAATTTAGGTTAGAAAAAGCTCAGAAAGAAGCTGAAAGACAGCGTATTGATGCGGAAGGTAAGGCTGCTGCTAATAAAATATTAAGCGCATCTATTACAGATAAAGTATTGCAAGAAAAAGGAATTGAAGCTACATTAAAATTATCAGAATCACCAAATAGTAAAGTGATTGTAATTGGTGGCGGAAAAACAGGAATGCCAATTATTTTAGGAAATCAATAATAGGTTTAGAGACAAGATAAAAAAAGGTTATCAGTATTGATAGCCTTTTTTTTATGATAAGAATTTAGATTTCAGTTCTGGAGTTGGAATTCTACATTGATTCTGTTTGCCATACCATTTGTATCTGTTTTTAGCTACAACGTCATAGATGAAATCTCTAATTGAAGCAGGAATAATACTAAATATGCTTAGTAATTTCCATGCTCCAGGAAATCTACTTATTATTTTTATAGCCGCTGTTGACTTTACGTAATACGCTTCGTTAGGGATGTAGAGTATAATAGAATCTAAGGTTTTGGATGTTATTCCTAAATAGTCTTGAAGTTCTTTCCCTAAATCAGATTGCAATGCTAAAAACCGAAATTCATCTTTAACATCCTTGTCAATAACATAATTTATTGATGCGTTACAAAGATTGCATACGCCATCAAATAAGATTATCTTTTTTTGTATTGGAAGTTTATTAATCATTATTTCATACGTTGTACGAGCTCTAATTGCTCTAATTTACATTCTGAAGTAAAGAAGCCATAATTTACAAAAGCTTTTTTCTTTTCAATTTTTTCTAACTCACCAACTGCTTTTCCATCAATTAAACGAACTCTATCACCTACTTTTAAGAGGTGTTTTATCTTAGGAGCTTGTAATGCAGCTTTTTTCTTTTCTTCGTTTTTTTTCACGCGAATAACAGCAACTTTCTCTTCAACTTCTTTTTTTACAACAGCTGCTTTTTTCTTTTTTACAACCTTTTCTTTTTTTGTGAGTTTAACACGTTTTGAGTTTTCAACCTCAATAAGTTTTAAAAACTCAGCTATAAGTTGTTTTTTTTGACGGTTGTTAAAATAATTTTCAGCTAACTTATCTATTCTTTCACCGATTGATATTATTTTCTGATTAGTATCATACAGTTGTTGGTAGCTTTCAAGTTTTTCTTGAATTCGAATATTTGTTTTTTCAAGCTTTTCAGTTTCAAATCTTTTTTTAGCTTCTTCACTAGATAAGGTTTTAGTTGTCTTTTCTAATTTAGAACGTTCTTTTTGAAGTTTAGCAATGGTTTTGTCAAAACGTACTTTCCCACGCTCAATTTTCTTTTGTGCTTTGTTAATTAAGTTGTAAGGAATTCCATTTTTTTGCGCCACTTCAAATGTAAATGAGCTCCCTGGCTGTCCTAGTGCTAATTGATAGGTGGGTTCTAATGTTCTGTTATCAAACATCATGTTTGCGTTTGTCATTTCTGGGAGTTCATCAGCTAGTATTTTTAAATTCGCATAATGGGTCGTAATAACTCCAAATGCTTCACGTTTATAAAACACTTCTAAAAAAGACTCTGCTAAAGCACCTCCTAATTCGGGATCAGAACCAGTACCAAATTCATCAATTAAAAAAAGTGTTTTGTCATTACACTTTTTTAAAAACCGATTCATGTTTTTTAAGCGGTAGCTATAGGTTGATAAATGATTTTCTATAGATTGGTTGTCGCCTATATCTGTTAGAATTCTATCAAATAAGCACATTTTACTGCGTTCGTGTACAGGAATTAATATTCCGGATTGTAGCATTACTTGTAACAAACCAATAGTTTTTAATGTGATACTTTTTCCCCCTGCATTTGGTCCAGAAATCACAATAATTCGGTTGTTTATATCTAACTCAATAGTTTGAGAAAATGTTTTTGTGCCTTTTGTTTTATTTGTTAAATAGAGTAGAGGGTGGAATGCATCTCTAATATACAATTCTCTTTTAGTAACAATTTCAGGTAGAATTGCATTGAGTTCCTTAGCGTAATTTGCCTTTGCTGCAATGACATCAATTAAAGTTAAGTAGGTTTGATAATGTTCTAGTAAAGGTTGATAATCACGAATAAACGCTGTTAAATTTTTAAGTATTTTTACAACTTCTTCGCGCTCTTTGTACTGTAGTTCTTGCAACTCACGTGTTAATTGTAAAGTGCCTTGTGGTTCAATATATGCAATGCTCCCTGTTTTAGAGTTTCCTAAAAGAGACCCTTTTACTTTTTTTCTGTGCATAGCTGTAACTGCTAATACACGTCGGTTATCAATTACGGTTTCTTTTATGTCATCTAAAAAGCCTAAAGTATTAAAATGAGATAATGCTGCTATAAAGCTTTGATTTATACGTCCTTGTATGCCTTTTAGTTGGCGTCTGATGATCCCCAATTCTATTGAAGCATCATCCTTAATTTCTCCAAAACGATTAATAACTGTATTAATGGCATCAGGTATAACTTTGGTGTAGGTTATTTGAGACGATTCTGCGTGATTTTTTGGATAGTATTCAGAAAAATTTTCAAAAAACTTAATAAGATTATTAGAGGCTTCGGCAATGGTTTTTATTTTCCTAAAGCTTTCTATTTCTAAAAAATAATTGTCAATAGATAAGCGTTTAATTTCCTCAGATATCGATTCAAAATAATGGCTAGGCACCACGTTTTCGTTTTCAAAAGAAGCTAGGTATTCATTTGTTTGAGCCAATGACTTTTTTAAGTCATCCTCATTAGTAAATGGGCAAACCTGGTTAATAGCAATTTTACCCAATTCTGTTGTTGTATATGCTTCAATTTGAGTTAAAACTGTTTGAAACTCTAAATCTTGTAATGTTTTTGTAGTGATAGATATCATCCAATAAAATTAATATGCAAAAATAAATTAAAAAACTTATTTATATGTAGGTAGGGTAATTTATGTTTATAAACGTTTAATAAATGTAGCAATCACAAGGATGTATATTATGGCAATTAGCCATATATTTGTGACATAAAATAATATAAAAATAGAATTATCTATGAATTTAATTTTAAAAAAGAACTCACAATTATTAATATATAGTTTAGTATTTGTGTTTTTTGTAACTTCATCTTTTGCGCAGCAAAAAGGAAAATTTACCTATCAAGGGAAACACATTAATCTCCCTCCTGGAGCTAAGTTTATTCCTAAACAATTTAAGTATATTGATTATAGTGAAAAGCTTAATAGTATTGGTAATTGTACTTTAAAAAAAGATTTTATGTCTGATTTTTCAAATGAAGATATGCATAAGCTTAAGACCAAATACCAAAAAGATTATGCTTATTATCAAGAAGCGTTAGCGTATTTTGAAAAGTTATCAGACAAAGTAAACAAGACCTTTACAGTTAGAGAGCTCTGGTATATTTATATTTATGATCAAGAATTAAAAAATAAACTACTACATTTTTAATCGTTATGAAAACTAAAAATATATTTCTATATGTATTGCTACTAGTTGGTAGTTTTACTTTTGGACAAACCTATACAATGGGTACTGATACAGGGACAATTACCACCTGTTCAGGAACATTTTATGATTCTGGAGGGCCGAACTCGTTATATGGTCCTAATGAAAATAATGTCATAACATTCTGTCCTGACTTGGCAACAAACCCGGGGTCTGTAATTTCTGTAGAGTTTACCACCATTGACATACAAGATGAAGGAGCTGGAGGAGCATGTATAGATGCATTAACTGCATATCATGGAAATTCAACAGCAGCACCAAACAACCAATCTTATTGCGGGCAGCCAGGTCCTTTTACAATTCAATCAATCAGTCCAGACGGGTGTATCACATTTGAATTTGTTTCAGATAATACCTCACAAAAAATAGGTTGGGTAGCTGAAATAAATTGTTATGTACCATGTACACCGCCAGTTGCAGCGTTAGTAGATGATTCTACATTAGATATTTGCTCAACAAACTCATTAAACCCAGGTAACACAACAGTATCATTTGATGCTTCACCATCTTCTACAGTTGCTGGTACAACATTAGCTTCTTACGAATGGGTGTGGGGAGATGGAACAATTGAAACAACAACCACTCCTACAAATACACATACTTACCCAGGTGAAGGTGTGTATCAAATGAGTCTAGCTGTACGAAGTGACGATACAAATGATGATCCATTAGGGTGTTTAAGTCCGCCTGTAACAAAAGTAATTAGAGTGATTCCTGCACCAAGTTATAACGGTTCTGGTGGTATTGAAGTTGGCTCAGGAAACCCAGCAGCAATTACTTTAGATGTAGATTGTGGTGATAATGTAGATTTAGTAGGTATAGTAACTTCTCAAACAAGTGTTCAAAGCACTCCATTAATAAGTGGTCCTCCAGTAAACTTACCAGATGGACTAGGTCAGGTATTTAACTCGCCATTAGATTATTCAGGATTATTCCCTGCAGGTCAAACAATAACGCCTGGGTGTTATCCTACATTAAACTTTGATATAGAACATTCATACTCTGGAGATTTAACTATTGATTTAGTAGCACCTAGTGGAGAAATAGTGCGTGTATACAATCAAGAGGGGAATGGAATTCACTTTGGTACATGTGCAAACTCTAGTGATGATGGAGTTCCAGGGTGTACAGGTTCATATTCTGTTGCTGATTCTGGAGGTGTAAACTGGGGAGCAGCAAATATCCCAGCATCAGATGCTGATATTGTAAATTGCCCACCAATATATAGTGGAACTTGTGAGGGTGGTAATTATTATGATGCCACTTTATATAATTCAACAAATTCTTTTAATGTTCTTGATGGAGCACAAATGAACGGTGTTTGGACGCTTAGAATTACGGATAATTTAAATATTGATGATGGTGTATTGACGAGTTGGAGTTTAGACTTTCCTCCTTCATGTTATGGAGCTTTAGAATATGTTACACCAGATCTTTCAGCTTCAAACGGAGGAACTCCTAGTGGTGTATGGGAGCATACAGGAACTGGGCCAGTTGTACCTGTTTTTGGCTCACAAACAGTAACTAGTACAGCGGTATCTAATCCAGGTCCTGATCCTTGTCCAGCTGGGCAAAACTGTGATGGAAGTCAAATTACGAATACGATCACTGTTGGTCCATTTGATACTCCAAGTGAAACTTATGTGTATAGCTTTTTAGTAACTGATGAATTCGGCTGTCAATACCAACAGGATGTTACTATTAATGTTCTAGATAACTGTACTGAATGTACATTAAATTTGAGTTCAGCTACTGGTACCGATTCACAAAATATTTGTGATGGTGATAGTATTGTTGATATTACATATTTATCAGGTAATGAGGTTGGTGATGTTACTTTAGCTTCTGGAGCTTTTCCAGCAGGAGTAACAGGTTCTTATGATGCAACTACAAGTACTTATACTATTACAGGTACACCTACGGCTACAGGTACATTTAATTATGAACTTACTACGCTAGCGTGTTTAAATAGTGAGGTTGCTACCGTGCAAGGAACTATTATAGTTACAGATGTTCCTGTAGCAAATGCATTGTCAGATTTACGATTGTGTGATTCAGATGGTACAGTAGATACATTTACTGAATTTGATTTTACAGGGCAAACAACAGCTGTGTTAAACGGTCAAACAGGAATGACAGTAACGTATCATACAGATCCATTAGATATTTCAGGCGGAACAAGTTTAATTACTTTAGGCGCAGGAAACACGTATACAAATGCAAGTAATCCTCAAGTAATTCATGCTGTTGTAACAAATGATGCAAACACATCATGTATTGCAACAACAACGTTTACTTTAAGTACAGATGTAGCACCAATAGCTAATGCACCTGCAACACCAACAATGCGTTTATGTGATGTAGGAAATGATGGTACAGAGTTGTATGATTTAGTAACTGAATTTGAGTCAGAAGTACTAGGTACACCTGCACCAGCAAATACAGTGGTTACGTATTATGATTCTAATGGAGTATTAATTCCTAATCCAAATGCATACCCAGGAACGTTAGCTTCTGAAGTGTTAACTATTTCAGTAGATAATACAGATGCTGCAAGCACATGTTCGCCTGCAACAACAACTGTTACAATCTTTTTAGACGTTGTACCTGTAGCAAATGCATTGTCAGATTTACGATTGTGTGATTCAGATGGTACAGTAGATACATT
>JBMZDR010000017.1:0-47759 GCA_049614485.1 Flavobacteriaceae bacterium
CTCTGCTAAAATGGAATGAATTTCTGTATTATGTTCTCCTGGTTTTCCTAATACTTGAATTACTTCACCAAAAGGAGATTTAGCACGTTCTGGCCAATCATGAATTTCTGCTAAAACTTTATCACCGTCTTTAGCGCCCATGGTATTGCCTTTTGGAATGAAGATATCTACATACATTTTAGAGTTGGAACATTCAACAAAACCGAAGTCTTTTTGTAAGCGTAATACACCTACAAATTCTGCTTTTGCACGTTTTGAAATGTATGTAATTTCACCTTCTAATTTGTTATTTTTTTTACGCCTGTACACATACACTTCTACTTCATCACCATGTAATGCTTTATTAATGTTTTTGGCATGTACAAATATGTCATTTTCTAATTCATCACATACCACGTAACCATTTCCTCTAGCGGCCATGTCAAGTGTTCCAACATAATAAGCACTTCCATTTTTACTTTCTTTAAGTTGGAATTTACCTCTTTCTACTTCATCTATTTTTCCTTTCACTTGTAATTGTCGTAATTTTTTTATGATTTGATTTCTACTATTAGCATCATCTACACCTAATTTTGAGGCAAGTTGTTTATAGTTGAAACTTTTTTTGTGCTGCTTTTTAAATACCTTTAATAATTTCTCGGTTAGATTTGGTATTTTATTATGACTGCTTTTTTTTCTTGGCATTATTTTATTTTTATTAGTTACCAATTTACAACAAACCCATTCATCTAAAATGCATAGTTTGTTATTTTATGGTAAAATCTATAACTATAATTATTATTTATAGTTATTTAAATTTTTAATTGTTTTTATTTATTAAAAAATAGTATTTAATCTTAGTTTTAAGCTATGTAAATATAATTTAAAAGGCTTTATATATTTTTAATCTAAAACCCTCTTAAAAAGGCTTTAAAATTAGTTTTTAGTGTTCTGAAGCACATAAATTAAAGAAGAATACTCAGAAGTTCGTTTTGCTTTTAAATTTGATCGCAAACCAATATAAAATGCTTTTATAAAATTTTGATGTCCTGTTTTATATGTTTCACTTAAAAGAGACACATAATACGAATCAAATTTCATTGGTAAAGTTTTTACAATTGTCATACCAAATTTAGAAAATAACAATTTTATTGAATTTTGAGAAAAATGCCATAAATGTCTAGGAACATCATAAGCAGCCCAAAATTCATTATAATAAGCCGCATCAAAACTTTTATAATTTGGTACTGCTATAATTAATTTTCCATTTGGTTTTAATAAGCGTTTGAATAAACCAACATGCTCTTCTAAGTTTGGCAAATGTTCTAACACGTGCCACAATGAAATCACATCAAAACTATGGTCAGGTAATGTATTTAATTCTGATATATCAAAAACGCAATTATTGGTTTTTGAATTTGCAAGTGCTCTTGCTTTTTCATTTGGTTCAATTCCGGTAATAGTCCAACCATTATCTTGAGCTGCTTTTAACACATCACCAGTACCACATCCAATATCTAGAAACGTTCCTTTATCAGCTAATGAATTAATCAAACTGATTTTATTTTTTATAGCATATGATCTGACTAAGTGGTATACTTTTTCAAACAGGTTACGCTTAGCATCTGTATGAGAAATATAATCTTCCGTGTCGTAATATTTAGATAATTCAGATGGAGCCGGTAGAGGAGAAGTCTCCAACATATCTAACTCTGAATTGTAATGCAATTCAAAAATTTCTTTTGAAACGGAATGATCTTGTACAGTAATAGTCTTCAATGTATTTAAATATATTTTTTATAATTATATGTTGAGTAATTTTTAGAGTTCCACGTGGAACTCTAAATTTCTATCGTCCTAAAAATACTAGTAATACAGAAATATCAGAAGGAGAAACACCAGAAATACGAGACGCTTGACTTATGGTTCTTGGTTGAATTTTTTCCAATTTTAAACGCGCTTCTGTAGATAACGATTTCAATTGAGTATAATCAAAATTCTCAGGAATCTTAACATATTCTAAACGGTGTAATTTATCAGCACTTACTTTTTCTTTAGCAATGTATCCTGCGTATTTTACTTGAATTTCTGTTTGTTCTAAAACTTCATTATCTAAATTATGTTGAGTAATATAATCTTCAACTTTAGTAATCTGACGCATATCATCTAATACTACATTAGGTCTAGCTAACAACTTAAACATTTTATCTTGTTGTTTAACTGTAGCAGATTTTTTAGATTCTAAAATCGGATTTACTTCTTCTGGTTTTACACTAGTATTTTTAAAGAACTCAATAAAATTATCAGATTTAGATTGCTTTTCTTCCATACGTTTTAAACGTTTTTCAGAAGCAATTCCTAAATCATATCCTTTTGGTGTCAATCTAAAATCGGCATTATCTTGTCGTAACAAAGTTCTATACTCAGCACGAGAGGTAAACATTCTATAAGGCTCTTCTGTTCCTTTGGTAATTAAATCATCAATTAAAACACCTATATAAGCTTCATCTCTATTTAAAATAAACGCGTCTTTTTCCTTAACTTTTAAAGCGGCATTTATACCAGCCATCATTCCTTGAGAAGCTGCTTCTTCATACCCCGTGGTTCCATTAATCTGACCTGCGAAATACAAACCATCAACTAATTTCGTTTCTAACGTATGTTTCAATTGCGTAGGAGGGAAGAAGTCATATTCTATTGCATAACCCGGTCTGAAAAATTTAACATTTTCAAAGCCGACTACAGAACGTAATGCTTTAAACTGAACATCTTCTGGTAACGAAGTAGAGAACCCATTGATATAATATTCACAAGTATTCCAACCTTCAGGTTCAACAAATAATTGGTGGCTGTCTTTATCTGCAAAACGATTTATTTTATCTTCAATAGACGGACAATAGCGTGGTCCTAAACTTTTTATTCTACCATTAAACATTGGAGAACGATCAAAACCTTCACGCAATAAATCATGTACCAAAGCACTAGTATGTGACATGTGACACGGACGTTGTTCCGTTAAAGGTTTAGTGACATCTGAATACGAAAACTTCTCAGGATTATCATCGCCTGGTTGAATAATCATTTTAGAAAAATCTAAACTTCTACCATCAACTCGTGGAGGAGTACCGGTTTTCATTCTCCCAGATTCAAAACCTAGTTCAATTAATTCTTCAGTAATTCCAGTAGAAGCAGATTCACCTGCACGACCACCGCCAAATTGTTTATCACCAATATGGATTAAACCATTTAAAAAAGTACCGTTAGTTAATACTACAGTCTTCCCTTTTATTTCTAATCCGAGTGAGGTTTTTACACCTACTACTTTATGATTCTTTACAACAAGACCTCTAACCATTTCCTGATAGAAATCTAGATTAGGAGTGCCTTCTAACATCAAACGCCATTCCTCTGCAAAACGCATACGGTCAGATTGTGCACGCGGACTCCACATTGCTGGGCCTTTACTTTTATTCAACATTTTAAATTGAATAGCAGTTTTATCAGTGATGATTCCAGAGTATCCACCAAGCGCATCTATTTCTCTAACAATTTGTCCTTTTGCAATTCCACCCATAGCAGGGTTACAGGACATTTGTGCAATGTTTTGTAAACTCATTGTTATTAATAAAGTACTACACCCACTATTAGCAGCAGCAGCAGCAGCTTCTGAACCAGCATGACCAGCTCCAACAACTATAACATCATATTCTTTATCAAACATCTTCTATATAATAGTGTTCCACATGGAACATTTTGTAATCTAATTTATTAGTGTTCCACATGGAACATCTTAATTTTTTCGTTTTCTTTTTGACGCATCAAAGCATCTTCTTCTTTTGATTTATCTTTATAACCACACAAATGCAAAACACCATGGATGATGACTCTTTTTAATTCTTCATCAAATGACACATTAAAGTCTTTAGCATTATCAGCTACGCGTTCTACAGAAATAACAATATCTGAATGAATCATTGTACCAATTGAATTGTCAAAAGTAATGATATCAGTTAAAGTATCATGATCTAAATATTCTACATTAATTTTATGTAAATACGCGTCATCACAAAATACATAGTTTATTTCACCTAATACATAAGATTCTGAGGTAATAACATTAGATATCCATGTTGAAAAATCTGTTTCATTGGCTATCTTAAAATCAGTTTCGTAATCAAAATTAATCATGTAACATTTTAAAATATTGTTTAACCTTTGTTTTATAAATTGGATGCAAAGGTAAGGCTTGTCTATTTAATATTTCTATTTCATTGAAATATTGTTCAATAGATGGAACAGCTTTGGCTTTATTTGGTGAGAAAGAAGTTGAATTATAATCCGATTCACGCTTAGTATCTTCGCCTTGTTCAAAAGAAGCTTTATCTAATTTTAGAAGTTCATGTTTTAAATTTTCCATTTGCTTTGAAATATGATCATTAAAGCCTTGCTCTAACAAATTATTTTCAATGGACTCCATTTTTTTAATTAAGTTATTAGTGTGAGGTGACAGGCCGGATTTCTCTAATAAATTCAAAAGCTGTTGTTTTAACTCTTGTTGCTTTTTAAAAATTTCAAATAATTTACCAGAGGCTTCTTCTGATGATAACTTACCAGAACCAGAGCCTGGAGTTTGACCAGAGGATTGTGAAGGTTTAGGTTTTCCTTGTCCTTTAGATTCACCATTTTCACTAGGGGAACCTTCACTCATTTTTTTTATTAAACCTTCTTGTTTTTTTATGATATCAGATAATTGAAATTCAGAACCAGTTCCACCAGGTTTATTACATTGGCCACTACCAGGTTGCCCTTGTTGTAATTGATCTTGCATAGATTTGAGAATATCGCCCAATAAATTTGCTAAGTTATTAGCAGAAGTTAATGCATATTGTTGATTGGAAACGGCTAAATAAATATTATGATCTGAAAAGCGCTCTAAAGCCTTATCAATATTGAAGTGAACTTCAGTTAATTCCTTCATAATAATATTAGAAATTTTTGGAACACGAAGTGATAAAGCAAAAAGACTGTCATCAATATGACTAAAATGTTGTTTTAAAACTTGCTGTTGTTTTAACTTTTTTGCAAAATTAAAAGATGTGCTGGTATTTTTTTTGAAATCAAGTAATAGGGATTCTTGATCAAAAGAATAGGTAATTAAATTATCTAAAATTTGACGTAAGGTTTTTTCATCCTCTTCTAATTGATCACTTGAAGACGATTGCATTTTTTGTTGCATAGCTAAACTCATCTCTTTCATTTTCTGAGCTGCCTTTTTTTGATGCACTTTGGCTTTGTCTGACTTCTGTTTTGATAATTCTTTAGAAGCCTGTTGTTGCTCTTTAGAAATAGCATCCTCTGATGATTTGTCTGAATTTAAATTTAAAGGACGTTTTAAACTATTATTTTCTTTATTGAGTTCTTCCAATTCCTTTTTTAAATCATCAAAAGAGGTATTCATTTCTTCTTGCTGAGATTCGGTATTCTCATTAGTATTTTGATTAGAAAGTTGGTCTTGTTTATTAGATAATTCGTTTAAATCTTTAGCTATTTTTTCAAATTTTTTGGTAACATAATAACGTTTGGTGAGTTCTAAAATTTGTTCTAAAGAGCGTTCCTGTGTTTGATTTTGTTTAGATAATTTTTCAATTTTTGAAAATAACTCTTCGTTTTTTAATTTCTCTTGAAGTTCCTCTAACTCTTTTAAAAGTTCTTCATTTTTTTCTAAGTTCTTTTCTTGAGATTTTAAACGCTCCTGTAACGCATCTTTAAACGCATCTTTTTCAGGATTATCTTTTTGAAAGTCTTCTAGGTTTCGCTGTAAATCGTTATTAAATTTTTTCATTAGTTGCTCTTGTTTTTCTTGCTTTCTAAAAAACTGTTGCAACTTATTTTTATCATTCCAATTAAGCGATTTTTTTTCTTTTTGAAGATTGGTTAATTTATTCAACTCTTGTTCTTGCTTACTTAATGATTTTAAAGAGTTACTTAAATTGGAAATACTTTGTTGTTGTTCTTTTACCAACTTATCTTCTAATTCACTTTCAGTAAATTTCTGATAATTGTACGTTTGAGATTTAGAAGTTTTGAAATTATGCAATGCATCATTATCAGACACCTCAAAATAATACTCATACGCTACACCTTTTTCAAGTGGTAAATTACCAGGAAATTGATAGGTGAATTGGTGGAAATTAGATGTTGAAATAGGAATTTTTAAAGAGGTGTAATTAAAATCTGAAGTCTTCTTATATTTTAAATGCAGTTTATGCAATCCGTAATCATCAGATAACTTACCCAGAAAATAAATAATTTGAGAATTTAAACTATCGGTCTTAGCAAAAACTTTAATTTCCGGATACTCATCTTTTAGTGTTGTAATATCAAATTGCAGTTTATCATAATTACTAATATTTGAATTATGAGTTGCTATGTGATAATTAGTAGAATTAAAAAATTGGTTTTTATATGTGAAATTTGTAGCATCTTTAGTAAAATACACAGAAGTATCTTTAGTTATAAATTCTACTTTTTCTGTTGTTTTAGTATCTAATTTCCATTTAATTACTGTGCCTTCTGGTACAAGTACTGAACCTGTATTATAACGAATTTCATTTTTTTTAAAGGTATGTTTAGGATAATCTAAACTTAGTTGAAAATTTAAAATACTTGGCACGTTAATCACATCAATGGTATAATCCTTTGATTTTATATCATTTGCAGATATATAAAAGTTTATAGCAGATTCTAACTGTGTAAATTCATACTCAAACGTATTAAAGCCCGTTTGTTTAAAAAAATAGGATTCGTTGTTATAATTAATTTTCAAATATTCTGGTATAACTTTACCAGTAGTGGTTACTTGTACTACAAAAGGCTTCAATTCAATAGCTTGTAAAGTCTTATTTTTAATTACAAAATTAAATGGGGCAGGAGGTGCATATGCTACCGAATGATTAACTACACGATTGTAACTTGAATTTATAAATGATTGATTTCCTGTAAAATATATCATTAAAAATAGTATAATAGGCAGTAATGCATATTTTAAATATTTTTTATTTGAAGAAAATTTAACAGCAAACTTAAAAGGTATTGGTGTTAAATCTGATGCTTTTTGATCAATACTAGCAACTAATAAATCAGACTGTTTCGTTTCAGATTTTAGTTGTAATAAATTGGTTAATTTATCATTTACTTCAGGAAAATGATTTCCAATTATTTTTGAAGCTTCTGTGTGGGATAATCCTTTTTTAATTCCTATTAATTTAAATATCGGAATTCCTATAAATTTAAACAATAAGCCTAATTCAACACAAATGAATATCCAAAATAAAACTGTTCTGTATGTTGGGGGGAGCCATAATAGATATTCAATAAGCAATGTCACTAAAAAATACAATAATCCAATAGTACTAAACAATAACACACCTTTAATTAATTCATTAGTGTAATACCGTTTACTAAACTGAGATAATTTATATTCTATAAGTTCAATTGTACTCAAGTTTTCTTTTTTAATTTTCAATAAATTTACGACAAATATTCTATTCGAATTTCAAATTAAAAGAAGTTAACAGTTTTAAACATATATATATTTAGTTTTCTTTTTTTTCAAATTTTTAAAATAGAAATGATGTATATAATAGGGTGTTAATAGCTACTATAAGTTTTATAAAGTTTAGTTGTTTTTTTATCTTTTAAAAAGTAGTTAACAGTAAATTTACTTTTATGAACACCTTAACTCATTAAATATGAAGCATAACCTTAAGGTAATACACAGATTGTTAATAAGTGTAATACACATAAAAATGTAAATAAATAATTTACATTTATGTGTTGATAAGTTAACATTAGCTATTAAAAACTTCTTTGAAAATAAAGCTAAAAAATAGTGCGTATTAATTTTAAGTCACGGATTAGAATTTAAAATTACAATTCAAAATTTAGTTACTTTAATTAGTCTTATAGTTATTAACATTATGCTTTAAAAATGATGACTTTAAAATCAAGTACTTAGAAAGTAATTAACAATTTATACCATTTCGGTAAAAAGCATAGCAAAGTGGAGTAAGTATTCAAGGGAAGAATACCTTAATTTACAAAAAATCAATGACTTAACATAAGTTAATTATAAAAAATCGTCAAATGTTTATAAAAGTCAGTTCAATGAACACTATACTATATATAAAGGAATAGGTTATATTTGCGCTTTTAAAAATTACAGATTATGAGTAACGTTAGAGTTCGTTTTGCACCAAGTCCTACAGGACCTTTACATATAGGTGGTGTTCGTACCGCATTATTTAATTATTTATTTGCAAAAAAACACGGTGGTACTTTTGTATTGCGTATTGAAGATACCGATCAGAACAGATTTGTAGATGGCGCTGAACAGTATATAAAAGATGCTATGAATTGGTGTGGATTCCCTTATGAAGAAGGCCCAGGAAAAGAAGGAAAATTCGGACCATATAAACAAAGTGAACGCAAGCACCTATATAAAGAGTATTGTGATACTTTAATAGAAAGTGGTAACGCTTACTACGCATTCGATTCAGCAGAAAGTTTAGATGCGCAACGTGCTGCTCATGAAGCTGAAAAGAAAACCTTTATTTACAACTGGCACAACCGTATGAGTTTAGATAACTCATTAGTATTATCAGCAGAAGATGTAAAAAACCGCTTAGCTTCAGGCGAAAAATATGTAGTTCGTTTTAAATCACCTCAAGATGAAACTCTAGTTTTAGAAGATGAAATTAGAGGAGAAATTAAAATAGATACGAATGTTTTAGATGATAAAATATTATTTAAAAGTGATGGTATGCCAACTTACCATTTAGCAAATATTGTTGATGATCATTTAATGGAAATTACGCATGTAATTCGTGGAGAAGAGTGGTTACCATCAATGGCATTACATGTGTTATTATACAGAGCCTTTGGTTGGGATGCTCCAAAATTTGCGCATTTACCATTGATATTAAAACCAACAGGTAAAGGAAAATTAAGCAAACGTGATGGTGATAAAGGTGGTTTTCCTGTATTTCCGTTAGAATGGAAAACTCAAGATAGTATTTCAAGAGGATTTAAAGAAGATGGGTATTTACCAGAAGCTGTAGTTAATTTCTTAGCCTTTTTAGGATGGAATCCTGGTACAGAACAAGAATTATTTACATTAGAAGAGTTGGTGCAAAGTTTCGATTTAAAGCGTGTAAATAAAGCAGGAGCAAAATTTGACCCTGAAAAAGCAAAATGGTTTAACCAACAGTATTTTGTAAAACAAGATGACACTGTAATAGCTAAGGAATTTATAAATTATAAACCAGAATTGGTATCAGATATTCATAATGAAGCATACATTACTAAAGTAGTATCTTTAGTAAAAGAACGTGCTGTATTTGTTAATGATTTATGGGCATTGAGTGATTTCTTTTTTGAAGCACCAACAACTTATGATGCTAAAGCTTTAAAGAAAGCTATAAAAGAAGATACACCAGAATTAATTAATGAATTGATTAATAAATTAGAATCTATAGAAGATTTTTCATCAGAGAACTTACAAACACTAGTAAAAGGATGGATTACCGCTAAAGAAATTGGTTTCGGAAAAGTAATGCAACCTTTGCGTTTAAGTTTAGTGGGCGCAATGAAAGGTCCAGATGTATTTGATATCATGTCTTTATTAGGAAAAGACAATACAATTGAAAGACTAAAAGCTATTATAAAATAAAACCTACAATTGTTATATACAAAAAGAGCCACTTCAATGAAGTGGCTCTTTTTATTTTTTATATAATAATGTTATTAGAAATATAATAACACTCCAAATTGATACATACTTACATGACCTTTAAATTTTTCACTATTTCCTTCAAGTTTATTCAAGTTGTTTAAATAGTTATTAAAACCATATTGGTAGTGTCCAAAAACTCTTAATCGAGATAATCCCATAGATAAACCAACTAGTCCGTTTATATTTATAGGCGTAACATCAGTTAATTCTTTAGCAGTAATAAAAGCATCTTCAATAATATAGTTTTCCTGATCTGTATTAGCTAATTTCATTTTACTGTTAATCATTAATACCGGTCCTAATTCTGCAGTTAATTTAAATTTAGAATCCAAGCGTTTGTTACCACCAAAAATTTTATACCCAAACAATAAATGAACTTGTGCATTTAAAATGCTATACTCAATTTCTTTAATTTGAGTAACAAGTGGTAATTCTCTAGCTTGAACTTTTAATTTATTATTAGAAATATTAATTCCAAATTGAATATCCCAGTTATCATAAAAATCACCTCTAGTTGCCAAACCACCAATAAAGCCAGATTCGGCAATTGTGTTAAAATTATCTGTTTTTATATCAAATAAAGTAGCACCAACTTTTAAGCCAAACATATTGTGTTTACCTTCACCACCTCTTCCCTGAGCAGCAACAGATAAAGTGCATAAAAATGTTAGAATTAGGTACGTGTTTTTTAAAATAGTTTTCATAATTTGTAACTTTAAGCTACAAATTTATACTAATTTTATATCTAAACTAATTAATCAATTAATATCTAAATTATTATGTCAATTTTAATGTTACCTTTTTTATTTATTGGACTTTTTATTTTATTAGCCTCATTTTTTACGGTTAAACAGCAGAGTGCAGCTATAATTGAACGCTTTGGAAAATTCCATAGCATCCGCCAATCTGGTTTACACTTAAAAATTCCTTTAGTAGATAGAATTCCAGGCCGCTTAAGTTTAAAAATTCAACAGTTAGATGTTTTGATTGAAACAAAAACTAAGGATGATGTTTTTGTAAAATTAAAAGTATCAGTGCAATATAAAGTTATTAAAGATAAAGTATTTGATGCGTTTTATAAATTAGATTATCCGCATGATCAAATAACGTCTTATGTATTTGATGTGGTAAGAGCTGAAGTTCCTAAAATGAAATTAGATGATGTGTTTTTGAAAAAAGATGATATTGCTATTGCAGTAAAATCTGAATTAAATGATGCGATGTTGGATTATGGATATGATATTATTAAAACCTTAGTTACAGATATTGATCCAGATGCACAAGTAAAAGAAGCTATGAACCGTATTAATGCTGCAGATAGAGAAAAAACTGCAGCTCAATATGAAGGAGATGCACAACGTATTTTAATTGTTGAAAAAGCAAAAGCTGAAGCAGAAAGCAAGCGTTTACAAGGTCAAGGTATTGCAGATCAACGTCGTGAAATTGCACGTGGTTTAGAAGAGTCTGTAGATGTGTTAAATAGAGTAGGAATTAATAGTCAAGAAGCATCTGCTTTAATTGTTGTGACACAACATTATGATACATTACAATCTATTGGAAGTGAAACGAATAGTAACTTAATTTTATTACCAAATTCACCACAAGCAGGAAGTAACATGTTAAATGATATGGTAGCTAGTTTCACAGCTAGTAATGAAATTGGAGAAGCCATGAAAGAAGCCAAATTGAATAAAAAAAATAAAAAGGAAGACTAAAAATCATCTGTTTTTAATAGAGTTTAAATCCGATTCATATGAATCGGATTTTTTTTGAAATAATAATAACAATTACTTCATATAATTGCACAGATTAGTATGCTATTTTTCGATATATTAAGGGGTTTATTTGTATTTTTGAACTATGTTTAATGACATAGCATCGGCAATACCAATTGGAGTAATTTTAGCACTAACTATAGGCCCAGTTTTTTTTGTGCTTTTAGAAACAAGTGTTACTAAAGGATTTCGTTCAGCACTTATGTTTGATTTTGGTGTAATACTTGCAGATATCATTTTTATACTTATTGCTTTTTTTAGCACCTCTTCTATTTTAGATAAGGTAAAAGATGATCCTAATTTATTAGTATTTGGTGGGGTTTTATTGTTTTTTTATGGATTGATTTCTTTTGTTAAAACCTCAAAATCTTACCGAAAAATTATAAGGGAACATCATAGTGTGGTGATTAAAAAAAATTACTTAGAGCTTTTCTTTAAAGGATTTTTACTCAACTTTATTAATATTGGTGTGCTTGGTGGATGGATTGCTGCTATTATTTTAGCCAAGTCTATTACAACATCAAATGAAGGAGTAATATTGTTTATTAGTACAGTATTGATATCATATATTACAGTTGATGTTCTGAAAATATTTTTAGCAAAAAAACTAAAACACAAATTGACCCCAAGGGTAGTGTTTAAAATGAAAAAAATAATAAGTTTAATTATTTTATTTATTGGTTTGGTACTTATTATACAACGTTTATTTCCAAGTAAACTTGAAAAAATTCAAGACAAAATAGAACATATTGCAATTCCTGACTAAAAGTATAAGCTTATTTAAAGTTTTCATATTATAAGAAAATACTGGGTTTCCTATCAATAAAATTTCAAATCTAAACTGAACTCCTAACAAAAAGGAGGTATTACATTTAAGGTATATGCTACATTTTTTTCAATATGAGTATATTATTTTTATGCGTTGTTGGCAATAGTTGATTTTAATAATAGTTTACTTTAAAAGAACTAACTTGTTTTGATATTGGAATAAGTATTCCATTGCCTTGAAAATAAGTTTTAGGAGCTTGATTACTCTCCTTAATGAAAGGACCTACCCCTGAAACAAAAATAGAATCATTTTTGATATCAAATTTATATTTTTGATACCCTAATGAGTCTTGATAATAGCCAATATTGTCTTCTATTTTTATTTCTGTTAAAAGAAAATTTGTTTGATAACTTGGTGCAGCTTTTGTTGTACTATAGTAAATATAAACACTGTTTTTTGTACATGGTTTAATTAATATTTCTCCACAGTTTTCTATTTCGATATCTTTACCAAATTTGTATGTGCCTACTATCTTTTGATGTTTTAATTGGCCATGATCATTCGTGTATTTTGAGACTATAGATTCAGGAGTTTTAACTAAATTTAAGTAACCTTTACTATTGACCTTTACTAACTTTGTCATAGTTATATCATAAATTTGACTCTCATCACTATCGTATAAATCAGTTTGAGAATTGTCTGTGATTTTTATATAACCAGGATAAAATTTATAACCAACTTGATTTCCTTCTATTGCATCATCACCCAGATGAATTTCATCAATTTTTTGTCCGTTTTTATTGTATGTTAATAATGTATAATCATCAGAAGACATATCAGAACCACGGCATATAAATGTGTAAAAATTTTCAGATAAATTTACGTGCGAAATTAATGAGTTTTTAACCTCCCAAAGGTCTCCTTCATTTGTGTTATTAGCTATCTGTAATTTTTTTTCTTGTTTTTTATTTAGGTCATTACCATCATAATGTTTTGGACTGAGTTGCAGTAATGAATCTACAAATTGTTGTGTTTTATGTTGAGAGTATTTAGGGTTACCAAAATGAATTGATTTAATTTCTAGTGTATCAGAACCATAGCTATTTAATACTTCCCACATTAGCACATCTTTATTAAGTTCAAGATCTAAATCAGTTGAGTCTATTTTTGATTTATCAAGTAAAGAATTATCTTTTGTTTCTACTTTTATAGAATCAATGGGGTTATCTTTTTTATGCTGAGTACAAGCATAACTCAATAGAATAATTGGAATAATGATTTTAGCAGTGTTAAAAAATTTCATGTGGTTATTCGTTTAAATTGTAGCCAACTTTCGTATTTAATTAGTGAGTTTTTCACTGTAAGCTATTAACATTTTAAATATTGTTGTACCTGGTTTTTACGCATTAATTGTCAAATAATTTCTTAGACTATCTTTAATGAAATAATTCCACCCTCCAACGCAACTTTCTCTTTTGAATTCAGGAATATTTTCTGGAAAATCTTCTAAAACTTCAGCTGTTAATATGAGCCTGACTTTACCATTTTCTTCTTTCAGTTCAAATGTTACAAATGAATTTCCTGAATATTCTAAATATTTCCATTGGTATTTAATTTTATGATAAGGGCTTACGTCTACTATTTTCCATAAATGTGTAAATTTTCTATTTTCTACTTCAACTGTGAATTCTGTTTCAAACCCTTCCTCTGCTTTAAACGATTTAATTTGTTCAAAAAACCATTTGTTCATTTCATTTGGGTCTGTAATAGAATTCCATACATTTTCTAATGAAGTATCATACAATTCTTCAACAATAATTAATGGATCTGTTCTTTTCATCTAAATTTAAGTTCTTATCAAATATATCAATCAATTTTAAAACAATTTAAAAGTAGCAAATACGCAACAATCTTTAGTTAAGCACAAATAGCAATTATTTTACACGTTGTTTTAAAACGTTTTTAATTCCATACCACATTTAATTTCTCCAATTCAGTATTTAATTCAGCCATAGATTTTGGATCAATAATTTGTGTGTTGATAATCAGTTCTTTGTTGTCTGTTTTTAAAATATAATCTCCAGCAAATTTTTTAATCTGTTTTATGTCTGTCAGATGTAGTTTTTTTCCAAAGGGACTATTTACTTTTATAGTTCCGTTTTTAATGGTCAAATAGTTATTTTTTCTTTGATAAAAATAAATAGACAGATATGCAATAGAAATGATAAGCCAACCATAATCAGTCCAATTCATTTTTCCTTTAGTGAAGTCAGAAATAAAGAACCAAACAAGCCATATAATGCCAAGAATTAAATTGATGTTCAAGTGTTTTTGTTTATATCTTATTTTCATTTCCTAAGCTGACAATTGCTATTAATTTATTAGTAGTTATAATATATATTTATTAAAAATTTCTTCTAAAGTGTTTTTTGGGTCATTAGTTAAACCAGGATGAATTTTAGAGCTTTGAATAACGGTGCTTCTACAAGATGATAACCACCTAAACCTATCGGATAATTCTAGTTGTCCTATTTTACCACCAGAAGGCTTGCCATCACAAACTAATTTCCACGCATTTAAATAATTATTGAGTGTCTCTAACTCAATTTCACATGAAAAAACGTTTAATTTTTCAGCACTGATATGGAATTTTATATCAAGAAATTTTTTACGTTTAGAAAAAAGAATAACACCTACATTAAAGAATTCTTCTCTTTCAACTTTAGGAACAACTCTGATTATGGCATACTCAAATATATGTTTATCTTGCATCTTCGGCTTCTTTAACTAATAAGTCAATTTTTGAAAATCTTGAATGTAAATACTGAATATATGCTTTTCTCATTTCGGTTGCAGTCATAATTTCAGATTCTGCTATCAGCCATTCTTCAGGTATTTTCGAAACAATTTCTATAATTTTATGTTCATTTAATAAATGTTGAATTTCATTTGAAGCGTCATTTAATTTCGTTGCACTTTGTAAAAGGACGTGGTCTTTTATAAGAGGAAAGGTTCTGGAAAGATGACTTTCCCAAGTTTCCCAGTTATGATGAAAATAAAAACTTGCACCATTGTCTATAACCCAAAGTTCGTTATTCCAATGTAATAAATTCGTGTTTTTTACAGTTCTATCAATATTACTAATAATACTATCTAATAAGACCACTTTTGAAGCTATTGTGGCATCTATACTACTCACCAATGGGTCAAAAGTAATAGCTCCGGATAAAAAATGTAACCCAAGATTTAGACCTGTACTAAAATTTAACAAATCTTGAATTTCTTCATCTGGTTCTGTTTTACTAAATGAATCATCAAGATTCATAAAAACCAATTCAGGAACGTTTAAATTAATTGCTCTAGCCAGTTCACCACCAAGAAATTCTGCTATTAATGCTTTAACACCTTGTCCAGCACCTCTAAATTTCAAAACATATAGAAACCCATCATCAGCTTTAACTATAGCCGGAAGTGAACCACCTTCTCTCAAAGGATGTATGTATTGAATAACACTTACTGTTCGAATATCAAATTTAGTCATAAATACTAATATACTATAATTGTAAGTTTTTAAATAAAACCAGCACTAAATTATGCGGTATTAGCACATGTAATTAGTTGTTTACAGCGTCATATTACATCCTTATTTACGTGTAAGTCTTAAAATAGTATAGCCAACAATTCCAGAAATTAATGAGCCTATAATAACCCCTACTTTTACTGAATTTATACTAATCAAATCTCCTTGAAAAGCCAAATTATCTATAAAAATTGACATTGTAAACCCAACTCCTGCAATGGCTGATATTCCTAATATTTGCTTAAAGGTCACCCCTTTTGGCAATTCAGCAATTTTGAGCTTAATTCCAAAATAAGAGAATAAAGCAACACCAATAAATTTACCAACAAATAAACTAATAGCAATGTTTAGCATCAAAGAAAAATCAAAATCATAGTTTAAACTAATTACAACTCCAGCGTTTGCAAAAGCAAATATTGGTAAGATGAAATAAGCTACTAAACTATGAAGTTTATTTTCAAGATGTTGTAAAGGTGAGCGAACTTCGAAAGTCAAATCATCTAAATTGTCTATACATTTTAATTCTTTTTTTGTGAGTAAATGGTTTTCATCATTATCAGATACTTTTAATATTTTATTAGAAATAGAGCTAAGATGACTTGAAAATAATTTGCTGTTGATTCTCCTTTTTATTGGAATTGTAAAAGCTAAAAGAACACCTGCAATTGTAGGATGTACACCAGATTTTAGATATAAAAACCAAACAATAATTGCCAAAACGATACCTATTGAAAAAGAGTATTTCTTTTTGTTATACAGTACTGCTAAAAAGCCAATAATAATAAGTCCGTACAAAATAAAAAGCCAATTTATACTTGCACTATAAAATATTGCAATTACAAGTACTGCTGCGATATCATCTATAATAGCAAAAGCAGTTAGAAATATTTTAAGGCTTAACGGAACTCGTTTTCCTAGCGTGCTTAAAATAGCCAATGCAAAAGCGATATCGGTTGCCATTGGAATACCCCAACCTTTTGCTGTATCAGGATTTTGATTTAAAATTAAATATAATACAATAGGAATCACCACACCACCTAAAGCCGCAACAAAAGGGAAAGCTGCTTTTTTTACAGTGTTAATTTCTCCAATAAGCAATTCTCTTTTTAATTCTAAACCAATTAAGAAGAAGAAAATAGCCATTAAACCATCATTAATCCAAAGTATTAATGGTTTTTTTAATTCAAAATTTTGAAACGATATTCCAATATTCTGCTGTAATAAATTTGCATAGTGTTCGCCATAAGATGAATTAGCCCAAATTAGAGCAATTATTGTTGCTCCAAAAAGTAACATTCCTCCTAAACTTTCAGTTTTAACAAATTTCTGAAAAGGTGTAAGTAGTATATTTTTTATCATTTATATTGGTTTTACGTATGTGCTTTAACGGTTATATAAGGAGTCTTACGACGCAAGTCGGTCGACAGGATTCCTGGCAGGGAATCCACGAGTAAATATACGGTTACTCTATGAATTAGACACCAAGCTTAAGCATGCATTTTATATGGTGTTGGTAGGAGTTAATTGATTTGTTGTTCTAATGTCATTAATTCCTTTTATAGCTATACTAGCACTAGCTATTGAGTTAGAAATACTCACATTATATTATTTTTGTTTCAATCACAATTGTTTATTCGTTTTTATCAGTTCTATGGTTCTCAAACATTTCAATAGCTGCTTTTATTAAACCAAACATTCCTAAGCCTAAAACAAAAAGGCCAATAGATAATTCTTTTAAAATTCCAACTTTAGTAAAGTAATACCCAATTAATCCAATAGTTAAAAAAGATAAAGTAATAAGACTCATAATAGTAATCATAATTTTTCCTTTTATTGGGTGTTTCCAAATTTTTTCAGAAAACTTATTTTGAGTTTTAGACGTATCTTGCAATGATGAAAAACTTACCCCTAAGCCCATAAAAATTAATAAAGAGTTTAGGTTTTGGAAGATCAAATCAGGGTTTGCTTTTAGTTCTTCAATTTCTTGAAAATATGGTTTGAAAGCAAAATAAAGTCCCATCAGCATTAATGGGTATTGTAAATAACTTATGTAATGAAAAAAGGTTTTAAAATTCATAATATTATTAAGTATGTCTGTAATTACTGCAAACGTGTTTGTGTGATGGCTAGTTGCGTTGGTTAAGGACTAAGTTAGCAAAATGAAACGAACCAGAGGAAATTTTGAAGGAATAGGCGATAATCAAGCAATTGATTATACTCGTTGGTGCGCCTAGTTTTTAGTTTCTATTTTCAAGATATACAATTCCGTTCTTTAAATTATAGGTGATATTAAAATCCAATAGCATTTTTTGACCAATTAATCCGTCCGCTTGCCTTTCTGAGGTTTCATTTAATGGGTCAACTTCAAAAACGACAGGAATATTTTTCCATTTTTTATTTCCAAAAATCGCTAAAGATACTTTTCCATTAAGATTTTTTGTGATGGTCGAATCAGCACCAAACCCTTTCTTTATTTTATATCTTTTTTTTGGATTTATGAGTTTATGTTTAGTAACTGAGTTATTATGAAATGTTAAATAATTACCAGCTCCGGTATCAATTTTAATGATAAGTGTTATATTTTCTTTTTTCCCTTTTGGAACTATATTTATCTCAAGTCCTAAATGATTTGATTCAAGACCAATTAGTTTTATAGGTTTAGATTTTCCATTAAAAATGTAATTTGTATTTGAAAAAAAACGCATTTCAAGAGCATCGATATTTGTTTCTGTAACTACTTTGTTCAATAAGTCAAAACCTATAATTCCGTCAACATTGGTCTTAAAATAGTCACTTAAATGTGATAAATCCATTAAAGCTAGAGGAATACTGTCCAATTTTAATTTATTCCCTAAAATGATTTGGTTATTGTTAGAAAGTTTAGATGATAATGTTTTTCCAGATGTGCCTATTTTCAATTCTCCAGAAATGGATAATTGAATCTCTTTTGCAATTTTAGTATCAATGACAGTTATTCCTGCTCCTGTGTCGAACATAAAATTCAGAGGTTCTTTTATATCATTTATTTTGAGTTCTATAAAAATTAAACCGTCAATCAATTTGATAGGAACTTTGTCAATCAAATCTTGTCCATAAGTTGATAAACTAATTAAGTAAATTAAAGCGATTGATATGATTTTCTTCATTTGGTCAAATTATGCACAACGTGTTTGTATACGGTTAGTTGAGAGGTTTAAGCACCTAATTTAGCACCTAAAAACTGAATATAAAATCCGCGAGGATTTTCGTAAGTAGGCGAGAACTAGCCATTAATTATACATGGTGTTAGGCAATGTTTTTTTATTTATTCGTTCGTTTATTTTTTCAAACCATAAATCCCTCTCATTAACTACAAAGTCAAATTCTTTATTGTCATTTGTTATTATTCTAATTCCGTTATCAATAATTTTTGCTGTTTTTCGTTTAATAACGTCCTTTATGTTTTTATATTCAATGTTTGTTTGTCCTTTCTGAATATTAATTTTATGTGATTTGAAAATCAGTTTTTTATCCGTCAAAAATATCTTTCCACCAACTCCTTCCATTCCACGAAATAAATTTGCAGGACCTTCAATTTCAATTTTTTCTTCTGCACCTAATTCCGGTTTAATTTTAATTCCGACTTTATTAGAAAATTTTACAGCTAATTTTTCATTTATGTAAGGAAATCCAATTCCAAAAAACACTCCAAAAAACACTCCTTGAAATAGTAAATTTTTTATAGAATAAAGTTCTTCTTCAGAGAAAGAGTCAAAAAGCCAAAGTATAAACGCATACATAACCGCAGTTCCGATTGCAAATACTATTCGGAATTTCAAGCTTGGTTTAATCAATTTTGTTCCTATTTTCATATGTGTTTCTATTAAATGCGCGCCAACGGTTTTGTATATGGCTTGTAGGGTTTACAATTAACAATAATTTTTGGTTTAAGCCCAAGTCAGACTTTTTAATTTTTCTTATTATATTTTTTTGTTGGAAATTGTCTAATTTAAATATTTGGCGGTGTCTGTTAATAAGTATCAACTTTGGGACAGGTACCGAACCCTTATTATTTTTATACCTTGCTAGCAAAGCTTACTTAACTCGTTCATAATAATAAATCTCTTGATTTACTGACGAAATAGCTTGTTCAGCTGTAATAATAACATATCTATCTCCAATAGGTTTTTGAGAAAAAAACCATAGTCCATAAGTGTTTTTTTTTCTTGAATTCTTTTTATTCAACTTTTCAATTTCTTTTAAATCAGAACAGTAATTTTCTTGATTAAGAACTCTAAAGCTAAAGCTATTCTCTTTGATTCTAACAATATCAGTTCCAGAGTTATTGATATATTCTATCCATATTAGCTGAAACTTCTCACAAGAAGTATTGTAGCTTACAAAACTTGAATCTAAAGCACATTCATATTCACTAATTTTTATATTATACTTTTTAAAATCAGTACTCAAGGAGTCTTGAGCAAAAGCAAATATTTCTAGAGATAAAAAAAATAGTAATAAAATTGTTTTCATTCTAATGTTTTCTGAAACTCTCGTCAATAGTTAGTTGCTGAGTACACACAGAACTAGCAATTACTTGGCTGTTGTTAATTTATTAAAAATTTCTTTATGTATTTTACCCATAGGTTTAATTGGGGTTTTTTTGTCTGGAAATTCTAAAAATAGATAGGACAAAACACCTTTACTATTAATGATTAAATATTGAGGAACATGATGCCCTGGAAGGTTTGATCTTAACCAATAATCTGTGTTTTTAAAAATAGGAAAGTTTGGTTTTTTAGAAAATGAATTCTCATTAACATCGCCAAGAAGAAAACCGACAACATTGAATTGTTCTTCCTCATTAATTGCGTTTAGCGCTTTGATTTCTTTTCTAGAAGGTAAAAAATACTTGGGTTTCCAGAGACACACAATTGTTGGCTTATTTAAAAAGAAAGTATTAGTATACTTAACATTCTTGAAGTCTTTAAAACTAAAACTCGGAAAGGGATGGTTTAAGAGTGAATAATATTCATCTTTAGTATCGTAATTTAAACTGGAAGTAATGATGACTGTATTCTTTATTAGAGAATCATTTTTTTTAATTGTTTCAAAAACATAAAACCGTACGGGATTAGGGTAATTTTCTTTCTTTATATTCTTAAAAAAAGAATTGAATTTTTCTTCAGAAAAGATACTGCCTCCAACTCTGAAAAAGTTTTGAGAAAACCCATTTTGAATTGTAAATAAAAATAATAGAAATAGTAGGTTTTTCATAATTACAGTTAATGTGTTTTAAGCACCTAATTTAGCAAATAAAAACTGAATATAAAATCCGCTAGGATTTTCGTAAGTAGGCGAGAACTAGCCATTAATTATATATGGTGTTAGCCACTTTTAATTTATTAATTTTCTTTTAATTTCAAATTTATAATTGTCTTTGAATAGTTGATAAACTGGAATATTTCTGCTCTTACATTCTTTAATAATTTCAGTTTTATTATCTTTTTCAGAATTCAGTCCAAAAATTACTTCTGCAATGCTATTTTCAGGAACATTAACAACTCTATTTAATTCTTCATTGGTTTTGTCAAAATATAAATTTGTTAATCTAAATTCTTCTTCATATTCCCATTCCTTTGCTTTATAATGAGTTTGCCAAAAAACTTTTTGCATAACATCATAGTTTTTAAGAGGATGTATTTCAGGGAAATCAGGTGTGTAATTTACATCTCCACCATATTCAAAACATCTTGAATCTATAAGAACCTTTTCATCGAAACCAATACAATAACCTTTATGATAATCTCCATAATGACTCCACATTAAGATAGAATTCCATCTACGACTTAAAGAAAGTACACCTATACTATTGTTTATATATTTTGAATTCCTTCTCTCATATTCTTTTTGATATTCATCTATATTACGAAGATTTTTCCGAAGTTTATTTTCTTCTTCTTCAATATTCTTATTGTTTTTTATGAGTAGGTTAATATTTTCTTTAGTACCTTTTTTTATATAAAACTCTTTTTTCTCATCTGTATCAAGAAGATGATGATTTATATTAATTTTGCAGTCGAAAGGATCGTTGAAGTCATTAGGTGCAGATAAATAAACTTCATTTTTCAGTAACATAGCCCTATGATTTTTATCTATCAAATTTCGATATTTATATACAATTCCTGATTTTTTTTTCATAATTGTGGCCAACGTGTTTGTGTATGATTTCGTTGCGTGGTTAAGCACTAAAGTTAGCAAATAAATCACAGATAGAAAGTTTGCGAGGACTTTCGTAAGTAGGCTAGAACTAGCAATGAATTATACACGGTGTTGCCACACGTTATTATTTTCTATTCTTAATGCATTCTCATTAAACATACTTTTAATCGGTTAATTAATTTTTCCGATTTTAAACATTCCAATGGTGTTAAATTATCCAAAGCAGGAATGTTATTATTTAACCAGCTTAAACTTGTTTCTCCGATTATATAATCAATGACTTTTGCTAAATCAATTCTGTCATCTACTTTAGTGAGAAGTGTTTTTTGAATTTCAGAATTTTTCCAATTATAGTCAAAAACCTCTATAAAATTCTCCCAACTTTTTTGGCCTTTATAATACTGTTCAAGTTCAATCAATTATATTCAGTTTTTGCAAGATTTAGTATTTCATTTATCTGGTCAAATGTCTTTATTTTACTTTTTGTTATTGCATCAATAGATTGGTTAATTGAAATGTATGCTAAATTTTCATTCAAAGAATTATGAGTTTTACCCATTGCATATTCAATTAGGTTTGAAGTCGAGTATAAAATTAGTTCAACTTCTTCTGGAATTTCAAAATCATCATCTTCTCTAGCTACAACAGGTTCTCTAATTTCATCGTGAAGTGATTTAATTTTAAATGCATTTATTTTGTTTGTCAGAAAGTTATTCTGTCTGTTTATTTTTTTTAAGAGCTTAATTGATTTTTCAATCAAATTCTTATTTACTTTATGATACATTCCAACAACAGAGTCCGTATATTCAATTCGATTTTCAGAGTTGTAACTTTCCCAAATAGGCAATCCAATTTCAATCAATTCGATAGCTAAATCGATTTGAGTTTTCTTTTCTAAACTATTTACTATTTCGGTTAACGGCATTTTTTCTAATGTGTGGCAACACGGTTATAAACACTATTGTGTTTTTTTTATAGTTACTCAAAAATAAGGAAAATAAAGAAAGTAGGTAGGTGATAAAAAAGAAAACCTCATAACAAATGAGTTATGAGGTTTTTGAGGTGTCGAGCGGATTCGAACCGCTGTAGATGGTGTTGCAGACCACTGCCTAGCCACTCGGCCACGACACCCTAATGTGAAAGCAAATGTAATAAGATATTTTTAATTAGCAACGTTCTTTACTTAAAACTATGGTAACTTTCTCAACATTACCACCTATTGGCGGGTTAATTTTTGATACACAAACGCTTGCATAATTTACTAAAGCACTCTCTTTTAATATCCTATCTAAAATGCGTTGTCCAACAGTTTCTAATAATTTAGAACGAATGGCCATTTCTTCAACTACAATTTTGTTTAGCAACACATAGTCAACAGTGTTGTTTAAATCGTCTGTTTGAGCTGAAACAGATAAATCAGCCTTTACCATAACATCAACAGAATACTCACTTCCTATACGTGCTTCTTCATCTAAACAGCCATGAAAAGCATACACTTTTATATTTTCAACTTTTATGATTCCCATACTTATAATTAGGCGTTTAAAATTGCAGCAATACCTGGTAAAGTTTTACCTTCTAAACTTTCTAACATGGCGCCACCACCTGTACTCACATAACTCACCTTATCACTTAATCCAAATTGCTTTGCTGCCGCAACAGAATCACCACCACCAACTAATGAAAATGCACCGTTTTTAGTAGCAGAAACTATAGCATGACCTAACGCAACTGTTCCTTTAGAAAATGTGTCTAGTTCAAAGACTCCTAAAGGACCGTTCCAAAGTATGGTTTTAGATTTTGAAAGCACTTCAGCAAATAAGGCATTGGTTTCTGGGCCAACATCTAAGCCCATCCATCCGTCAGGAATTTTTGTTGTGTCTACTAATTGTGTGTTGGCATCATTTGAAAAGGCATCAGCAATTAACGCATCTACAGGCAAATGAATGTCTACACCTTTTGCTTTTGCTTTGTCTAATATTGATTTTGCTAACTCTAAATAGTCATCTTCAACTAATGAATTTCCTATCTGACCGCCTAATGCTTTTATAAATGTAAAGGTCATTCCACCACCAATGATGACATGATCTACTTTATCTAAGATGTTTTCGATAATGGTGATTTTAGACGATACTTTTGCTCCTCCTAAAATGGCAGTTACAGGCTTTTCACCAGTTGTCATAACCTTATCTATACTTTCAATTTCTTTGGCCAATAAGCTACCAAAACATTTATTGTTTCCAAAAAACTGTGCAACAACACTTGTAGAGGCATGTGCTCTGTGTGCAGTACCAAAAGCATCATTTACATAAACATCGCCTAATTTTGACAATTGTTCCGCAAAGTTAGCATCTCCTTTTTTCTCTTCATCATGAAAACGTAAATTTTCTAATAATAGAATTTTACCATCTTCTAAATTTGCTACTGCAGTTTCAGCGTCTTCACCAACACAGTTTGAAACAAATTGTACCTCAACACCAATAATATCTCTAATTGTAGAGACAATATGTTGTAAAGAAAACTCCTCTTGCACGCCTTTTGGACGTCCTAAATGCGACATTAACACACAACTTCCGCCATCTTCTAAAACTTTAATGATTGTAGGTTTAGCAGCTTCAATACGCGTGGCATCTGTTACTTGGAATTCAGCGTTCAAAGGCACATTAAAATCTACACGGATTAATGCTTTTTTATGTTTGAAATTAAAGTCGTTAATGGTTTTCATGAGTTTGTGTTAAAGTTTTTACAAAGATAGCTATTTTAATGAATCATTGAAAGCACTTTTAAAGATTGAATAATTAGTGATGGCCATGATAATTCCCTTATATTTGTGTGATGGATTTTAGTAAAATAATAGGGCAAACACATCTTGTAAATCATTTAAAGACAAGTGCTAATCACGGTCGTATTCCGCATGCACAATTGTTTGTAGGACCAGAAGGAAGCGGAACATTAGCCACGGCTATTGCTTATGCGCGTTATATTTTATGTGGTGAAGATAATCAAGCCTGTCATTTAAAATTAGAGGGTTTATCACACCCCGATTTACATTTTGCTTTTCCTGTAGCCACCAATGATAAAGTGAAACGTCATGCTGTGAGTAATCTGTTTTTAGACGATTGGCGCAGTTTTGTAAAAGAACAACCTTATGGTAATTTGTTTGATTGGTATAAACTTTTAGGGGTTGAAAACAAACAAGGGCAGATTGGTGTTGATGAAGCTTTAGATGTGGTTAAAAAACTAGCATTAAAATCTTATGAAGGGGGCTATAAAATTATGATCATCTGGATGGCAGAAAAGATGAATAATGCCGCTGCAAATAAACTTTTAAAACTTATTGAAGAACCACCCAACAAAACAGTGTTTCTTTTAGTAACCGAAAATGAAGATCAGATTATAAATACAATCCGTTCTAGGTGTCAAGTCTTACATTTTCCTGCATTAGCAGAACACGATATTGTAACCGAATTAACTACTAACTTTGATGTAACCGAAACAGAAGCTGTTAAAATAGCACATCAAGCAGATGGAAACTATAACAAAGCCGTTGATCTATTTAATAAAGATTCTGAAGATTTACAATTTGAAGAATGGTTCATTACTTGGGTTCGTGCAGCTTTTAGAGCAAAAGGAAATAAAACAGCCATAAATGATTTACTATCTTGGAGTGAGACAATTTCTAAAACAGGAAGAGAAACTCAAAAACAATTTTTAAACTACTGTTTAAACTTTTTTCGCCAAGCCTTATTACATAATTACACCGCTACAGATTTAGTGTATATAGAAACACAAACACAAAATTTCTCTTTAGCAAAGTTTGCGCCTTTCGTACACGGAAATAATATACTAGCTATAAATAACGAATTAAATGATGCCATTTACCATATAGAGCGTAACGGAAATGCGAAAATTATTCTGACAGATTTATCAATTAAACTCACCAGATTACTTCACAAAAAATAGATATAATTATGAAAAATATTGCATTATTAATTATCGTATTATGTGGTTTAAGTTCATGTAATACAAATGATATTAACAACGAAATTGTAGAAGCATCTTGCGGACAATGTCAATTTTCAATGGCTGGTAAGGGTTGTGATTTGGCCATACGAATGAATAATAACACCTATTACGTAGAAGGCACAAACATAGATGATTATGGTGATGCTCATGCTTCTGATGGGTTTTGTGAAGCAATAAAAAAAGCAAAAGTTTCAGGCGCAATAGTAGACGGAAAATTTATTTCAACGTCATTTAAAATAGAAGAATAACACTTATTACCCACCCTTTTAAAGAGACTTTAGTGTTAATTATCTAAAATTTCATTTAAATTCTGATTTTTAATTTTGTAAATCTTATCTTCAAGAGTAATTAAAAACAAACTTTATGAAAAAATTAGTAGCAGAATTTATTGGAACCTTTTGGTTAGTACTTGGCGGATGTGGTAGTGCCGTTTTAGCAGCAGGATTCCCAGATGTAGGTATTGGATTTGTAGGAGTCGCCTTTGCATTTGGTTTAACAGTATTAACCATGGCTTATGCAGTGGGACATATTTCTGGAGGACATTTTAACCCAGCCGTGACCATTGGCTTATGGATGGGTGGACGTTTTGACGCGAAGGATATTTTTCCGTACATCATGGCACAAGTTGTAGGTGGTATAATTGGTGCTAGTGTGTTGTATATTATTGCAACAGGTAACGGTAATGCTATAGGAGGGTTTGCAGCAAACGGGTTTGATAACTTATCACCAGGAGGCTATGACATGACTGCCGCGTTAGTAACCGAAGTGGTAATGACATTTATGTTCTTAATTATTATCTTAGGAGCTACTCATAAAAATGCTAATTCAAAATTTGCAGGAATTGCTATTGGATTAGGACTAACATTAATACATTTAATAAGTATTCCTGTAACCAATACATCAGTTAATCCAGCAAGAAGCACAAGTCAAGCATTATTTGTTGGTGGAGAGGCTTTAGGACAATTATGGTTGTTTTGGGTTGCGCCAATAGTTGGAGCAATTTTAGCGGGATTAGTGTATAAGTTTATGGCGCCTAATAAAGAGTAACCCAGTTTAATATAGGATATAAAAAAAAGCCGCAATTTGCGGCTTTTTTTTAATAATAGTGTTTCAGTAAATTATTTTGATTCTGAATATGATTTGTTTAGGCTTTCCAAAATAGCTGCTGTAATATCATTCTTCTCTGAACCATACATGACACTACCAACTTTGTTTTTTCCGAAAATATAAGTGTACCCTTTTGATTTTCCGTAAGCGGCAATATTGTCATCTATTTTCTTTAATAATGAATCAATTTCAGATTGACTTTCCTTAGCCATTACCTGCTCTTCTTGTTGTATTTGTTGCTGTAACATTTGCCTTTTTTGCATGTAAGGACCAAATAAAGCTTGCTGCTGTGATTCATTCATGTTAGCACCTTTAGCTTGTAAGGCCATTCCTTCATTTTGTAAAGCCTTACCAATACTATCTTTTTTAGCAGCTAATGCGTCAACTTTTCCTTTGTACTTAGCTTCAATGTCTTTACGTTCTTGATACTCTTCAATTAACTTTTCATTATTAACGAAAGCAGTTTTTTCTTGTTGACATGAAATTAGTGATACTGCAACAACCGCAATTAAGCTTATTTTTTTTAACATGATATAGTATATATAAAAATTTATTACCGCTAATGTAAAAAATTAAAGTCAATAATGTTATTTGATAATTATCATAGTTGTAAATTTAATGTATCAGTATATTTAAACGATGAAGTTAAACAACTATATAGATCACACCCTTTTAAAACCAACTGCCACTAAATTAGATATTATAAAACTATGTGAAGAGGCAGAAAAGTATCAATTTTATTCAGTTTGTGTGAATGGTTGTTATGTAAAATTAGCAGCCAAACAACTTAAAAATTCTAAAGTTAATGTATGTGCAGTAGTGGGATTTCCATTAGGAGCCATGAATACGAAAGCTAAAGTTTTTGAAGCCATACAAGCCTTAAAAGATGGTGCAGATGAAATTGATATGGTTATTAATATAGGAGCTCTAAAATCAGCATCTTTTAAAAAAGTTAAAAATGACATTAGAAAAATCAAAAAAATAATGCCTAATAAGGTGTTAAAGGTCATATTAGAAACGTGTTTCTTAACTGATGAAGAAGTATGTATCGCCAGTAAATTAGCATTAAAAGCAGGTGCAGATTTTATAAAAACATCAACAGGTTTTGGTTCTAGTGGAGCTACAGCACATCATGTTAAACTAATGAAATCTGTAGTTAATGATGGTATCAAAATTAAAGCATCAGGAGGTATAAAAGATGCTAAAACAGCAGAAACATATATAAAATTAGGCGCAAGTAGATTGGGAACATCTTCAGGAATAGCTATTGTATCTGGACAAACTTCAGAAAACAATGATTAATAAATAAACTAGAATTATAAGGATGCATATAGGCGCTAAACAAGAGGAATAATTAGTATAGCGGTAATGCCGTTTAATTTCAACTAAAAAATGTATTTTTGCAGTACACAACTAAATAAGACTATTTATGAAAATTGCTATAGGGAATGACCATGCAGGAACAGACTATAAATTTGAAATTATCAAGTTATTAGAGGCAAGAGGAATTACCGTAACTAACTACGGCACAAATGAAAATGCAAGTGTAGATTATCCTGACTTTGTACATCCTGTTGCGACAGATGTTGATACTAAAAAAGTAGATTTTGGAATTTTAGTATGTGGTAGTGGAAATGGCGTATCAATGACCGCAAATAAGTACAGTAATGTGCGCGCAGGGTTGTGTTGGACTAAAGAAATTACCGAGTTAACACGCTTGCATAACGATGCTAATATCTTAAGTATTCCGGCACGTTACACATCAATTCCTCAAGCATTAGGAATGGTAGAAACATTTTTAGATACTGAATTTGAAGGAGGAAGACACCAAAATAGAGTTGATAAAATTGCTAAGTGATAATTTAGCCACTTAAATAAAATAGAGTTTTTAACCTGAGCTTTACTCGGATTAAGTATAAAGAAAAAACCGACACTCCTTAGAGTTTCGGTTTTTGTTATTTCTTATAAGATTTAAGAGTTTTTACAACCCTTTTGTTGTTTCTACTAATAATGCATTGTCGTCTGCTAATCCAGTTGCAATAAATTGGTTGATAGCATCATTTTTTTCGTGTCCGTTTTTTAATAAAACGCCTAAAGTAATCATCGCAGCAATACGCGTTCCTATCTTTTTAGCTGGTGTTTCAAACAACGGTTCTAAATCGTCATAAGATACGTCTTCAGCGTATTTTAGAATTTTTGCTTTTGCAGCCTCTAATTTATGACCAGATAAATTAGCATATTTCTTACCAATTTTTTTGATTTCATTAATAGGATTCTTTTGTGCTTGTTGCTGCTGAGGTCTTCTGTCAGCTCCAGTAGTTTCTTTTTGTTTATTAGAAGTAGCAGGTTTCCAAGAGTCTTTTAAACCAACAGTTTTATTAAACACTAAATTTTCAGCAGTACGTTCTGTATCCACATTAAAATACCCTAAACGTTGAAACTGAAAACGGTCACCAATTTGAGCTTGGCTTAAATACGGTTCTACAAAAGCTTCTTTTATAATTTGTAAAGAATTAGGATTTACAAAGCTCATAAAATCTGTGTCAGAATGGCTATCAGGTGCTTCATCTAAAAACAGTCTGTCGTAAGCGCGAACTTCAGCTTTTACAGCATGTTTGATAGATACCCAATGCAATGTTCCTTTAACCCTACGTGTGCTCGCTTCAGTACCACTTCCTGATCTAGAATCGGCATCATGCGTACAGTGTATTTCTGTAATGACACCATTAGCATCTTTAACAACACTCTCTCCTTTTATGATATAAGCATTCTTTAAACGCACTTCTTTTCCTAAAGTTAAACGGAAATATTTATTTCCAGCATCTTCTTTAAAATCTTCTCGTTCAATATATAGTTCTCTTGAAAATGGGACGTCATGAGTTCCTGAATTCTCTTGTTCAGGATTGTTTTCAGCACTTAAAAGTTCAACTTTATCTTCAGGATAATCAGTGATAACTAGTTTTACAGGATTTAAAACTCCCATAACTCGAGTTGCTGTTTTATTCAAATCTTCACGAATACAGAATTCTAATAAAGACACATCAGTAACACTATCACGTTTTGAAATTCCAGAGACGTCACTAAATTTTCTGATTGCTGCTGCAGTATATCCGCGGCGACGTAAACCAGAAATAGTTGGCATTCTTGGGTCATCCCACCCGTTAACGACATTATCTTCAACCAAACGCAATAATTTACGCTTACTCATAATAGTATAGCTCAAATTTCTACGTGCAAATTCACGTTGTTTAGGGCGTATGTTTGCCGTGTCGTAGACTTGGTCTAAAAACCAATCGTATAACTCACGATGAGGTTTAAACTCTAATGTACAGAATGAATGAGAAATGTTTTCTAAGTAATCAGACTCTCCGTGAGTCCAGTCGTACATAGGATAAATACACCAATCACTCCCGGTTCTGTGGTGGTCTTTTTTCAGAATACGATACATGATAGGGTCACGCATAAGCATGTTATCAGACGTCATATCAATTTTTGCACGTAACACATAAGTCCCTTCGTCAAACTCACCATTTTTCATTTGTTCAAACAACTTCAAATTGTCTTCAACAGACGTATTTCTATACGGGCTTTCAACTCCAGGTTCAGCATGTGTTCCTTTTTGTTTGGCCATGTCTACGGCAGACAAGCCATCTACATAGGCAACTCCTTTTTTAATTAAAAGTACTGCCCAATCGTATAGTTGTTGAAAATAATCAGAAGAGTAACATTCGTTTGACCATTGAAAGCCTAGCCAAGCAACATCTTCTTTAATAGCATCAACATATTCTTGTTCTTCTTTTGCAGGGTTAGTATCATCAAAACGAAGGTTTACTGGTGCGTTGTAACGCTGACCTAAACCAAAGTTTAAACAAATTGCTGCCGCATGACCAATATGTAAATAGCCATTTGGTTCCGGTGGAAAACGAAAATGCAAGCGGTCTTTAGATAATCCGTTATTTAAATCATCTTCTATAATTTGCTCAATAAAATTGAGTGATTTTGTTTCTTCTGACATGCTTCAAAATTTGAACCACAAAATTACTGAAAATGCTTTAGATATTAACACCAAGTATTGGTAGTTTTTTTTAAAGGTAAAGCGCTGGTTATTAGATAAATAATTTGTATTTTAGTCAGCTCCAACAAATTCTTACGTCTAAGATAATATAATATCCCATAGAAATTTACTTGTAAATACATCTAGATGTTTAGAGTGTTTACTTTTAAATTTAAATTAATTATAAAATTAACACGTATGAAACAAAAAATTAGAACAGTTTTTAAGAAATTAAGTACCCCAAATACTTGGGGAAGAGAAAACTATCAAGGCGAATCTGTATTGAATGTTAAAAATCAACGATTTGATAAATTTAGACCCGATGAATTGAAAAAAATGGGGTTTGTACAGCGTATCATGACTAAGTATGTGACAGGGTTTTCTAAAAAAGGAAATATGCCTAATTCTTGGCGTGATTTTTCTAACACATAGATTTCTACTTTAATAGGATTACACATGCCTACAATTAGTTTGCATGTGTATATTTACGTGCAAACATTTTAAATACAGTAATTTATAGTTTCACAACATTACTGTTGTTTTAAAAACAACAAGTCATATCTTAGTAAATATGCTAAAATCAAGAGTTAATTAAGAAGGAGGATTCTTAAGGTTAAAAAGAAAATACTATTTTAGCATCAACTCCGTTAAATACTATGATGATGAATTATTTTAGAATAACACTATTGTTGTTTACAGCTCTAACCTTTGCACAGGAAAAAGTATCTGATACGATTACTTTGCAAACTAAAGTTGTTGACACACTTACAACACAAACGGCACGTTTAGATACGCTAAATATCGATACAAATCATAACCTTATAGTAGAGTCTGATTCAATTACTAAAGATTCTTTACCATTAATTTTAGAGAAATTAAAAGCAAGTATTAAAGGCCACTCAGAGTACCAGTACGCTAAATCTATTGACAGTTTATGGTTAAAAGAATTGTATAATAATGATTTATATGATTCAATAAATCATATCAGAAAAAATATAAAGGCCGATACAATCTATTATCCGGAGTTACCAAAAGACACTCTAATTGCGCGTTTGAATAGATTAAATGATCGCACCCCTTTTCATATAGAATACAATCCGATTTTAGAAAGTGTTATCAAACGATTTCTAAAAAACAGGAAAAATTCATTAGAGCGTTTAATGGGCTTAAGTGAATATTACTTTCCACATTTTGAAAAAGAATTAGATGCACATAACATGCCATTAGAAATTAAATATTTGGCAATTGTTGAATCAGCTTTAAACCCTAGAGCAAAATCTAGAGTAGGCGCAACAGGTTTATGGCAGTTTATGTATGCCACAGGTAAAGAACATGGCCTAGACGTTAGTTCTTATGTTGATGAGCGTAGTGATTTGGATAAGTCAACAAAAGCAGCATGTGAATACTTAACTCGAGTGTATAAAATTTTTGGTGATTGGGATTTGGCGTTAGCCTCATATAACTCAGGCCCTGGAAATGTGTCTAAAGCGATAAGGCGTTCAGGAGGGAATAAGAATTATTGGAACATTCGTTCATTTTTACCAAGAGAAACCGCTGGATATGTGCCAATTTTCCAAGCTACAATGTATGTGTTTGAATATGCAAAAGAACATAATTTAAGGCCAGAAATTCCGGAGCACCATTATTTTGAAGTGGATACAATTCATGTGAAAAAGAAATTAGCGCTAAAGCATGTTTCTGAATTGTTAGATATAGAGATGGAAGACCTTAAGTTTATGAACCCCTCATATAAAATGGATATAATTCCTGTAGTTGATGGAGAAGATTATTTATTACGCTTACCAAAAACACATGTTGGTAAATTCATTTCTCATGAGGATGCAATTTATGCATATGCCGATTTAGAGTTTAATAAACGTGAAAAACCATTGCCAGAATTAACAAAAACGTCGAACAGAATTAGATACAGAGTCCGTTCTGGTGATTTCTTAGGGAAAATAGCTAAGCGATATGGTGTAAAAGTGAGTTCTATAAAACGTTGGAATGGTTTAAGATCAAATAATTTGAAAATAGGGCAGCGTTTAATTATTTACCCTAGACATCCAAACAAAGTTGTTGCAAAAAAGTCAATCAAATCTGGTGTAAAGATGACAACCAAAGGAACTTATAAAGTAAAGTCTGGTGATACGTTATATGGTATTGCTAAAAATTACGCTGGTGTTTCTGCAGCAAATATTGAAGCGCATAATAACTTATCAGGATCTAGTTTAAAACCAGGTATGGTGTTAAAAATACCAAAAAGTTAACTTAGGCACTACATTTGATAGTCTTTTCATACCAAACCATATTAAAAAATTAACATGTTTAAATATAACTTAGTAGCAGTAGTTTTTTTAGTAATCCTTTTTTCTTGTAAAGAAAAATCAAACAAAGAAGAGCGCTACTTGCCATCTTCTGGAGGAACGTTAAACACGTTGACAATAGTATCTGATGATGCGATATGGAATGGAGAAATTGGGGATGTTGTTAGAGATATTTTTGCAGCACCGGTTATTGGAATGCCTCAAGACGAACCATCATATACGTTAAAGCATATGAAAACGAGAGCCTTTCATGAGTTTGTGAAAAAAAGCAGAACATTTATTGAACTAAAGTACGGTGCTCCAAAAGCTATAAAATTTGTGAATGATGTGTATGCTGCACCTCAATTAGGAATTATAGTAAGTGGGCAAACCAATGAAGAGCTTATAGCTGTTTTAAAAGAAAATGCTGCTAAAATGTCTGAAAAAATAAAAGCAGTTGAAATTGATTATAAAATGTCTGAAATAGCTAAAAACGTATTAAATACAGACGAAGTATCATCTGTGTTCGGTATAGATATATCTGTGTTATTTAGTTATAGAATTGCTAAAAAAACAAATGATTTTATGTGGCTTCGTAAAGACATTAAAACGGGCGATATGAATTTAATGATTTATGAATTGCCTTACGGCACTGTAAAAAGAGACAGTACTGCAATTGCTAAAATTGTACAAATTAGAGATTCAATTGGTAAGGTTCACATTCCAGGACCGGTAAAAGACTCATACATGATTACAGAAAAATCTTTTGCACCATATTTAGGCGCAACATTAATTAAAAATAATCAAGCGCTTGAAACTCGTGGTATTTGGGATGTGAAAAATGATTATATGGCAGGCCCATTTATCAACTATATTATTGATGATAAAAAGAATAACAGACAATTGGTTTTAGAAGGATTTACTTATGCACCGCAAATTGCCAAACGTGATTATATGTTTGAGCTGGAGGCCATAATTAAGTCAATAACAATTGATTAATTTTTAATGAGTTAACTCTGTGTTGTCATGATGTTTTAATAGATGAGTTAAATTCATCATCATGTTTTTTTCTAATACATCATATTCACCATCACACATAAATAACAACTCAATTTCATATAATAATATATCAATTTCATTGTTATTAAACTTGTGCTCTTGTGTATAAGCAAGTATTTTTTGTAAGCTTTGATAATCGTTATCTTTTGATAATTCTCTTAAAATGTTTTCATAAATGTCATTATTAATTTTAGAGAGAATCAATTCTTTTTCTTCATCATCAAAAAAATAATCTGCATGTGCAGAATATAAAAGAGTGTAAGCTAAAAATTCATCATTAGTCCAATGTGTCACAATCTGTTGCATAAAAGTATGGTCTTAAAATATTAAAGAATAACTTAATAAGCAGAATCGGAGTAACATGCAAGTTACTGATTTATAGTGTAATACACAATTGTTTTCTATGGAAATTTTTGAGACGAATTCTTGTTTTAATATGCTTAGCTATGTTTTCCTTTTTCCCACCCGTGTTTTCCTAAGTATTGATTTCCAGATTCAACAGCGTCTGTTTCTATAGACGTTCCCATAGTGTCATTCCAGCGGTTCAAGTAACCAAATAAAGAAATAACTCCTAACATTTCAACAATTTCACCTTCATCCCAATACTTGTGTAATTCGTTTTGAATGTCTTCTGTAACGGCATTTGGAACAACAGATGCTGCTAAAGAAAAATCTAAAGCTGCACGCTCAGCATCAGAAAAAGCCGAATGAGTTTTATAGTCCCAAATATTATCTAATTGCTCCTGTTCAGCTCCGTAACGTTCGGCAGCTCTAATAGCATGTGCTTGACAATATCTGCACCCAGTAGCATTGCTTGACACCCAAGCAATCATTCGTTTTAAAGCAGAAGTTACACGGCCCTCATTTGCCATAACAGCTTTATTTAAGTTGATAAAAGCCTTAGATATTGCTGGCCGACGTTGCATGGTTAATACTGAATTTGGACAAAAACCCAAGGTCTCATTAAAGAAACTAGCTAGTTCTTGAGTTTCTAAATCGTGGTCTGCAGATAGTGGACTTACTAATGGCATTGTTGTATTTTTAATAGTTAAAATGTTGCCTAAATATACTATTTCCGTAAGCATTTACAACTATATGTTCAGTATAAATTGGACATATTATGTACATTTACATTTATAGATTTTTAAAGACATTAATATGGATAAGAATACGGTAAAAACCTACTGGAAAGGTGATATGACTTTTGATGCTACTAATCCTGGAGGTAATCTTATTATGGATACGTCAAAAGAGATTGGAGGAAATGATGCAGGATATAGACCAAAAGCTATGATGTTAGCGTCATTAGCAGGATGCTCAGGTATAGATATAGCAATGTTTCTTAAAAAAATGCGGGTTGAGGTTGATACTTTTGATATTGTTATAGAAGCAGAGTTGACGGATGAAATGCCGCGTTATTACCATAAAGTAGCTTGTGAATATAATTTTTACGGGACAGATTTAAACGAAAAAAAAATTAAAAAAATAGTTGATTTGTCAGTAGATAAATATTGCGGCGTTATGGAAATGTTCCGTCAATTTGCTGAGGTGTCTGTAACTATTAAGTACCATAAGTCTTAAGTTATGAGTTCAGAGAATTACATCGCTATAAATAAAGAATCATGGGATAAAAGAACAGAACATCATGTGGGTTCTGATTTTTACGATATGGAGGGGTTCAAAGCAGGGAAAACATCTTTAAATAGTATTGAGTTGGATTTGTTAGGAGACGTTAAAGGCAAGCGTATTTTACATTTGCAATGTCATTTTGGTCAAGATAGCTTGTCCTTAGCCAGAATGGGTGCTAAGGTTACTGGAATTGATTTGTCAGATAAAGCCATAACTACCGCGAAAGCATTAAATGATGAATTAAACTTAGACGCGGAGTTTCTAGTGTCTGATGTGTACGATTTACCAAATAATTTACAAGGAGAATTTGATATTGTTTACACCTCTTATGGCGTGATTGGTTGGCTACCCGATATGACAAAATGGGGGCAAATTATTTCTCAATTTCTGAAACCTAATGGTAAATTTGTATTTGTAGAATTTCACCCAAATGTGTGGATGTATGATGACGATTTCAAATCAGTAAAATACAATTATTTTAAAGCAGACCCGATAATTGAAGAAGAGCAAGGTACCTATGCCGATAAAGAAGCTCAAGTAGAGTTTAAGTATGTGTGTTGGAATCATGGCTTGAGTGAAGTGATGAGCGGATTATTATCAAATAGTTTAGAAATTAAGGCTTTTAAAGAATACAACTACTCGCCGTATGATTGCTTTTCGCACACTAAAAAAATTGCAGAACGTAAATATCAAATAGAAGCTTTTGCAGATAAAATGCCCTTATGTTACTCTATTGTTGCTCATAAAAAGAATTAAGTATCACTATGCGCTGGACGATAAAACCAATACCAGAATCAGATAAAATAAAGCATTTACAAGATGTTTTAGGAGTGAATAACATTATTGCAACATTGTTGGTGCAACGTGGTATTGAAACTTTTGAACAAGCCAAAGCATTTTTCAGGCCATCATTAAAACAGTTACATGATCCGTTTTTAATGACAGACATGACAGAAGCTGTAGCGCGAATTGAACAGGCAATTTCTAAGGGTGAAAACATTATGGTTTTTGGCGATTATGATGTAGATGGAACTACGGCAGTATCTTTGGTAGCATCCTATTTAAAAACCTATTATGAAAACATTGCCACTTATATACCTGACCGTTATGCCGAAGGTTATGGTGTGTCTTATATGGGAATTGATTACGCATCTGATAATGATATCAGTTTAATAATTGCGTTAGATTGTGGTATAAAAGCGATTGATAAAGTAGCTTACGCTAAAGAAAAAGGAATCGATTTTATCATTTGTGATCATCACAGACCAGGGAAAAAATTACCAAACGCTGTGGCAGTTTTAGATCCTAAACGGGATGATTGTAAGTATCCTTATGATGAACTAAGCGGATGTGGTGTGGGGTTCAAATTAATTCAAGCATTAGGGGCAAATAGAAATCAAACAATTGAGGATTTTATACCGTATTTAGATTTGGTAGCTACGAGTATTGCAGCAGATATTGTTCCTATAACTGGAGAAAATAGAATCCTAGCCTATTATGGTTTACAGGTTATCAATACCAATCCAAGGCCAGGAATTAAAGCCTTTACTAAAAATGCAAAAAAGAAAGAACTATCTATTACAGATGTAGTGTTTCAAATAGCGCCTAAAATTAATGCTGCTGGACGAATTAAACATGGAAATCACGCAGTAAGTTTATTGTCTGAATTAGATTATACAACAGCAGTTCAGTTTGCATCTGAAATTGACACTTATAACACAGAACGTAAAGAATTAGACAAACAAATTACCAAAGAAGCCTTACATCAAATAAAAGTAAATAAGGAAGAAGAGCGGTTTACGTCTGTTGTTTATGATGAGAATTGGCATAAGGGTGTTATTGGTATTGTAGCCTCTAGATTAATAGAAGAACATTACCGCCCAACATTAGTCTTCACAAAAAGTGGCGATAAGTTAGCTGCCTCTGCACGTTCAGTAAAAGGGTTTGATGTGTATAATGCTTTAGAGCAATGTTCTGAATTTATTGAACAATTTGGCGGTCATAAATATGCGGCAGGATTAACATTACTTCCTGAACATTATGATAATTTTAAAGCAAAGTTTGAAGCCGTTGTAAAAACATCTATTGACACGCGTTTATTAACCCCTGAAATTTCGGTAGATTTAAAAATATCTTTAACCGATATCGATACAAAATTAATGCGTTTATTAAAGCAAATTGGTCCGTTTGGCCCCCAGAACATGCACCCTATATTTATGAGTGAGAACCTACAAGATACAGGTTATGGTAAATGTGTTGGTGAAGACGATAAGCATTTGCGTTTTACGGCCAAGCAAGCTGAATCAAATTCTATAGTGGGTATTGGTTTTGGCTTGGGTAAAAAGTTAAGTTCAATTACTAATAAAAAATTATTTAGTACAGTTTATGTCATAGATGAAAATGAGTGGCAAGGAAATGTTAGTTTACAGTTGATGGTAAGGGATGTTAAGTAAAAAACTATTTGAAGTCCTTAAGCTGTAAAATACCTCCATCAAACTCTCCATAAGTATAGTAATTTATCCAGTCACCAAGATTAATGTATTGTGAGTTTTCTGCTATATCAACGGTCATAGGTAAATGACGGTGTCCAAACACAAAGTAATCGTAATGTTTTTGTGTTTGTTTGCGTTTACAATATTGCACTAACCATTCCTTATCTTCGCCTAAAAATTTCGCGTCTTCATCTCCAGAAATCAGTTTGTTTTTTACTGACATGTATTGTGCTAATTTCACACCCAAATCTGGATGCAACCAACGGAACAACCATTTTGAAAAGGGGTTTTTAAACACTTTCTTCATGCGTTTATAACCTTTGTCATCCGGTCCTAACCCATCACCATGACCAATTAAAAAAGTCTTGTTGTTGATGATAAATTCTTTTGGTTGGTGAAATACAGGAATGTTCAATTCTTTTTCAAAATAATCATTCATCCATAAATCATGGTTCCCTACAAAGAAATATATTGGAATACCACTATCGCTTATCTCAGCTAATTTACCAAGCGCACGAACAAACCCTTTTGGTACAACTGTTTTATACTCAAACCAAAAGTCAAATAAGTCACCTAATAAGAAAATGGCACCAGCATCTTGTTTTATCTCATCTAACCAAGCAACAAATTTTTGTTCTCTAGGTTTACTAGTTTCAAAATCTGGAGCACCTAAATGGTTGTCTGATGAAAAATAGACCTTCTTATCTTCTGGTATGTGTAATGTAAATTTAGACATTGTCGCTAGCGTACCATTCTGCAAAAGAGGTTTCTGTTTCAGATAACTTTAAAGAATGTAACTGAATGTTTTGAGGTAAACGGTCTTTAATTTTTTTAGCAAAATCAATCACCATGTTTTCACTAGTTGGTTGATAATCTACTAAGATTACACTATGCCCACGATCTTGTAATTCTTTTGCTAATTCAAGATGAGGTGTATTTTTATTAAATACAGTAGCATGATCAAAACTGTCAACAATTTCTTCTTTAACAACTTTTTTTAAATCTCCAAAGTCAATTACCATTCCGAGTTTTACCTCACCAATTGTGGTTATTGGTTGTCCTATAACTGTTACCGAGAGCTTGTAGCTGTGTCCGTGGACATTTTTACATTTTCCATCATACCCATATAAAGCATGTCCGGTTTCAAAAGTGAATAGTTTTGTAATGCGTATGTTACTCATAAATGATGTTTGTGTGGCAAAGCTACGTAATTTTAAGTTGATGTATTTTTCTTTTTAATATTTAAGGGGTGGTTTTTAAAAGTACACATATAGCAACAAAACAATGTAAAAAATGCATTATAACGAGTAATTACACTAAATATCTGATAAGTTGTTAATAATTTAATCAAAGTGTTATATTTATGACAACAACAAAAACTCAGGCAATATGTGTAAGAAATACTTAAATATTCGTGTAAATATGCCGTTTTTACTTTTATTCTTCTTTATTTTCTTGAATAATGGTTTGTTTTCTCAGGTAACAGGAATAAATACTACTACTCCTAGGAAAACTCTTGAAGTTAACGGTACTACAAAAATATCAAATAATCTTATAATAGGTAGAATAGATGAATTAGATGATGCAGATGATTATACGTTTCTTATGCAAGAAGATTCAGATAAGATTCGGGAATTAGATGTCACCAATCCAGTAAGCTCGGCATTAGGTTATATGCAAGATTATAATATTGAACAAGTCTTAAGAGACTGGCTTCTGGAGTTTGACACGGGTATTGATGTTAATGGTTTTGTTATGATTGTAATTTCATCAAGTTTTAATTTAGAAGTAGGATTTATTTCGGGAGGCCCTTTAGGTTTTGCGTTACCTTCTGTGCAGGCATTTAAAAAAAATGGCACATGGCATTTAAAAGCAGATTACCCAGCAATAGATCCGGTAGGTGGTTTAAATGGCACATGGAGTATTAGCACGTTAATAGTGTCTAATGACTTGATTAAACAATTTCCAGTAGAAACTGTAAATATGGCTAATGCAACTACGAGTGTTGCTGTTACCCCTATATTGGATTAAAAAAAAGGACTTATGAAAAAATATATTTTACTAATATTAACCAGTATTACTTGTAGCTTATTATGCGCTCAAGTAGGAATAGGAACAACAACTCCTACAGAAATGTTAGATGTTTCTGGTAGTGTATTGTTAACTGATACCGTAGAGGTTAATGGTTTGTCTGTAGTATCTTCTACAGATGAAAATTTTAAACTTCTGACACGAGTTAAAAATTCAACTCCAAGCGGTGAAATTAAAAAATTAGAAGTCAACAATTTAACTGTTACCCCTATACGTGTGCAAAATTATAGTTTCATTAATTTAAATAATGATGACATTACTGATGTAGATTTACAGTTAAGCACTAATGATTATATTGTGTCTATATCTAATTTTAAATATAATGGAGCTTCTTTAATCAAGGTGCCAGCACTAAGTTCAGGGTTATTTTCGTATAAACTTTTTAAAAGCGGAGGAACATGGCACTTGTCTATCGGTAATCAGTACTTAAACCCTGCTTTAGGAGGCGGCGTAACTTATGATGTAACGCTTAATATTTATCAAAAAAAATTCTTTAGAGAACTGCCTGTCATTACTACAGACTTAGGAGTTAATAATACAGGAGTGGCATCTTCAGTACCAACCCTATAAATTGAATATTTATGAAACAGCTATTATATATTTTTATTATGTGTACTTATTTTTATGCCTCATCACAAGTAGGAATAGGAACTACAACACCCACGGAAACTCTAGATGTTATTGGAAGTATGAAATTATCTGAAAAGTTGTTTTTAGAAAACCCAAGTGCATATACAGAAATTAGAGGGTCAAAATTCTTGATAAGTACTGCTACAAATGAAATACTAAATTATGACCTTAATATAAGTAAATATGGACCAATTAATTTTGTCGCATTTGAATTTGAAGATTTGAATACTTCAGGTTTATTAGATTATGATACCAAAATTTCTGTATCAAAATATACTGTAAGTTTACAAGGGTACTCCTATGTACACGCTAATGGAGGACCAGCAGGAACCTCGGTGTACTTTAAATCGGCAACAGCTTTAGATAATGTTTATGGCCTAACATCACAAGCTTATAAAAAAAACGGGACTTGGTGGCTTCAATTTTATGTAGATAGCTCAAAGTTCTATAATAAATCACACGGAAATATTAACGTTGATTTGTTTATAAACACAATTATATTTAGAAACGATTTATTGTTAAGTCAAGGAAATACCATAACAGTAAACATGGGAAACACAACCACAGCAACTGCTAGTTTACCAACGGGATATTAATTTTAAATGTGTAAAATACGTAAAAAAGCAGAAACAATCAGTTTCTGCTTTTTTACTTTTGTAAGTTTTGGGGTAAAGTTTATTTGGGGATAAACTTCGTAGAAAAACAGAATCACTTTTTGGGGAATAATTTTGCTTATCACAAAAGTAAATATACTGCCAATTTCTTGATATTTTTATGAATTGTTGTAAAACACGTATTTTTTGTTGTGTAATAAAAAACAAAATAGATTGCTGATTCAGCAGCTATTCGTTCTTCTTTTTAAGAATACTATATTTTTAGGCGCTATTACACGTGTAATTCTTGTTTTAATTTTTGTACCTTTAAGTACCGTTTTTATTTTTTAAAAAATGTTTAAGCAACTTGTAAATCTATTTTTTCCTAAAGTCTGTATTGGTTGTAAAAATGTTTTATTAAAACAAGAAGTGGTCATGTGTGTACATTGTTTGCATGAATTACCTCTCACAAACTTACATGTAAACAATTCAAAATTAATCTGTAACATTTTTTATGGAACAGTTGAATTACAACATGCAACCTCATTGTTTTATTACCCTAAAAGCGGCGTGGTTAGGCAGCTAATACACCATTTAAAGTATAAAAATCAAGAGCATATTAGTCGTTATTTAGGAAAATGGCTAGGACTTGAATTGAAAGGTTGTGGCTATTATAATGATATAGATATTGTTATTCCAGTACCACTACATAAGAAACGAATGCGGCAAAGAGGCTACAATCAAGTTGAAGGTTTTGCTAAGGAATTAGCCTTGAACTTAGCGGCAGATTATAACGATACAACCCTATTGAGAAATAAAAATTCAAGCACACAAACAGTAAAGAATAGATTGACACGTTGGAAAAATGTACAAACAATATTTGAAGTTACAGATGTAAAAACATTACAAGATAAACACATTTTATTGGTTGATGATGTGATTACAACAGGAGCAACAATAAAAGCATGTGTAACAGAGCTTCAAAAAATTAACGGCGTAAAGTTAAGTTTAGCGGTTATGGCGTATACACAATAATTGATAACAATACCTTAATAAAAAGCTTACATTCAAAATAACTTTCTGAACTAATATTGCAGTGTAGTTTTTTATGGAAAATTATGATGAGTTTATTTGGGCAAAAGCAACGTGTAATGCGTTGCTTTTTTTATACCTGTCAATTTAACTTGCTTTGATTGACAAATGACTAAATAAGTTGTTAATTTGTATCTCGTTATACCAATAACTCAAATGAAGAAATTACTCGTTATTATATCGGTCATATGTATCTGTATTGCAAGTTGCGCAAAAAAAGGGAGACCATCTGGAGGCAAAATAGATAGTGAACCACCAGTAATGCTCAGTGCGACACCTAAAAACTATAGCACCAATTTTAATGGAAATGAAATTAAAATAGTATTTGATGAATATGTTAAATTAAATGACATCAACAAACAGCTGATTGTTTCACCACCAATGAAAATAAAACCTTTAATCAGTCCACAGTCAGGAGCTAGTAAATATGTGAAAATTAAAATATATGACACATTGCCTCCTAACACAACCTATTCATTTAATTTCGGAAAAAGTATTGTTGATAATAATGAAGGAAACCCATACCAATACTTTAAATACGTTTTCTCAACGGGTAAGACTATTGATTCATTGCAGTTAAAAGGCAGTATACGAGATGCCTTGTCAAAAACAGCAGACCCGTTTGTGTCTGTACTGCTATATGAGATAGATTCTACCTATACAGATTCTGCTGTGTATACTAAACCACCAAGGTACATCACAAACACGTTAGACAGTGCTACAACATTTCAATTTGAAAACCTAAAGGAAGGAAAGTATCAATTGCTAGCATTAAAAGAAGAATCAGATAACTTTATTTTTAATCAAAAAACTGATAAAATTGCTTTTAAAAAAGAGTTTATAACAGTGCCAAATGATGATTCTCACGAGTTAATATTGTTTAAAGAAATAGAAAATTACCGTGCTTTAAAACCAAAGCACGAACGGTTGAATAGAATCAAATTCAGGTATGAAGGTCAAGCTATAGATGCTGTAGATATAAAATTATTGTCAGATGTCGCGCAGCAATCAATGGTTACAAAACCTATAGACAATGACACATTAAACTACTGGTTTAAACCAAATGTCGATTTGGATTCTTTGAATTTTACAATGCGTCACCAACAAAAAATTGACAGTTTCACTGTTCGTCTGAGAAAAAAAGTAAAAGCAGATTCTTTAGCCTTTACACCAATAACAAGAAATTTAACTCTTCAAGGTAATTATCAACTCGAACCATCAATTCCGATTACAAAAGTTGATAATTCAAAAATTACCATCTTAGATAAAGACTCTACATCGGTATTGTTCACAACATCTATAGATAAGCTAACTAGTGTGATTAATATTAATTTTGATAAAAAAGAAGACGAAAAATATGCTATAACGATATTACCAAAAGCATTTACAGATTTTTTCGAGGCAACAAATGATACACTATCATACAGTGCCAATACTAAGAAAATATCAGCTTATGGAAATATTAAAATAACACTTAATAATGCGCCTAAAACCCCTTTAATTGTACAGTTAATCACGACACAAGGAGAGGTGAAGTACGAAAAATATGGTGTGGGTATTACGGTTTTTGACTTTGTTAATGTTGATCCTGCAACATATAACTTGCGTGTTATTTTTGATGATAACAACAATAAAGCATACGATACGGGTAATTATTTAAAAAAATTACAACCAGAGCGTATTGCATATCATCCAGATGCTATTGAAATTAGAGCCAACTGGGATGTTAATGAACAATTTACATTAAAGTAAATGTATCTTTATCATTTAAAAAGTTAAATTTTTCACGTATAGTTGCTAGTTCGTCTTTTACTAATGTTGTGCTTATAGCTGTTTCATCATCTTCCACTAATTGGCAAAGATTATTTCCTAGTGCATCATGAATAACGGAGTTTCCTGAATAATTATTACCATTTGGATCTGTTCCTACTCTGTTTACCCCAATAACATAACTCATGTTTTCAATAGCACGGGCTTTTAAAAGCGTGTTCCAGGCGTTAATTCTTGGTTTAGGCCAATTAGCAACGTAAATTAATGCGTCGTAGTTTTGAGTGTTTCTTGACCATACTGGAAAACGCAAATCATAACAAATTAAGGGGCAAATTCGCCATCCTTTATAAGTGATAATTACTTGACTTGTGTCATTTTTATATTGTTTATGTTCACCTGCTAATGTAAATAAATGACGTTTGTTATATGTATGAATTTCTCCTTTAGGAGTTGCAAATATAAACCGATTGTAATAGTTGTTATGTTCTTTTATAACGATACTACCACAAATTGCACTGTTTTTTTCTTGAGCTATTTTTTTCATCCACAAAACAGTTTTACCATCCATATCTTCAGCTAATGCTTTTGGATGCATGGTAAAACCTGTAGTAAACATTTCAGGAAGCACGATTACATCGGTAGCTTCCTGAATTGCATCTATTTTTTGTTCAAAATTGATCCGATTTTGAACAGCATTTTCCCATACTAGATTAGATTGAATACAGGTTACTGTCAGATGGTTTGCCATTATTAAAGTTTTTTTAATTTTTTACCAGCTTTACCCACTTTGTCTTTTAAATCAGACAATTTTTCTAGGTATTTTGTTTCTTTAACGGGGCTTAATTTACCTCTTCTTTTAAGTTTTTCATATTTTTTAGATGCATGATCTAGCTTGCTTTGTGCTCTATCAAGTGCTTTTTCTGCATTAGCTTTTTTCTTAGCTTCTTTTTCTGCTTTTTTTAGCTTTTTAGCTGCCTTTTTTTGCTCTTTTTCAATAGCCTTAAGCTTCTTTTCTTGTTCTTTTATACGTTTAGCTGCTTCTTTTTCAGCTTTAATAGCCTCTTTTTCCTTTTTTTCTAGTGCTTTTTCGGCATTTTTAGATTCTTTTATTTTTTTAAGCTCAATTTTATGGGCGTTATAGACTGCTTCTTTGTCTGTTGCAGTTAATAATGTAGTAACATCTTCATTATTTTGATATATTTTTTTTCCTTTAATGTTGTATGTATTGCTGTTATGAGTTACCTCTTGAGCAAAGAATAATGTACAAGTGAATAGCAATAGATACGTAAAAATAGATTTCATAATTGTTAAGTGTTATAGTGGTTAATATTGTATAAAGCTATGTCATAAATAATGCCAAAAATTAATTTATATAGAATTTATGATTTTTGAAGCTTGTTCAAGGGTCTCTTCAGTTTTAGCAAAACAAAACCGTAAGACCTTATGATCGACTTTATCTTTATTAAAAACAGACATTGGTATTGCGGCTAATTTATAATCAATAGTGAGTCGTTTTGCAAAGTCCACATCGTTTTCATCAGTAATATCACTAAAATCTAACACTTGAAAATAGGTGCCTTTGGAAGGGACTACTTTAAAACGGGAGTCTTTTATGACATCTAAAAACACATCTCTTTTTTGTTGATAAAATTTAGGTAATTCTAAATAATGTTGAGGTTCGTTAATGTATTCTGCTATGGCTTTTTGCATAGGATGATTCACACAAAACACATTAAACTGATGTACTTTCTGAAATTCTAGCATTAAATATTCTGGTGCACAACAATAGCCTAACTTCCAACCTGTATTGTGAAATGTTTTTCCGAAAGATGCTACAATAAAGCTTTGCTGTTTTAGCTCAGGAAACAAACAGGCGCTTTGATGTTGCTCTTTATCAAAAATAATATGTTCGTACACCTCATCACTTAATACAATAATATCAGTACCGGAAACTAGTTGCTGCAACTGTAACATATCATCTTTAGACCATACGGTGCCGCTCGGATTGTGAGGTGTGTTGATGATAATCATTTTTGTCTTTCCTGTAATCTTGTTTTTTACGTCCTCCCAGTTTACGTCATAAGTTGGTGCTTCCAATTGTACGGAAATTGTTTTTCCGCCATTTAAAGTGATTGTAGGTTCATAACAATCATAAGCTGGTCTAAATATAATTACTTCGTCATTTTGCTTTATAAAGGCCGATATGATGGTGTAAATAGCTTGAGTCGCTCCTGCAGTTACGGTAATTTCAGATTCTGGCTTGTAGGTGGTTTGATATAAATGTGTAAACTTAGTAGCGATAGCTTCTCGCAACTCCATTGCACCAGCCATTGGTGCATATTGATTATACCCAGTGTTCATGGCTTTACTAACTAACTCTAAGAGCTTTTGGTCACTTTTAAAATTAGGAAAGCCTTGTGATAAGTTAATGGCATTGTGCTGGTTTGCTAAACCACTCATTACTGAAAATATGGATGGTTCAACTTGTGGTAGTTTTGATTGGAAGTTACGGTGAGTCATAAATATAAAACAAATTAGTATCTAAATGTACGGAAATCAAAAAACCCAAGCAATACTATTGCTTGGGTTTTGTTATATGATGTTTGATAAAGTTTATCCTTTCAAACTTGCTTTCATAAATTCAGAATTCATACGAGCGATGTTTTCTAAAGAAATTCCTTTAGGACATTCAATCTCACATGCTCCAGTGTTTGTACAGTTACCAAAGCCTTCTAAATCCATTTGTGCAACCATGTTTTGTACACGTTCAGTAGCTTCAACACGTCCTTGTGGTAATAAAGCATATTGTGATACTT
>JBMZDR010000018.1:0-10676 GCA_049614485.1 Flavobacteriaceae bacterium
CTGCATTTTTAGCTACTACAACAACCAGTTTCGCTCAAGTAGGAGTTGGAACAACTGCTCCTGTTGGCGCACTAGACGTAACTTCTAACACTGGTGGTTTAGTACCTCCAAGAGTTTTATTAAACGATATAAATGATGCCACTACCGTAACAAACCCACAAACAGGACTTGCTCCTGTTGCAGGTACATTTGTATGGAATACTGGACCAAACGGAACATCTCCAAATAATGTTGCTGCAGGTTTATATTACTGGGACGGAAGTAGATGGGTTGCTTTTGCAGGATCGCCAGGTGGATTTGATTGGGCCTTAAAAGGAAATAGTGGAACAAACAATGGTACCGATTTTTTAGGAACAACAGACCCAGAACCACTAGTAGTAAAAGTGAATAGTATTGAACGTATGAGAATGGGAACTTCTGAAACCGTAGTTAATGAAGATGCCCAAAGCTATGATTTTAGAGTTGAAGGAACTGGTGAAACAGAAATGTTTTTTGTAGATGCAAGTACTAATCATGTACATATTAGAGCAGCATCTCCATTCCCTACAATTGATATGTTTACGTCTGTAGGACCAGCTAATGATTACCCAATAAATGGGTATGCGTCTGGACAAGGTAACGCAGCCGTTTATGGGCAACACACTGAACTAGCAACAGGTACAAACACGAACGTAGCTGGCGGTTTTGATGGTGGAGGGTTTGGTTTTCCGATCATAGCTACTTATACCATAGGTGTGAGTGCCGCAGGAAATGAACTTGGAGGATTAATTAGCTCAAATGCCACTTCTGGTGACAGATGGGGATTAATTTCACGTAATGATAATGGCTCAGGGAGTATTGGTGCTGAAGCTAGATTAGCTGGTTTTTCAACAGTGCCAAGAGATACTGGGATGCCTAGTGGTGGTGGTAATCAAAGTGATGAATTTTATGGTGGATACTTTACCGGAAATGATAACACTGGTGATTATGCCTATGTTGGTTTAAACTATAGAGGAACAAATTATAAAATTACTGGTGCAGGAAGTGTTGCTACAATTGTAAAAGATACTGAAGATAAAGAGCGTATTTTATTTTGCCCAGAAGCGCCTGAAATTTTATTTGAAGATTATGGTGTTGGGCAATTAAACAATGGTGAGGTAACAATCAATATAGACCCAATTTTTGCAAAAAATATAGTTGTAAATGAAAATCATCCTTTGAAAGTATTTATCCAATTAGAGGGCGATTGTAAAGGGGTATATGTTACAGAAAAAAGCAAAGACAGTTTTACTGTTAAAGAATTAGGAAATGGAAGCTCTAACATACAATTCTCTTGGCATATAGTTGCAAATAGAATAGATGATAAAGATAATTCAGGAAATGTCTATTCTAAACATGAAGGTGTACGTTTCCCTTACGGACCTAAAAAACTAGAACCATTAAAATATGGTAAAGCAAAAACAGCTAAGAGAAAATAATCATTTCTTTTCTGTCATATAAAATTAAAAAACGCCCACCTAGGGCGTTTTTTTATATACACCAAATTCGCTTCATTACCATAAGCTTCTCTTTCAAAAGAAATATTCCTATATGCTGTACTCCAGTTTTTATATACTACTAACCTTATTAGAAACTCAATGACATACAAGGCGTAAAAAAACACAATAAATAACTCCTTTTGCTGTGCTAGGTGAATTTGCTCATGATTAAGCAAAATAGCATTATTTTTTTGACATGCTTCTTTTAAAAATATAAACGGATATAATGTCAAACCACTATACCCTTCAGGAATAATTTGTTTACAAATTAAAATCATATCCAAATAGAGACAATAATCAAACCAAAATTGCTGTATATTTGTTTTTATTATGATTAAACAACGAATTCCATTAGAAGATGGTGATTATTACATCACTCCAGAAGGCTATAAATGCTTTACAGAACAATACCATTTAAAGAGAGGTTATTGTTGTGAAAGTGGCTGTAGACACTGCCCATATGGATTCAACAAAAAAACTAACACTACTAAAAAGAAGCAGTAATGGATTTTCAACTACTGAACTATAAAGTTGCTATATACAGCAAATATCACAGGGTTGACATCCGTTACCCATAGCTTTCAATTAACATTTGGTTGACTAACGGCCTAAACTGGCTATGCAAATTTTACAGTTGTTGCATATATACAACAACACCTTACAATTGAAAAAAAATACACTATGGAAACTATTACATTTAAACAACATATTAAACAAGGTATACCAAATGAGTTGCCTCCAGTAAAAAAATATGACACCACTATTAATCATGCCCCAAATCGTAAAGAAATTCTTTCTGATGAAGAAAAGAAATTAGCTCTGCAAAATGCCTTACGTTACTTTAAGCCAGAGCATCATGACGTGCTGGCTAATGAATTTATGGCTGAATTAAATGATTATGGTCGTATCTACATGTATCGTTTTCGTCCAGATTATGAGATGAAAGCAAGAGCAATAAAAGACTACCCTGGAAAGTGTAAACAAGCCAAAGCAATCATGTTAATGATTCAAAACAATTTAGATTATGCTGTAGCACAACACCCACATGAGCTTATAACTTATGGTGGTAATGGCGGGGTGTTTTCAAATTGGGCACAATACTTATTAACAATGCAGTATTTATCAGAAATGACTGATAAGCAAACCTTAGTAATGTATTCAGGGCATCCTATGGGGTTATTTCCTTCACATAAAGATGCCCCACGGGTTGTAGTTACTAACGGAATGATGATACCTAACTACTCACAGCCAGATGATTGGGAAAAATTTAACGCCTTAGGCGTGACACAATACGGTCAAATGACCGCAGGAAGCTATATGTATATCGGGCCACAAGGAATTGTTCACGGTACTACAATTACAGTTTTAAACGGGTTCAGGAAAATCGGAAAAGAACCGAAAGGGAATTTATTTGTAACTTCAGGTTTAGGCGGCATGTCTGGTGCTCAGCCAAAAGCAGGTAATATTGCAGGTTGCGTTACCGTATGTGCTGAAGTAAACCCTAAAATCACTCAAGTTCGTTTAGACCAAGGGTGGATTGATGAAAAAATCACTGATTTAGATGAGTTATCTACACGTGTAAAACAAGCAAAAACAAACAAAGAAACAGTATCTATTGCCTATTTAGGAAACATTGTGGATGTTTGGGAAAAATTTGATCAAGACAACATTCATATTGACTTAGGGTCTGATCAAACATCGTTACACAATCCGTGGGCCGGTGGTTATTATCCAGTAGATATTTCCTTTGAAGACGCTAACGAAATGATGGCGAATGACCCAGAATTATTTAAAGAAAAAGTTCAGGAAACTTTACGCCGTCATGCTAAAGCCATTAACAAACATACCGCAAAAGGAACTTATTTCTTTGATTACGGAAACGCCTTTTTATTAGAAGCCTCAAGAGCTGGAGCAGATGTTATGTCTGAAACACCAACAATAGGAAGAGAATTTAAATACCCTAGTTACGTACAAGACATTATGGGACCAATGTGTTTTGATTATGGATTTGGACCTTTCCGTTGGGTATGTGCCTCTGGAAAACCTGAAGATTTAGCAAAAACAGATGCGATTGCTTGTAAAGTTCTAGAACAATTAAAAAAAGAATCTCCAGAAGAAATCCAACAGCAAATGACGGATAACATCCAATGGATAAAAGGTGCGCAAGAAAATAAATTAGTTGTAGGGTCACAGGCACGTATTTTATACGCCGATGCTGAAGGACGTATGAAAATAGCTAAAGCATTCAATAAAGCCATTAAAAAAGGCGAGATTGGAACAGTCGTATTAGGAAGAGACCATCATGACGTTTCAGGAACAGATTCTCCATATAGAGAAACATCAAACATTTATGACGGCTCTCGTTTCACAGCTGATATGGCGATACATAACGTTATAGGAGATAGTTTTAGAGGAGCTACTTGGGTCTCAATTCACAATGGCGGCGGCGTTGGTTGGGGAGAAGTTATTAATGGCGGATTTGGTATGGTTCTTGATGGTAGTAAAGATGCGAAGAGACGTTTAAAATCAATGCTGTTTTGGGATGTTAATAACGGAATAGCTAGGAGAAACTGGGCGAGAAACGAAGGTGCTATGTTTGCGATTGAAAGAGCTATGAAATCGGAACCAAGCTTAAAAGTTACCGTGCCAAACTTAGTTGATGATAAACTGCTTTCAAGCTTATAGAAGCAGCTAATTACTGCTTTATTTAATAATTAAAAAAAGCAAAAACTATGAAATCAATAAAACTATTTAGTGTCATATTAATTGCATTACTTATTACATCTTGTGCTTCCGTAAGTGTTAGTACTGACTTTGATAAATTAGCACCATTTGATACATACAAAACATTTGCGTTTTACAAGCCTGGTATTGACAAAGTAGAAATTTCAGATTTAGACAAGAAAAGAATCTTACGTGCTATAGAGAAGGAAATGCTTGCCAAAGGTTTTACAAAATCTGAATCGCCAGACTTATTAGTAAACATCAACACGACAACAGAAAAAAATGTTAATGTTTATAATGCCGGAATTGGATACGGATGGGGACCTTGGTATGGAGGCTTTAACAGGCAAGTATCAAGTTCTACAAACGGTGTGTTATATATTGATCTTATCAACTCTACAGACAAACAGTTGGTTTGGCAAGGTAGAGGTTCTGGTTACCTAACTCATAATGTTGAAAAGAAAGATGCACGAACTCAAGAGTTTGTGACTAAAATTTTAGAGAAATACCCTCCGAAATAAGTCTGTTTTTATCATAAAAAAAAGCCACTCAGTTGAGTGGCTTTTTTTATAATAAATACTTGATATATTAATATGCAAGCAGCGTTTCTATTTTTTCTTTCACCTTCTCTGTAGACGGGATCATTGTTTGTTCCAACACAGAATTTAAAGGGATGGCAGGCATGTTTTCACTACCTATTGTCATTACGGGAGCATCTAAATATTTAAAGCATTTTTCTTGAACCAATCCGCTTAAGGCTCTACCAAAAGAATTATTAGTTGGCTCTTCTGTAACTATTAAACATTTCTTTGTTTTTCTTACAGAAGCTAAAATAGCCTCTTCATCTAACGGGTAAAGTGTTCGTAAATCTACAATTTCTACGTTTTCTTTTAAATCTTTAGTTGCATTTAAAGCCCAATGCACCCCCATTCCGTAGGTAACTACTGTCATAGTTTCTTCTTCATCTTGCTGCCATATTTCTTGCACTACCTTTGCTTTTCCTAATGGCAATACATAATCTTCAGCTGGCTCAATAGTTCTTGCAGCGTCTGTTCCCTTAACTTTTGACCAATACAACCCTTTATGTTCTAAAAACACTACCGGATTCGGATCATGATAAGCCGCTTTAAGCATTCCTTTTAAGTCTGCACCATTACTTGGATACGCAATTTTAATTCCTCTAATATTTGTTAAAATAGACTCTATAGAAGACGAATGGTAAGGTCCTCCACTTCCGTATGCACCAATCGGAATACGTAATATCATTGACACTGGCCATTTACCGTTTGATAAATAACAACTTCTACTCACTTCTGTAAACAATTGATTGATCCCAGGGAAAATATAATCTGCAAATTGCACCTCAACAATTGGTTTTAATCCTGTAGCAGACATCCCAACTGTTGAACCTACAATAAAAGCTTCTTGAATTGGTGTGTTAAACACACGCTCATCTCCAAATTTCTGTGCTAATGTTGCCGCTTCCCTGAATACACCTCCTAATCTACCACCAACATCTTGACCGTATAGTAAACATTCTTTATGCTCACGCATAATTTCTTCAACCGCAAACAAGGCACAATCTACCATAACCACTTCTTCCTTATCGGCAGGTGCTCTTTCACCGGTTTCTTCTGTGATTGGTGTAGGCACAAAATCGTGGGTAAATAAATCAGACGGCGAAGGTTCTTCTGCTTGTAACGCTTTATCAAAATCTGCTTTTACTAAAGCAATGGCCTCCGCTTCGATTGCATCAACTTCTTTTTGAGTAAACCCAGCGTTTAACAGTTGCTTTTGCAATACTGGGTACGGATCTCGAGAACGTGCCTCTTCCAAATCATCACGATACCACTCCATTCTTACACCAGATGTATGGTGGTTTAATAACGGAACTTTAGCATGTAACAATACTGGTCTTCGTTCTTCTCTAATTATCTTCAAGGCTTTTTCTACTGCTTGATAAGATTCAGTGAAGTTTGCGCCATCAATAGTCATTGCTTCCAAGCCATTGAATCCTTTGGCGTATTCAAAAGCATCCTGAGCTCTTGTTTCTTCTGCATTTGCAGAGATATCCCAGCCGTTATCTTGCACCAAATACAAAATTGGCAATTGTTTTAAGGCTGCCATTTGAAAGGCTTCAGAAATTTCTCCTTCAGTTACAGAAGCGTCACCAAGACTACACACGGCAACAGGTTTATCTGTTAAACTTTTATCATCAATATCTATATTTTCTTTATACCAAAACCCCATTGCAACACCAGTAGCCGGAATAGCTTGCATTCCAGTTGCAGAGGATTGGTGTGGTATTTTTGGTTTATCAATATCATTTAAACTAGGGTGACAATAATACGTTCTCCCACCAGAAAACGGGTCATCTTTTTTTGCTAACAGCTGCAACATTAAATCATAAGGCTGCATACCAAAAGATAATAACATTGCGTCATCTCTATAATACGGGAATGCATAATCTTGTGGCAATAACTGCATTCCTAAGGCTGTTTGAATTGCCTCATGACCTCTAGAAGTGGCGTGTACATATTTTGAAACTAACTTAAAATTATCTTCATACAACATAGCCATAGCTTTTGCTGTACATAAGTTTGCATATCCTTTTTGTAGCACTTCTTTTGTAAGTTGTAAATCCTTTACCATTTTTCCTGTTTTCCGTTATGTTACTTAACTTCTATATTATATTTATTCAACGAACCTAAAACCTTAGGCATTGAAAATTTTGCTTTCTAAAATTATTTTGAATATTATATTTTTCTATCAGCACTAAAGGCTTCTAAATAATCACCAACTCTTCTTAAGAAAGATCCTCCTAAATAGCCGTCTACAACTCTATGATCAAAAGACAATGACAGATACATCATACTTCTAATGGCAATTTCATCACCTTTATCTGTCGTAATTACCTCTGCACGTTTTTTTATAATTCCTAAAGCAAGAATGGCTACTTCTGGTTGATTGATTATAGGTGTCCCCATTATACTTCCGAATGTTCCTACATTAGAAATGGTAAAAGTACTCCCTTGAACTTCTTCTGGTTTTAATTTATTTTCTCTTGCTGCGTTAGCCAAGTGATTGACATCTTTAGCCACACTTACTAAATCTTTACCTTCAGAATTACGAACCACTGGTACAATTAAATTTCCACTTGGTAAGGCAGTAGCCATACCGATATTTATATCTTTTCTCAAGACAACTTTAGTACCATCAACAGAAGCATTGATACCAGGAAAATCTTGTATTGCTTTAGTTACAGCCTCTACAAATAGTGGTGTAAATGTTAATCGTTCACCATATTTTTCTTGAAAAGGAATTTTATTCGCGTTTCTCCAAGCTACCATTTCAGTTACATCTGCTTCAACATAAGCCGTTACATGTGGTGACGTTTGTTTTGAGTACACCATATGTCCAGCAATCATCTGACGCATTCTGTCCATTTCCTCTACCACATCATGTCCTTCTGTATATTTTATTGGTGGTGGGTTAAAATTAAATGTATTCGCCTTTGCGCTTTCTTGCACTTGTGGACGACTTGGCAATGCATATTTTCTATTACTGATGTAATTCATCACATCACTTTTTCTAATACGTCCTTCAGTACCTGTACCTATAATACTTTGTACCTCTTCAATAGTTAAGCCTTCTTTCTGAGCAATACTGACTACTAGTGGTGATAAAAACGCGTCTGGATCTTGCGAGCCTAACTTAAATTCTGACGTTTTTGACTTAACAGCTTTTGATGTTTTCTGTTTTGACTTATCGGCTTCCTCTTTATGAATAGTTGATTTTACGGCTTCTGAAGTTTCAATAATTGCAATGACAGATCCAATTTCTACAACATCTTGAGCCTGATATTTAATTTCCTTTATAACTCCGTTACAAGGTGACGGCACTTCTGAATCTACTTTATCTGTAGCTACCTCAACTAGTGTTTCATCTGCTTCTATTGTTTCTCCTACTTCCTTCAACCAGTTTAATACGGTTGCCTCAGAGATACTCTCCCCCATTTTAGGTAACGTTACTTCTACTAATGTCATGTATCCTTTTTAAATTTTATACAAAAGAATAAAGATACAAAAACAGCAAATTACACTAATAATAAAATCTAAAAACTAAATCAAAAGCAGCATAATATTCTTTAAAATAAACATTAAAAATAATTATATTCTTTATTTTTGAAAAAAAATACTTGTTATAATAATAATATTCTACCTATGAAATTAGATGGTATTGATCATAAAATTTTGAAACTACTACAAGAGGATTCTGACCGCACAGTAAAAAGCATTTCTGAGCTTTTAGGTCTATCTACTACTCCGGTTTTTGAACGCATTAAAAAGTTAGAAAAAGAAAATTACATCAATAAGTATGTTGCCGTATTAAACCACAATAAAGTAGGGGTTAAACAAATGGTTTTTATCGGAATTACATTACAAGGACATACCAGAAGTTATTTAGAAAAATTTGTTAAACAGATTAATGATTTTCCTGAAGTTGTAGAATGCCACAGAATTAGTGGAAATTTTGATTATTTACTAAAACTTATGGTTCAAGATGTTGAAGCTTATGAGAAATTTATTATGACAAAACTCACCTTATTACCTTATTTAGGGAATGTACAAAGTTTCATTACACTTTCTACCGGAAAGCAGACTAATCAATTAGATTTATCACATTTGAAAGATCTATAACTATTTCAACAGCTTCAAAATCATTCTTGCACGGGCTTTATAAGCAGCACTTCCAGCGTCATAATTCTGTTCTACCACTAATCGCAACTCTTCATGCACCCATTTAACATCCTTTCCTAAATGATACAGACTCGTCATTGAATAGGCTTTTGCAGCTACGTTTAGGTTCTCATCAATTAACCACTGAAAGCACAGTGTTACCATTGCCTCTTTTACAGCACTTGTCATCATACTTGCAACGGATTTGTTGTGTTGTTTTCCGTAACTACCTAACACAAATGTCTCGATAATTTTAGCTATTGGCCGTATGGCTGAATCATTAGCAAGTAACGCTGCTCCGCTTAAAATTTCATTAATAAAAGGGCAAAGTATTTCTATGTCCTGGCGGTTTAAAAACTCTAACAACCAACAATATCTGTAATGATGCTTGTTCAACTTAAATGCGTACTGAACAATTTCTGGGAGTATTTCAGGGTTTTTTACTACTAAAGATACAATCTCAGTACGGGATTCGATACTATGATTTACTTTTTCAATATCAAAATGCAATTCAGCTAACTTCATTACTTATGTTGTTCAAGCCAATAACAGTCAGACAAATCGCCTTTCCATTCAAAAACAAATGTCCCAGTAATTTTAAAGCCTACTTTTTGTAATACGTTTACTGAACCTTTATTAGGAATATCTGCTGCTGCGTATAAACTTTTAACACCTGCTTCGTTAAACATATAGTCTACCCATGCTTGTGCCGATTCAGTAGCATAGCCTTTACCCCAGAACTTAGGTATGAAACGGTACCCTAGTTCATACACATTATAGAAACCATTCTCCTGTTCAGATTCATTTAGATACTTAATACCTGACCACCCCATAAATTCATTGGTTTCTTTAAGTACAACTGCCCATCTGCCAATTCCGCGTTCTTTATATTGTTGCTGAAGGTCTGTTATATATTTTTGAGCTTGTTCTTTTTTTGTAATAGGTTTATTACCCAAATATTTATGTACGTCGGGATTAGAATCTAATTCAAACATCCCATCTATATCAGTATCAAGAATTGGCCTTAAAATAAGGCGTTCAGTTTCTATGTGGTGTTTTGGCATCATTTCTTTAAAAACTCATTTAAGGTTTTATAGAAATCTTCTTGTTTTGGTCTGTCTTCAGGTATTTCTCGCAATGGTTCTACTGCTTTCATTGTTTCATGACAATCGGCAGGTAAGGTTTGGTACAATTGTGTTCCTTTTGTTTTCCACCCTATCATCTCTTCAGAAACCTCTTTAATTGCTTTTGCAGGATTTCCAACTATTAACTGACGTTTTTCAAACACGGCATTAGCTTTAACAAACGCCATTGCACCTACAATACATTCATCACCAACAACTGCATCATCCATAATTACGGAGTTCATACCAATCATACAGTTTCTACCCAAATTTGCACCATGAATAATTGCACCATGACCAACATGAGCAGATTCTTTTAAAGTAATTGATTTACCAGGAAACATGTGTACTGTACAGTTTTCTTGCACATTAACACCATCTTCTAAAATGATTTCTCCCCAGTCACCACGAATCACAGCTCCTGGCCCTATGTAACAGTTTTTTCCAATAATTACATTTCCTATAACTGCTGCTTGTGGATGTACAAAACTACTTTCGTGAACTACAGGAATGAATCCTTTAAATGAATATATCATGCTTTAATGTAAAAATTTAAATCGAAAAATGACAAC
>JBMZDR010000018.1:10772-42276 GCA_049614485.1 Flavobacteriaceae bacterium
TTCTGTGTATTATTTAAAACGCTTTAATGTTTCTTTAGTAAAATCAGATAAGACCAATCTACCAGATATCACTGCGCGCTCTGCTAATAAAGTATCCCAATGGTCAGTTCCTGCCCACATAATTTTTTTCATTTCCATCATAGCCTCAGGGTTATAGGTACATAGGTTTTCAGCAAAAGCTTGCACTGCATCATCTAATTCTTCTGTGGTGTCATATACCTCAGCAAATAATCCTTTAGCACGCGCCCATTCAGCATCATAAAACGTATTAGCATCTATAGCAATTTGCGACATTCCTGTTAACCCTAATTTACGCTCTACAGCTGGACCAACAACAAACGGTCCTATACCAATATTTAATTCACTTAATTTGATAGATGCGAATTTAGATGCCATGCAGTAATCCGTTGCAGAAGCAACACCTACACCACCACCTACAGTTTTTCCTTGCACACGTCCGATAATAAACTTCGGACATTTACGCATGGCGTTAATTACGTTAGCAAACCCTGAAAAGAACACCTTTCCGGTTTCTGCATCGTTTATATTTATTAACTCTTTAAAACTAGCTCCTGCACAAAAGGTTCTTGCACCGCCACTTTTTAAGACAATCACTTTTACAGATTCATCTTTACCTGCTTCAGTAATTGTATTTGCTAACTTTTCTAATATATCTCCTGGTAACGAATTATGCGCTGGATGAAAAAATTCAATTGTTGCTATTCCGTTTTGTATGTCTTGTTTTACGTAAGGTGCTGTCATGTTCTATTTTTGATTATAAATATAAAAGTTATGTACTTTTATATTTTCAGTTTTATTTTTTAATTAAAGTAAATCAAATTGTTCAAAATGGTGATTCAAATGTTTTCGTTCCAATAAATACCACTCATATTTATTCAACTCTCCAAAAACCATATTGTTTAAAATAGCATTAGGTTGTTCTTTAAAATAGGCTAAATACTTTGCTCTTTGTTCTACGAATTTCTCAATAGCCGTGGCTAAATCGGAATGTTTTAATGTATCTAAAGTGTCTTTTTCAAGTAATGGAAATCTTGAGTTCTGCGGAAATTTCTCATAATTATATAAAGAATTATGCACTTTATCTAAATATTTTTCCGGAGTAGCCACTTCAAAATCTTGTATGTCTCCAGAAGCAATTTTATAGGTATACTCCAAGTGCTCCACCATATGTTGCGGCGTCATAATTCCCCATTTAGGTTTTGCATCTGCTGTTAATTTTGAAAGACATTCATTGATTTTGTCTTCAGTCATTTCAATAAAAGTCTCTTGCTTTTTTTGAACCATCGTTAAAATAGTTGCCACAGCTACTAGTTCATCTTCAGCATCAAATACCTCAACAAACCATTTAACTATTCCGCTTGGATGTTCTGCTGATGCCACATCTCTATCTACTTTTTGCTTACACGTTAAACGTACATAAACGGTATCGTTATGATATAATGGACGTAAAAAACGACATTCTTCTAATCCGTAATTTGCAGATACTGGTCCTTTATTTGGATAAACGAACAATCCAGCTGCAGCCGAAATAATGAAATACCCGTGAGCAGTTCTTTTTTCAAAAATACTTCCTTCTAAAGATGTGATATCTGTATGGGCATAAAAGTGATCCCAAGTAAGGTTTGCAAAATTGATGATATCCGTATCTGTAAACGTTCGCTTATGTGTTTTTAAAGACATTCCTGGCTTGATATCTTCCCAATGGTATGCAAACGGGTGTTTTTCACTTTCCTTATAGTCAGCATTTGCTTGGTAAATACCAGTAACTTCTGTTAAGGTAGTAGGAGTTCCTTGAATGGCACAACGCTGCATGTAATGTTTAATACCACGCATTCCACCCATTTCTTCACCTCCTCCAGCACGACCTGGACCTCCGTGAGTTAATTGTGGTAATGGCGAACCATGACCTGTACTCACTTTGGCGTTTTCTCTGTTTCCAACTAAAATACGACCATGATGAGAAGCTGCTTCTACAATATAATCGCTTGCAATTTTATCATCATACGTAAAGATAGACGATACTAATGATCCTTTACCCATTTGAGCTAAAGTCACCGCTTCATCTAAGTCTTTATAAGGCATTATAGTACTTACTGGCCCAAATGCCTCTAATTCGTGAACCGCTGTATTTGTAAATGGATTGTCCTCACGCATTAAAATTGGCTTCATAAACGCCCCTTTTTCTGCATCAGCTCCAATAGTCTCAACAGAGTCTGTATTACCATATACAATCTCGGCAGTTTGAGATAATTTTGCAACTTGATTTCTAACACTTTCTACTTGAGCTTTACTTACTAAAGCCCCCATACGCACCTCTTTCAATCGAGGGTCACCAATAGTTACTTTATCTAATTGTTTCCCTAAAGCTATTTGCACATCTTCTACTAAATTCTCAGGAACCATTATACGACGAATGGCCGTACATTTTTGTCCTGTTTTTACCGTCATTTCCTTACGAACTTCTTTGACGAATAAATCAAATTCTGGAGTTCCTGGAACTGCGTCTTTACCAAGAATAGAACAGTTTAAAGAATCTGCTTCCATAGTAAATGGCACAGCTTCTTCTATTAATCTTGGGTGTGCTTTTAAAATACGACCTGTATGCGCAGAACCCGTAAAGGTTACCACATCTTGGGATTCTACAGTATCTAATATATTTTTAGTCATACCACTTAACAGTTGTAATGCGCCTTCTGGTAAAATACCAGAGTCTACAATTACACGTACAACTGCTTCTGTTAAATACGCTGTTTGTGGTGCTGGCAATACAACAGCTGGCATCCCTGCCATCCAGTTTACTGCACATTTTTCTAACATCCCCCATATAGGAAAGTTAAACGCATTGATATGAACGGCAACTCCTTTTTTAGGTACTAAAATATGGTGCGCCATAAAACGACCTCCTTTAGACAAATCTACAGGGTCACCTTCTACATGAAAAGGTTGATTAGGAAATAATTTACGTAACGATGCATTGGCAAATAAATTACCAAAACCACCTTCTATATCAATCCAGCTATCAACGCGAGTTGCACCAGACCTGTAACTTAAATCGTAAAATTCGTTTTTTCGTTTTGTAAGATATAACGCTAATGACTTTAACATGTTTCCACGCTCTTGGAAGGTCATCTTACGTAACTTCTCTCCTCCTTTTGTTCTACCGTATTGTAATACGTTTGGAATATCTAAGCCGGCTGTGGTTGAAAAACCAATAGTTTCTCCTGTTACGGCATCAAACATTGGAGTTCCATCACCTTCACCTGTTACCCAATGACCGTTTATATAGTTTTCTAGTTTGTTCATCTCTAAATTGTATTACAAATTCACGTTTTCAATAATAGCTGCATAGCCTTGTCCAACACCAATACACATCGTGATTAAGGCATAACGCTTATGTTGTTCTTGTAATTCTAATGCTGCAGAATAGGCAATACGTGCTCCGGTAACTCCTAAAGGATGACCAATTGCAATAGCACCTCCGTTTGGATTGATTCGTGCATCATCATCAGCTAATCCCCATTCACGAATACAGGCTAAACTTTGTGCTGCAAAGGCTTCGTTTAACTCAATCACATCCATATCTGCCATAGTTAATCCTGCTTTTGCTAATGCTTTATTAGACGCATTTACAGGTCCAATTCCCATTATTCTTGGTTCAACTCCAACAACAGCAGAACTTACAATTCTTGCCATTGGTTTTAATCCGTATTTTTTTACCGCATCTTCTGAAGCGATAATTGTTGCTGCAGCACCATCGTTTAATCCCGATGCATTCCCAGCAGTTACACTACCGCCTTCTTTTTTGAAAGCACCACGTAACTTTCCTAATATTTCAGGAGTAGTTGTAGGTTTTATAAACTCATCATTAGCAAAAATGATTGGGTCTTTTTTACGTTGTGGAATTTCTACATTCACAATTTCTTTTGCTAATCGTCCAGACTCTTGAGCTTTCGTTGCTTTCATCTGACTTCTAAAAGCAAACGCATCTTGATCTTCACGAGAAATATTATACTTCTCTACTAAATTTTCAGCAGTTACTCCCATACCATCTGTTCCATACATTTGGTGCATTTTAGGATTTACAAAACGCCATCCGAAAGTAGTATCATACATTTTAGAATCGCCACCAAAACCACTTGATGGTTTAGATATAGCGAAGGGCCCACGTGTCATATGCTCAACACCTCCAGCAATAAAGACATCGCCATCACCAGCTTTAATTGCTCTGTTTGCATGTATGATTGCAGATAATCCTGAACTACACAATCTGTTCACTGTTTCACCAGGAACTGTATGAGGTAAGCCTGCTAACAAAGATGACATACGTGCAACGTTTCTATTGTCTTCTCCTGCTTGATTAGCACAACCCATGATAACATCATCATAAGCTTCTTGTGGAATATTGGTATTTCTTTCTGCAATAGCTTTAATTACTATTGCTCCTAAATCATCCGTTCTTACAGGTGATAATGTTCCTTTATATTTTCCTATTGGAGTACGAACTCCGTCAATGATATATGCTTCCATTAAAATGTAAAATTTTAAATGTAAAAGGCAAAAGGCAAAAGTTTTTTTACTTTATCATTTTACATTTTACGGTTTTATATTTTCGTTTTATTTCTCTTTAGTTGTTTTTATACTTGATGTGAATATAGCCACCAACTCCTTACACTCTTGAGTTATTGACTTCATCTTTTCATCATCCATGATTAAATCTGCTTCCTTTAAGATTTTTAAATTTATTTGAGATTCTCTTAATTCTTTCAAACAAATTTTCATTTTATGAATAAAATCTCGCTTTGATTCTGCTGCTTGTGCCTCGCCATAATTTAAAGCTGCCGATGTTGCTGATCTAATTAATTGTTTTGTCAAATGTTCTGATGCAAAAGTCTTTTTTAAAGTTGTTATCCCAATAATAATACTAGCTGAAAATTGCACCAATCGTTCCTCTAAATCATACATTTTCATCACAACTCCTTTTTAAATTCACATTTTGCAGTTTTACATTTAAACTTACTTCATTCCCAATCTTTATTAGTCCGATATACTGTTCCTTTAAATAAGGCAACAATAGTATCGTCTCTTTTTATTTCTATTTTATAAAATCCGAATCTGTTTTTCAATGATTCTTCTTTAGCGACTGCTACAATAGTATCGCCTTCTTTTAATGCTTCTGTATGATTTATAGATGTATCTATAGATACTGATTGCCTACCATGCGTATTTGCTGCAAAAGCCAAGGCACTATCTGCTAATGAATACGTAATACCACCGTGAGCAATCCCAAATCCGTTTAACATGTCTTGACGAATAGTCATTGACAATTGACAACTTCCTTCTGAAATGGCATCAAGCTCAATTCCTAACCATTTAGAAAAAGGGTCGTTATCATACATCTTATGAACTATTTCTTTTGGCGTCATTTTAAAAGAATGTTTGTTCTTCTCTATTCATTTTACGCAATAACGGAGAACATCTGTAACGATCTTCATGATACTCGTTATACATAGCATCTAGTTTATTTACACACCAAGAAATTCCTTTCTCATCTGCCCAAGCCAATAAGCCTTTAGGGTAATTAACACCTTTGGTCATGGCATTATCAATATCTGTTGCAGAAGCAACATTCAAGAATAAGGCATCAGCTGCCTCGTTAATTAACATCACTAACACTCTATCGAATATAGTTTGCGCCAACACGCTATCTTCTGTTGGTGTAGGTTTTATTGCTCCTTCAGAGTAATCATAATAGCCTTTTCCTGATTTTCGTCCTAAATACCCAGCTTCTGAAAAACGTTTTTGCGTAAATGCAGGCTTGTACCTTGGATCAAAATAAAATGCTGTAAATACTGTTTCTGTAACGGTATAATTGACATCATTACCGATGAAATCCATTAATTCAAACGGTCCCATTCTAAATCCTCCCAAGCTTTTTAATGCCCAATCAATAGTTGCAAAATCTGCAACTCCTTCTTCATAAATACGCAATGCCTCTCCATAAAAAGGTCTTGCGACACGATTGACGATAAACCCTGGTGTATCTTTAGCAACAGCTACAACTTTTTTCCAATCAGAAATCGTTTGGGTTGCTTTATTTAATACCTCAGCTGATGTTTGTATGGCAGGAATCACCTCAACCAACTTCATTAAAGGCGCTGGGTTAAAGAAATGAATTCCCACACAACGTTCTGGTTTTTTTAAGGACGCCGCAATAGATGCTATTGATAAAGACGATGTGTTTGAAGCTATGATACAATCATCGGAAACATAAGTTTCTAATTCTGAAAACACCTTTTGTTTAACATCAAGGTTCTCAATAATTGCCTCAATAGTTAAATTAGAATTTGCTAAATCTTTTAAGCTATTTACATAAGAGATGTTGTTTTGAATTCTTGACTTCTCCGTTTCATCAATTCTACCTTTAACTACTAATCGTGCTAATACTTTTTCTAAACTCGCTTTACTTTTATCTAAAGCGTCTTTTTTAGTATCGTATATTTTAACTGTACACCCAGAAGTTGCTGCTACTTGTGCAATTCCACTTCCCATTGTACCTGAACCAATAATTCCTACATTCATATTACTTTCCAATAAAATTAGGTTTTCTTTTTTCTACAAAGGCATTTACGCCTTCTGAATAATCTTCCGTTTGAGCGGCTTCAATTTGATATTTAGATTCTAAATCTAATTGTTCTTTTAGATTATTCACTAAAGATGCATTTAAAACTCTCTTTGTTAATCCCAATCCTTTGGTTGGCATTTTAGCCATTTTAACAGCTAACTTTGTAACTTCTTCTTCAAAAGTTTCTGCTGAAAAATATTTGTAAATCATTCCGATACGCTCAGCCTCTACTGCATCAACTTTATCACCTGTCATCATTAACGCAGATGCTTTTTGAAAGCCGATAAGTCTTGGTAAAAAGAATGTTCCTGCACTATCAGGGATTAAACCAATTTTACTAAATGCTTGAATAAAAGAAGCATTCTCAGTTGCTACTACAATATCACAAGCTAAGGCGATGTTTGCACCTGCTCCAGCAGCAACGCCATTAACCGCTGCAATAATTGGTTTTTCTATTGCGCGAATACGCTCAATAATTGGGTTGTAATGTTCTTCTAAAATTGCTTTGAAACCTGGGTTTAATTCTGGACTTGTTACTTCTTTTAAGTCTTGACCAGCACAAAACGCTTTTCCATTTCCTGTTAAAACAATTGCTCTAACCTCATTATTCTTTTCACAATCGTCTAATTTCTCTTGAAGGTTCAATGCCATTTCTCTATTGAAACTATTGAATACTTCTGGACGATTTAACGCCAAAAACGCGACGTTATTTTCTATTTTTAAAGTAATTGAACTCATATATCGTATAAACATCAATTCCCGCTTACGCAGGAATGATTTATTTTATTTTAAACATTTAAAGTAATCGAAAGGCTCTAAACAATCTTCACATTGGAAGAAGGCTTTACAAGCGGTAGACCCAAACTGACTTACCATTTTAGTATTTGAGGAACCGCATTGCGGGCAAGCCACTAACTTCTTTCCTCCTAACAACACATCTTTATCAGCATCTGCTTCTAAAGGTGGTGCAATACCATACTTAAGCAATGCTTGTCTTCCTTTTTCAGTAATCCAATCGGTAGTCCAAGCTGGCGATAATACTAATTTTACGTTAGCATTATAACCATGTTCTTTCAGTATTTTTTTGATATCATCACCAATAACATCCATTGCAGGGCAACCAGAATACGTTGGCGTGATAACTACTTGAACGGTATTATCTATTAATTGAGCAGAACGCACAACTCCCATTTCCAAAATAGACAATACCGGTATTTCTGGATCAGAAACCTGTTCTAAAATCGGGAATAATTGTTCGTCTATTTTTGGGGCTGTTGCAGTCATTGTACTCAAATTACCATTCCATTCCTGGGTATGTGCGTTGCATGTATTGCATATCAGCTAGCAAATATCCTAAATGCTCTGTATGCACACCATTTTTACCTCCTTTTTGAAACCATTTAGATTCAGGAACATCAATCGTTGCTCTTTCTAAAACTGATGTTACTTTGGTGTAATACGCTTCTTTTAAAGTGGTTACATCAACTCCAATCCCAGCGTCTACCATTGCTTTATCTGCTTCCGTTTGATGAAATAATTCATCAGTGTATGTCCACAGATTACTTACAGCATTCTGTATGCGTTCTTTACTTTCTTCAGTTCCATCGCCTAAACGAATTACCCAATCTGTAGAAAAACGCTCGTGATAGCTCACCTCCTTAATTGATTTCTTTGCAATTGCTTTTAAGGTGTCGTCTTTACTATGCTGTAACTCTTCCAAAAACATCAAATGATAGACATCAAATAAAAACTGACGTACAATAGTATATGCAAAATCTGTATTTGGCTGTTCTACCAATAACACATTTTTATACTCACGCTCTCTTCTTAAAAACGCAATATCATCTTCGGTTTTTTCTTTTCCAGCTAGTTCCGCAGCATATTGAAAATAGCTACGCACTTGTCCGAATAAATCTAAAGACACGTTCGTACACGCAATATCAGTTTCTAAACTCGGCCCATGACCACATAATTCGCCCATTCTTTGTCCAAGAATCAATGAATTATCTGCAACACCTAATATGTATTTGTATAAATTTTCGTTTTGCATTACATGTGTTTTAGTTCGTCCGGTAATTTGTAAAACGTAGGATGCCTGTACACTTTATCTTGTGCTGGTTCAAACAATTCTCCGTTATTATCTGGATTAGATGCTGTAATATCTTTCGATTCTACAACCCAAATGCTTACACCTTCCATTCTACGTGTGTATACATCTCTTGCGTTTTCTAATGCCATTTCAGCATCAGAAGCATGTAAACTTCCACAGTGTTTATGCTCTAATCCATTTTTACTTCTTATAAATACTTCCCAAAGAGGCCAATTATTTTTCATCGATAAATTTATTTATCGTTCCCTTGAAAAAAGGGAAACTTATTATTATTTATGAGATTCCCTTTTTCAAGGGAATATTAGCAACTAGTTGCTATACTGCTTTTTTAATATCTTTTTTTGCTGCGTGTGCCATGGCACCATCGCGAACCCAAGTTCCTTTTTCCCAAGCACCAACTCTAGCACTTAAGCGTTCTTTATTACAAGGACCATGACCTTTAACCACTTGCCAAAACTCATCCCAATCTATGGCTCCGAAATCGTAACTTTTACGCTCTTCATTCCATTTTAAATCTGGATCAGGAATTGTTAATCCTAAAACCTCTGCCTGTGGTACTGTTTGATCTATAAACTGCTGACGTAATTCATCATTAGTTTTACGTTTCAATTTCCAACGTAATGACTGTGCTGTATGAACAGACTCAGCATCTGTAGGGCCTAACATCATTAATGACGGCCACCACCATCTGTTCAAAGCATCTTGAGCCATTTCTTTTTGCTCCTCAGTTCCGTTTGCTAATTTTAGCATAATTTCAAATCCTTGGCGCTGGTGAAAACTTTCTTCTTTACATACACGCACCATTGCTCTTGCATAAGGGCCGTAAGATGTATTCATTAATGGAATTTGGTTGATGATTGCTGCTCCATCTACTAACCAACCTATGGCTCCCATATCTGCCCAAGTAATTGTTGGATAATTGAATATACTTGAGTACTTTGCTTTTCCGGTGTGTAATTGTTCGTATAACTCATCACGAGAAACTCCTAAAGTTTCTGCTGCACTGTATAAATACAACCCATGTCCTGCCTCATCTTGCACTTTTGCCAACAAGGCAACTTTACGACGTAAAGATGGCGCACGAGTAATCCAATTTCCTTCCGGCAACATTCCTACAATCTCAGAATGTGCATGCTGAGAAATTTGGCGAATTTGTGTTTTTCTATACTTTTCTGGCATCCAATCTTTCGGCTCTATACGAACATCATCTGTGATTTTTTGCTCAAAAGCAATTTCATGTTTTTTAAGTTCTTCTTCACTCATATCTTATAAGCTTTTTAGCTTTTAGCTTTTAACTAAAAGCGTTATTTTATGCATCAAAATCTACAACAACTTTATCTGTAGTAGGTACTGCTTGACAAGTAAGCACATACCCAGCTTCAACTTCATCTGGCTCTAATCCGTAGTTTAACTTCATTTCAACCTCTCCTTCAATCACTTTTGCTCTACATGTACAACACACACCTCCTTTACAAGCGAAAGGTAAATCTGCGTCATTAGCAAGTGCTGCATCTAATATATTATCATGATCTGCCACGTCCATTTCAAAATGGAATTCTTTGTCGCCATCAATAATAGTCACTTCTGTATGATCAGCCTGGTGTTCTAATACTTCTGCAATATGTTTTTTATCTTCTTCAGTATTCCCCGCATTAAACAATTCAAAATGCACTTTTTCTTTTGCTAATCCAGCAGAAACTAGCTCATCTCTTATCAAGAAAATCATTTCTTCAGGACCACAAATAAAGCACTCATCAACAGAAGGAATATCAATTATTTTTTTCGTTAAATTTTGTAACTTTTCAGAAGTGAATCGTCCATGTAACAATGGAATCCCTCTATTTTCTCTTGTTAAGAAATAAAACACTTCAAAACGCCCTAAGTATCTGTTTTTAAGCCCTTCTATTTCATCCTTAAAGATAATACTTTTTACTTTTCTATTCAAGTAAAACAATTGAATGGTCGCTTCAGGCTCAAGAGACAAGTGCGTTTTTATAATAGATAAAATAGGCGTAATACCACTACCAGCTGCAAACACTATATAATGCTTTGGCCTGGTTGCATCAACCTCAACACAAAACTTACCATCTGGAGCTGACACTTCTAAAACATCTCCTGCTTTCAATTCTTCATTAGCATATGTAGAAAATACACCGCCTTTAATTTTCTTAATAGCAACCTGCCATTTGTTTTCAATTGGACTCGTACATAAAGAGTAAGAACGACGGATATCTTCTCCGTTAATATCTTTCTTTAAGTTCAGGTGCTGCCCTTGTTTATATTGAAACTCTTCTTTTAAAGATTCTGGCACATCAAATGTTACTGCAACGGTATCTTTAGTTTCTTTATAAACATCTTTGACTATTAATTTTTGAAAATCAGCCATATTTTTTATTCAGTTTTTTTCAAAACTAACAATTGTTAGTTAGTCTTGCAAATTTATATTAATTTTTTATTTCACAATTACACCTTCTAATAAAACTTGACTCAAATCTGCATCTAAATCTTTTAAATTAACATCCTCTTTTTTAGGAATCCATAAATACAGTGATCTTAAAGTTGATAAAACAGAAAACAGCATTACCTCTGGATTCACCTCGGAAATTACTTTGTTTTCAATACCGCTGATAATTACCTGGCGAAACTTTTCTTCATAATCATCGCGAAGTTTTAAGTAATACTCTAATTGTTCTTCCAAATGTACCCAGTCTGTATTTAAAGACGCCATGCCGTTAGGATGATTGATTGTAATTGAAATGTGCAATGAAATAATATCTTGCAATTTTTCAACAGCTGTTTTGTTAGAATCAACTATAGCATCCATGCCCGCAACGAACTCTTCTGCAAGTGATAAAATAATTTCAGAAAGAATCTCTTGTTTAGACTTTATATGATTATACAAGCTTGCGGCTTTCATACCCATAACTTGAGCAATATCACGCATAGTTACCGCACTATACCCTTTTTCTTTAAAGAGAACCTCTGCCTTTTTAATAATTTCTTGTTTGCGAATGGATGTTTTCAAAATAAACTAATTAACGTTAGTTAGAGTGCTAATATATTGAATTAAAATTGATATTACATAAGTGAGATACAGCAGCTGTTCTTCCATAAATATTTATAGCTTTGTTTACACTTAAAAAACAGATATATGTCATGAAAGCAACAATTGAAACGAACCCATTAATTGATAGGTTACCACCACATTTAAAACAATTTATTAAGCCACAAGAATATAGCGATTATTCAGCTATTGATCAAGCTGTTTGGCGTTTTGTAATGCGTAAAAATGTATCCTATCTGAGTTCGGTTGCACATGAATCCTATGCCAAAGGTTTAGAAATGACCGGAATTGATATTGACCACATTCCAAGCATGTACGGCATGAACCGTATTTTAAAAGAAATTGGTTGGGCTGCAGTAGCTGTGGATGGCTTTATTCCCCCTAATGCTTTTATGGAGTTTCAAGCTTATAAAGTATTGGTTATTGCATCAGATATCCGTCAATTAGAAAACATAGAATACACTCCTGCTCCAGATATTATTCATGAAGCAGCCGGTCATGCTCCTATAATTGCAAATCCTGATTATGCTGAATACTTGCGTCGTTTTGGTGAAATAGGCGCAAAAGCTATTTTATCATCTCATGATAATGACATGTATGAAGCCGTAAGAAATTTATCCATTTTAAAAGAAGCACCTCATTCAACAAAAGCAGAAATTAAAACTGCGGAAGATTTAGTGAATAACTTACAAAATAAAAAAGTGCCTTTATCAGAAATGGCTCAGATAAGAAATTTACACTGGTGGACTGTAGAGTATGGAATGATTGGCACTGTTGATAACCCTAAAATTTATGGCGCAGGATTATTATCATCTATTGGCGAAAGTAAATGGTGTATGACCAACGAGGTTAAAAAACTGCCATATACTATTGCAACTTCTACGCAAGAGTTTGACATTACCAAACCGCAGCCTCAACTCTATGTGACACCTGATTTCGCATATTTAATGGAAGTTTTAGAAGAGTTTGCAAGCACTATGGCCTTGAGAAAAGGCGGCTGGAGAGGCTTACAAAAACTAATTGATTCTAAAAAAATTGGAACCATTGAATTGAATACTGGCCTAGAAATTTCTGGAGTATTCACTGACATGATTAAAGATGAAGATAACAATGTTGTATTCTTTAAAACTGAAGGACCTACTGCTTTAGCAAATAGAGAAAAAGAATTAATTGGTCATGGAACCGAAGCTCATGTTCACGGATTTAGCTCACCAATTGGTCGCTTAAAAGGTATTAATTTGGCTATTGAAGACATGGGACCTCGCGATTTAAAAGCCTATAATTTTTACGACGGAAAACGTATTTCTTTTGAATATGAAAGCGGTATAATCGTTGAAGGCTTAAACGTTACTGGAATTAGAAATATTCATGGAAAATTGATTTTAATTCAATTTGAAGATTGCACGGTAACTTATAATGACGAGGTATTATTCAAACCAGAATATGGCACGTTTGATCTAGCCGTTGGTTCATCAATTGTGTCTTCGTATGCCGGTAGCGCCGATTTCAGATCATTTGACAACTTGCATCATGTGTCCGACACCAAAACCATTAAAACAACTAAAGATAACGCTACACTTGATTTAGAAAGTCTTTATAAAGACGTAAGAGAAATGCGTGAAAGTAACGCTGTAAATGAGCAGAAAGTAGAAACTATTTACGCGTCATTACTTAATGATCATAACGAAGACTGGCTCCTAACTTTAGAACTTTTAGAACTTGTTTCAGGCACTCAAAATCTAAACTTAAAAACACAACTTACAGATAGATTGAATGAACTCAAGATTAAGCGTATAGATATTACACACTTAATTGAAAGCGGGATATCTTTATTGGACTAATATATAAAAAAGCCTCAACTTTAACTTGAGGCTTTTTTATGTTTTAACCGTTATTAAAACTTCATAAACGGGAAGTCTTTTAAAACTTCATTCTTTTTGTCGTTTAATATTTTTAAAAACTGTTGGTGCTGTTCTGAGTTTGGCTTAAATGGTTTGTGCGCTAAACCTTTTTGAATGATCGCAACTTGCTTCATCACTGGTTGTGTAGCATCATGAAACCAAGCATCATAAAATTGTTGCCAAATATAATCAACTGCTATTTGATTTGGATGCACCATATCTTCTTTATAGAACCTGTAATCTCGTAATTCATCCATCATCAACTCATAAGATGGAAAATATGCCGTATTCGTATTTGATACCGTTTCATGAACAGCACTTAACAAATGTGCTTTACTTTGTTGATTTTCAACAAAACCATCTTTTAAATGACGTACAGGAGATACCGTATAAATAATTTGAACATCAGGATTCAACTCAACAAGAAGAGATTGAATAAGCTGTAAAGAACTCGTTACTTCTTCAACCGAGAGTATTCGTTTATGAAATTCTTTTTGGGGAATTTTATGACAATTTGCAACCGGACAATTTTGCTCTTTATGTTCATAAATCCAGGCTGTTCCTAAAGTGATAATTATATGAGATGTGTTTTCTAGTTGTGATTTTACAGTTTTTAAAATACTGTTTAAGTTATTGAGTAACTCTTCTTTACTTGAATTACTCAAACTTGAATGCGCATCAAAACAATGCCATTGATCATTATGAAAAATAAGCTCTTCTTCTTTATAAAAACGCTCTTGAACCACACGCTCAAAAAAAGTAGCAATTGCTTTCGGATGAAATAAAATCCCAAACGGATTTATAGTGTTTTGAAATTTATAATACTCGAATTTTTCGCCAATATTTTCAGAAAAGCAAGAGCCTATCAACAACACTTTTGATGTGTAGTCAATTAAATTGTCTTTCTGTTTCTGTATGGGTACTTGAGTTCTAAATTCCATGTGTAAAAAAGAACCCCGCTAAAAAGCGGGATTACCAATTAATTTAAATATGTTTTTACAGCCTCTAAAGCTGCTTCTATTCCTTCTGGTTTTTTACCTCCTGCAGTTGCGAAAAATGGTTGACCACCTCCGCCACCTTGAATGTGTTTTCCTAACTCGCGAACAATTGTTCCAGCGTGTAAGTCTTTACTTGACACTAAACTTTTAGATATATAGCAGGTTAATGTTGCTTTCCCGTCATTTTCAGCTCCAAAGAATAAAAATAAATTGTCCAATTCACCACCTAATTCGTGTGCCAAATCTTTAATTCCTTTTGCATCTAAGTCTACTTTTTTAGCTAAGAAATTAACACCGTTTATTGCAGTGATTTCGTTTTTTAAATCGCCTTTTAAATTGCCTGCTTTTTCTTTTAATAGCTGCTCAACTTGTTTTTTTAATGCCGAGTTTTCATCCTGTAACGTTGTAATTGCTTTTACCGGATTCTTTGTGTTTTTTAAGGTTTGTTTTACAGCATCAAACTCTTTTTCAACCGCTTCAAAATAACCACCTACCGCTTTATTAGTAATTGCTTCAATACGTCTGATTCCTGCTGCAACAGCAGCTTCAGACTTTATTTTGAAATACCAAATATCACTTGTTTGCGCAACATGAGTTCCTCCACATAATTCCATAGATTGCCCAAAACGAATAGCACGGACACTGTCTCCATATTTTTCACCAAACAAGGCTAAAGCGCCACCGTCTATAGCTTGTTGCATTGGGATATTACGTTGCTCTTCTAATTTTAAATTTTCATGTATTCTCGCATTTACAAAATCTTCTATTGCTTGTAATTGATCAGCATTTACTTTTGAAAAGTGAGAAAAATCAAATCGCAAATGTTTCGGGCTCACCAATGAGCCTTTTTGCTCAACATGAGTACCCAAAATAGTACGTAATGCCTGATGAAGCAAGTGTGTTGCCGTATGGTTACTTGCAGATAACATACGGGCTTCTGCATCAACTACGGCCTTAAATCTTTCAGAAACGTTTTGTGGTAAACTTTTTGTGTAATGGATAATTAAATTATTCTCCTTTTTTGTATTCAACACATAAATCAGATCTCCATTTGACGTTTCAATATAACCAATATCACCAACCTGACCACCGCCTTCTGGATAAAACGGTGTCATATTAAACACCAATTGGTATTGCTCACCATCTTTTTGTGTCGTAACTTTTCTATAACGTGTCAGTTTTACATCTACTTTTAAAATGTCATACCCTACAAATTCTTCTTCTTCATCGTCAATAAGAATTTGCCAATCGTCAGTTTCAATAGCTGTAGCTTGTCGTCCTCTATCTTGCTGCTCTTTTAATGCTATTTTATACTCTTCTTCATTATAAGTATATCCTTTTTCAGAAAGGATTAACGCCGTTAAATCTTCTGGAAAACCATACGTATCTTTTAATTCAAATACTTTTTTCCCAGACACATTTTTTCCTTGCGTGGTCGCTACAATAGTATCTAAAAGTAACAATCCTTGATCTAGGGTTTTCAAGAACGATTGTTCTTCTTCTTTTATAACATTATGCGCTAAATCTTCTTGAGATTTAATTTCAGGGAACGCATCACCCATTTGCGCACTTAGTGTTTCTACTAATTTGTAGATAAATGGCTCTTTCTGGTTTAAGAACGTAAATCCGTAACGAATTGCACGTCTTAATATTCTTCTAATCACATAACCAGCACCGGTATTACTTGGTAATTGTCCGTCGGCAATAGCAAAAGCTACTGCACGAACGTGATCTGCAATTACGCGAATAGCAATATCTGTTTCTTCACTTTCAACTGCTGGATTTTCATAAGTTACACCAGTAATTGTTTCAACTTCTCTGATTAACGGCGTGAATACGTCAGTGTCATAATTAGATTTTACGTTTTGCATTGCCATACATAAACGCTCAAATCCCATTCCGGTATCAATATGCGTAGACGGTAAGTTTTCTAATGATCCATCTGCTTTTCTGTTGTATTGCATGAATACTAAATTCCATACCTCAACAACATGCGGATGATCTAAATTTACTAACGATGCTCCAGACACTTTCGCTTTGTCTTCTGCAGAACGGATGTCAATATGAATTTCAGAACAAGGGCCACAAGGTCCTTGAGCACCCATTTCCCAGAAATTATCTTTTTTATTTCCTAATAAAATACGGTCTTCTGCTATGTATTGTTTCCAAATATCATAGGCTTCAGTATCTTTCGCTAAGCCTTCACTATCATCACCTTCAAAAATAGTGACGTATAAAATATCTTTATCTATTTTTAATACTTCAGTTAAAAACTCCCAAGCCCAAGCAATTGCTTCCTTTTTAAAATAATCACCAAAACTCCAGTTCCCTAACATTTCAAACATGGTATGGTGGTAAGTATCTTTACCTACTTCTTCCAAGTCATTATGTTTTCCTGAAACACGCAAACATTTTTGAGAATCGGCCACACGGGCGTTTACAATTTTCTTTTGCCCTAAAAAGTACTCTTTAAAAGGCACCATTCCGGCATTAGTAAACATTAGTGTAGGGTCATTTTTTAACACCATTGGTGCAGAAGGCACAATTTTATGTGACTTCGATTCAAAAAAGTTTAAAAACTTTGAGCGTATTTCTTGAGATTTCATAGTAAGCTTACCTTATAAAGTTCTTTCTAACAAAACAATTTTTATATTTGTATGTCGTTAGTATTCTAAACGCACAAAAATAGCACATTTAATCTTATGGCTAAAGTAAAATATTATTATGATTCAGAGACGCTTTCTTACAGAAAGGTCGTTAGAAAGAAAGGTCGTACACTTACGTTTTCACTTTTGTTTGTTTCTGCTGCAGCATTATTTGGTTTTTTTAGCTACGTGATGGTTTCAAATTATATTGACTCTCCAAAAGAAAAAATGTTGAAGCGAGAAAACGAAAGTTTAAAATTAAGTTACGCTAATTTAAACAAACGCGTTACCCTTGCTGAACAAGTGATGCAAAACATTGCAGATAGAGATGAAAACATATACCGCGTGCATTTTGAAGCTAATTCAATTCCACAAGCACAACGCAAATCTGGCTTTGGTGGTATAAATCGTTATAAAACCTTAGAGGGCACTTCTAATTCGGATTTGATAATTTCATCATCAAGGAAAGTAGACAAACTTGTTAAGGAAATTGAAGTGCAATCCCGCTCTTTAGATGAAATTGAAAAACTAGCTAAAAACAAAGAAGATCTTCTAAAAGCAATTCCAGCCATTCAACCTGTTCAAAACAAAAACCTAACCCGCCTAGCCTCGGGGTATGGCATGCGAATGCACCCTATATTAAAATATAGAAAAATGCACAACGGCATGGATTTTACTGCTGATACTGGAACACCAATTTACGCTACTGGAGACGGTAAGGTTATAAAAGCCTCACGAGGACAAGGTTATGGTAACATGGTTATTATTGACCATGGTTTTGGGTATAAAACTAAATATGCGCACATGAGTAAATACAACACTAAAAAAGGGCGCAATGTTAAACGTGGTGATATCATAGGCTATGTAGGTAACACTGGGCTGTCTTCTGGGCCGCACTTACATTATGAAGTGCATAAAAATGATACTCCAATAAACCCTGTTAACTTTTACCACGGTGACTTGTCACCAGAAGAGTATGAAATCATGTTAGAAAAAGCCGCTCAAGAAAACCAATCTTTTGACTAATGCATATTAACCTTCCTGAAAAGAGATATTATAAAATTGGGGAAGTTGCCAAAGCTTTTGGTGTAAACACGTCATTAATTCGCTTTTGGGAAAAAGAGTTTGAAGTGTTAAAGCCTAAAAAGAACGCTAAAGGCGATCGGAAATTCACACCTGAGGATATTAAAAACTTAGAGTTAATTTATTATTTAGTAAAAGACAAAGGCTTTACCCTTGAAGGCGCAAAAACACATTTAAAGGAAGAGAAGAAAAAAACGCTTCAAAATTTTGAAATTATCCGTAAATTAGAACATGTCAGAAATGAATTGTTTAAATTTAAAAATCAATTAGACTAACCAAACACTACAACAATATTTTATGAAAAAGTTTATTCCATTAATCATTCTAGCCGTTTTTGCAATTGCTATTTACGGGTGGGTAAAAGGGTTTTACAATACAGCAATCACAGAAGAAGAATCAATAGGTGAACAATGGGCAAATGTTGAAAGTTCTTACCAGCGCAGATCAGATTTAATTCCGAATTTAATGAAAGTTGCCGAACGGTATGCTGAACATGAACAAGAGACTTTCGTTAAAGTTATAGAAGCAAGATCTAAAGCAACAAGCATACAAATTGACCCTAGTAATATCACACCACAACAACTTCAACAGTTCCAGCAAGCACAAAGTGGGTTAACATCTGCATTATCTCGTTTACTAGCTGTTTTTGAACGCTATCCTGAATTGAAAGCTAACGAAAACTACAAAGAATTAATGAATGAATTGGAACGCACTGAAAACAGAATTAATGTTGAACGTAACCGCTTTAACGAAAAAGTGACACCGTACAACAACCATATCAGACAATTTCCTGGAAACATCCTAGCTGGCGTTTTCAATTTTGAAAAGAAAACACGTTTTGAAGCTGAAAAAGGAGCTGAAAAAGCACCGGATGTTAATGATTTTATTAGCAAGTAATGTCAGCTACTGAAGATTTTTTAAGTCCGTTTGAAGAGCAAGAAATTATTGCCGCTATTCAAAAAGCGGAAAATTATACTTCTGGTGAAATAAGAGTTCATCTAGAATCTGAACTTTTTAAAGACCCCCATGAACGCGCTCTTGAAGTGTTCCATTTATTAGAAATGGGTAACACCAAATTAGGTAACGCTGTGTTATTTTATGTAGCCGTACAAAGCAAAACATTTGTAATTTATGGCGATCAAGGAATACACAAATTAGTGGCTTCAGATTTTTGGAACAGCACGAAGGATGTTGTCATAACACAATTTAAAAACCAGAAATTTAAAGACGGATTAATTGCGGGCATATTAGCTGCAGGAAAACAACTACAAAGACACTTTCCTGTTACCACAAACAATATTAATGAATTACCTAATGATATTTCTAGAAGCTAATGCGTAACTCCTATTTGAAATATCATTTTACAATCTACTGCATCATTTTACTGTTGTCACAGTACTCTTTCAGTCAATTTATAATCCCTGAAAAACCTACTATTAACAAACAAACAAGTGTTTATGATGATGCACATATTTTAAATAAAAGTCAGGAAAATTTCTTAGAACAGAAACTGATAACATATGCCGATAGCACCTCTACACAAATAGTAATTGCTACTACAAGAACATTAAACGGAGATGACATCTCACTCACAGCTACAAAGTGGGGGCATAAATGGGGCGTTGGCCAAGCTGATAAAGACAATGGTATTTTTATTTTAGTTGCAAGTCAGGACCGCAAAATTGATATTAGTACTGGTTACGGCATTGAATACAGATTAACTGATTTAATGGCAGAGCGCATCTTGAATCGGGTTATTTTGCCTGAGTTTAAACGCGGTGATTATTTTACTGGATTAAACAAAGGAACTGATGCTATTATTGCCGCTTTAAATGGTGAGTTTAAAGCGTCTGAAAAAAGCGCCACTAATTTTGATGGTGTTTTTACTTTTTTTCTTGGAGTGATGTTTTTTATCTTCATCCTTTATATTATTTCTAAAGGCAAAAATGGCGATGACAACAACTATAAAGGAGGCAAGCGCTTTAAAAGACCCTCCCCATTTGAAATGATTATTTTGTCTAGCGGCGGAAGATCTTATGGGGGAGGTACTGGTTCTTTCGGTGGTGGTAGTTTTGGAGGTGGCGGCGGTTTTTCCGGAGGCTTTGGAGGCGGTGGCTTTGGAGGCGGCGGTGCTAGTGGAGGCTGGTAAAAAAACTCCTGTAAACTTATTATGTATTCAGGAGCCTTTTATGGGTTTAAAAAAATGTTTTTATCCTTTTTTCCCTCCTATTTTACTTACCTTATATGTAAAACTTAACATAAAGTATTGTTGCAACACTAAATTTTCTGTATCAGAAATATAATCTTGATTTGAAAACCTTCTTACGCTTGTGTTCTGGTTTAACAAGTCAAATACCTTTACTTTTAATATACCTTTGTCTTGTAGCATTTTCATACCCACACTCGCATTCCACATGTAGGTTGTTTTAGTAAAGCCATCTGCAACATTAGGATTATAATTCATCGTAAAATCATTAGCTATTTCTATTTTTTTAGGCCAATATGATTCCATATTCACCCCTAACGATGAACTTGTATAACTAGATTCTTGTCCTAAATCAATTGAATAATCTAAAGCATTATAATTATACTCATACCGCGGGGTAATTTCAAATAAATCATCATAATTATAGGTTACAGACAGGCTTGGTCTAGCAGAATTACTCTTTGTAACCAACTTCTCACCATTTGAAAAGCCTATATTTTTACTCACATTCACATTCATAGCAAAATTATATGAAATATCATGCTTATCGAAACTGTATTTTTTATTATAACCACCACTTAAATACGCCCAATAAGACCCGTTAACATTTTCATAGGTCGTAATTCGTTTGTATGTATTAGGGTCTGTTATTGTTTTAGAAATAGCCGCATTATCAGTTAAAGATGTAGTAGCATACAAATTGTATCCGCTTTTAGTTTTCATGTTGAAATTTCTGTAACTAAACGAAATACGTGTTACATTAGACGCTTTCAAGTTGGGATTACCGACAATTGTATTTAACGGATTGGCATTATCTAAAATTGGTTGTAATTGGTTAATTTGTGGTGTTTGCGCTCTGTTAGATATTCGTGCCCAAATAGATTTCCCTTGCCCCATGGGTTTCCATAAATTAATCATAAAATTCATACTTTCAAACCTATTTGAAATAGACGAATTAACTAATAAATCTTGATTGCTTAAGGTTGTAAAATTGTACCCTAAATTAAATCTAATTTTCAACTTATCATGCTTATATTCAATACCTGCAGAGGGGGAAAATATAGTTGTGTTTGTTTTTATTTTATTCGTTAAGCTTGCATTTACAATGCTATACTCTTGTGTAAAATCATCGAAATCAAAAGTGTTTCTTTCAATAGTTGAATTGTTAACATCAGCACGTAAACTAGCATTATAAAACCATTTTCCTTTTAATAATCGCGTGTAACGCAAATTTGCATTTAAAAAATTTCCAATTTGTGTATTGGTTTTAAGCTGGTTAACATTTTCATCGGCAAGAGTGGGGTCTGTATAATCTACTACCGACTTGAAAACATCTTCTGAATCATTTTCATTATACCCAGAATTTAACCACAAGCTCATACTCTCTCCTGGTACGTTAAATTTTCTGGTTATGCTTGCATCAAAATTTGTATTAAAGTTGTCAAAAGTTGACATGGTATTTGTAGATGCATTACTTAGCACACCGTCATCAACATTACTTCTAACCTGTGAATTGTTACTAAACATATCACCCATGTTTTTAGAAAAACTAGGCGCAATAGATATTCTTGTTAATGTATCTGGTTTAGTTTCATACTCTAAGTTAAAGTTATTTCCGGTTGCCTTTCTATCTGAACTAGACTGAGAGGTTGTGATATAGGAACTGTTGTCTGGCAAAAATGTTTGAACCCTAGAATTCGAACCTGTCTCGCTATCATTCTGATTAAATAAATAATCAGTTCCTAAATCTGTTTTTTTATTCCACTCATTAGTATAATGAATCCCCGCGGTTGTTGTTTGCGTAATTCCGTTTGATGAGTTTGACATTAACGGATTTGCCTGTTGCCATACTCCGTTTACTTTTCGCCAGTTATTACCGCCACCAATATCTTTAACTTCATCACTATTAAAGCCGGAACTATTTACATTGTTAGAGCCTCCTAACACACTTAAACGTTCTTCTTCATTAAAATAATTTAAAATTCCACTTGCAGAGTACCGTTGATCTGTTCCGTAACCCGCAGTTATTCGCCCAAAAAAACCTTTGTTCTTATCTTCTTTTATGGTAATGTTTATCGTTTTGTTTTCTTTGTCTCCATCTTCCCCGGTGAAGGCTTGATCTTTAGTTTTAGTATCTACTACTTGAATTTTATCAATGATTTCTTTTGGCAAATTCTTAGTTGCTATAGTTAAATCGCTACCAAAAAACTCTTTTCCGTTTACTAATATTTTATTAACTGGTTTTCCATTTACTGTTATATTACCGTCTTTATCAACAATCATCCCAGGTAATTTTTTTAATAAAGTTTCAACGTTGGCATCAGACCCTGTTTTGAAAGATGCTGCGTTAAATTGCAAGGTATCTTTCTTAATTGTTATTGGAGCGCGCTCAGCTACGACAATAACTTCGCCCAATAATTCAGAGTCTTCCTCTAAAACAAGTGTTCCTAAATCAAGGTTTCTATTTTTAAAATCCAGTTCTTTTTTTACAAGCTTCATACCTGTGTAAGACACATAAAAATTCACTTTCGATTCTTTCGTGTTTCCTGACAGTTCAAACCCTCCTTTATCATCTGAAATTGTATAGGAAATCATTGTTGAGTCTTTTACAGATTCAGCGTATATAGTTGCAGATTCAATTGGGTTATTTTGACTATCTTTTACAAGTCCTGCGACTTCAAAATTTTGAGAATAAGACATACATGCACATAAAAGCACAGATATAAATAGTAAGTTTTTCATTAAGTAAGTAGCTTTCTTTTATAGAACGCTAAGCTAATTCTAAATATTGTTTTGACTTAAAAGTGTGCGCTTATTTAATACAACTTTAACACATCAAAAAACTCCTTCAGGCTATAGCTTGAAGGAGTTTTTATTCGACTAATTTATTTTATTTTTTTCTGAAATATATTTTTATTGGCACTCCAGAAAACCCATAATGCTCTCTTAGTTTATTTTCTAAAAATCGTTTATAACCATCTCTAATATACTGTGGTAAGTTACAGAAAAACACAAATTGAGGTGTTTTTGTAGGCAACTGCATACAGTATTTTATTTTTATAAACTTCCCTTTGTATGCTGGTGGCGATGTACGCTCAATAACTGGTAACATCGTTTCATTAAACTTACTGGTTTGTATTTTTTTACTTCTATTGTTGTACACTTCAACAGCAGTTTCAATTGCTTTATAAATACGTTGTTTTGTTAAGGTTGAAATAAATACAATAGGCACATCTGTAAACGGAGCTATTTGCTCTCTAATATGTGCTTCATACGCCTTTGTTGTTTTATGATCTTTTTCAACTAAATCCCATTTGTTAACAAGAATAACAACCCCCTTGCTATTCTTTACTGCCAACCAGAAAATATTTTGCACTTGAGAGTCAAAATCTCTTGTGGCATCAACTACTACTAAACACACATCACTAAATTCAATTGCGCGAACTGATCGCATAACTGAATAAAACTCTAAATCCTCCTTTACTTTTGCTTTTCTACGAATTCCAGCAGTATCAACTAAATTAAATTCGAAACCAAAACGGTTGTATTTTGTATCAATTGAATCACGTGTTGTTCCTGCAATATCAGTAACTATATAGCGGTCTTCACCTATTAATGCATTGATAAAAGATGATTTTCCTGCATTTGGGCGTCCTACAACTGCAAAACGAGGTAATTCTGATTCTTCTACCACCTCTACCTCAGGCAACACATCTACCAAAGCGTCTAACAACTCACCTGTACCACTACCACTTATACTTGCTAACGGATAAAACTCTCCCAAACCAAGACCATAAAATTCTGCTGCGTCATTTAGACGATTAGCTGCATCAACTTTATTAACCGCTAATAAAACTGGTTTATTAACACGGCGTAATAAGTTAGCTACCTCTTCATCCATTCCTGTAATACCAGCTTCTACATCTACCATAAAAATTATAGCATCTGCTTCATCAATTGCCAACTCTACTTGTTTGTCAATTTCAGATTCAAAAACATCATCACTTCCAACTACATATCCTCCTGTATCAATTACTGAAAATTCTTTTCCGTTCCAGTCTGATTTTCCATAATGACGGTCACGAGTTACCCCACTTACCGAATCAATTATGGCTTCTCTTTTTTGTATTAAACGGTTAAAAAGCGTTGATTTTCCAACATTAGGTCTCCCTACAATAGCTACTATATTACTCATATTCTATATTATTGTTTATGTGTAAAACTATACTACAACATAGTTTACCATAAAAAATTTCTGCAAAAGTACTGAATATCCTTGAGCAAAAAGACTTTTAATTTTTAATAATCTACTTATATATTAAAATTTGTATCTTGATTAAAAAAGTATGCCTCTAGCTAACAAAGAATTAAACGATACTATTTTAAGACCACGCTTTAGTTTTAAACACAAACAATGTAATACTGTTGCGCTTTCTGCTTTTGAAAACAGTAAAACAACACAATCTGATTTTATTGTTAGCAGGGTGGATAATCATGTTTTTATTAGGCTTCCCAAAGCCGATCAAAAATTATCCTCGCCTCAACTTCACCTTGAAATTATTCCTATTGATGATTCAAGCTCTACGGTTAAAGGGTTGTTTGGCCCAAACCCAACAATCTGGACTTTATTTATGTTTATACACTTTATAATTGTAATCCTCTTTATTGGGAATAGCATTTGGTTTTACTCTAATTGGAACCTCGAAAAGCCCATCATATTACAAAGTGCTGTTTACATAATTTTACTTGCGAGCTGGATTGCTTTATATCTTATTGGTCAGGCTAACAAAAAGAAAAACATTCCTACAATGATAGAGCAGCATCATTTTATGAGGGATGTTTTAAGGCAATCTGTGTAAGTTATTTTTGGTTGTACCCAAAACGTTTTAACTGGTTTGCATTTGAGCGCCAGTTTTTATTCACTTTTACATACAGTTCTAAATGCACTTGTTTACCAAAAAACTTCTCTAAATCTTTTCTTGCTTCAACACCTACTCTTTTAAGTGCCGCGCCTTTATGCCCAATAATAATTCCTTTTTGAGTATCACGCTCAACCATTATTATTGATCGCATTCTTATTATTTCATCATCCTCAAAAAATTCTTCTGTTTCAACTTCAACAGCGTAAGGGATTTCTTTTTTATAATGTAATAATATTTTCTCTCTTATACACTCATTTACAAAGAACCGCTCTGGTTTATCTGTTAATTGATCTTTTGGATAATAGGCTGGTGAGTTAGGTAACAACTCTACAAGACGTTCAAACACTTCAGGAACATTAAAGTTTTCTAATGCAGAAATTGGATAAATTTCTGCTGTGGGTACTTTAGCAGCCCAATACTGTACTTGTTCTTCTAAGACATCTTGGTTAGAGACGTCTATTTTATTTAATAGTAGTATCACTGGTATTTTAGAATTGGAAATTTTGTTAAAAAAGGCTTCGTCTTTTAAGGCACGTTCACCAATTTCTACCATATAAATCAATATATCTGCATCTTCAAAAGCTGATTTTACAAAATCCATCATTGACGCCTGCAACTCATATGCTGGCTTAATGATTCCTGGAGTATCTGATAATACCACTTGAAAATCATCCCCATTAACTATACCTAAAATACGATGACGCGTTGTTTGCGCCTTAGAGGTAATTATTGATAATTTTTCTCCAACAAAGGCATTCATTAATGTTGATTTACCAACATTAGGATTCCCTATAATATTTACAAAACCTGCTTTATGCTCCATATATTAAATACAACTATTTTATGCAAAGATACTACAAACCTTTTTAAGGTGTTACAGCTCATTATTACCCAATACTTTGTTTTCGTTTTTTATAAAAAATCGTTTAAAATTTCTTTTAACACCGAGCTATCCTTTTCTTTGTTTCGGACTAACCTATCGTTGTCATCACATTCAAATAGCGCGTAATTAATATCTATTAAGCGTATGTCTTTCTTTTTAAGAACATCTTTCTTTCGTTTATCATAAAATCTTCTTTGTGCTGCTCTTTCAGTGTTCTCTTCTGTATCATTTTTTTCAAAGAACTCTATAACCATTTTTAAGTCTTCATAATACGCATCTACAGGTAACTTTGTTCTAGTTTTCCCTTTTTTATGCAAACGTCCAACTAAGGTATCAAATGTATGTTTTCTTGACGCTTTTTGTTCAAGTAATTCATCACAAAGGTTTACTAAGTAATACTCATCGCTATTTTCAACTTTAAGTATCCCTCTTTGTTTTTTAGTTAACGGACTTATTACTTCACTTGGCGAATATGACTTCCCTTCTCGTACCAAATACCAGTATACATTTTCAGAACGCCTTTCAGCATGAACCGCTGGTATTTTTCCCAATTGCTCTAGCTTATCTAATTTTCTAAATACTTTACGTAGTGGCAGGCCTTTTTTTTCATCTTTATTAAATACACCTGTTTTAATTAATTCAGGCATAATGTCTTTAGCCGGAATCCAATCAACAGTTGTATTGTCTATAAAATATTGAGATACTGCCTCATTAATCTTTTTAATTGTTTCTTCATTCATAATTTTATAGCCTTAGTAATATAATAGATATAAAAAAAGCTCCACATTTCTGTGAAGCTTTTGCTTAGTAGCGGGAACTGGACTCGAACCAGTGACCTTCGGGTTATGAGCCCGACGAGCTACCTACTGCTCTATCCCGCGTTGTGAGTGCAAATATACAACTGTTTTACGTTTTTACAAGCATTTTTGTTAAATATTTTTCGTAAATTGTGTACTTGCTTAATTTTTAATCGCTTAGGACAAGGAATCTATTTCTTCTTGCACCAACTCCCATTCTTCCATATAATTGTTTAGCGTGTCTTTCTTTTTCTGATAGTCTTCAAAAAAATTAGCTTTTGCAACGGTAACGTCATAGTTAGTTTCCAACGCCAAATCAATATCTTTAATATCACGTTCTAATTTATTGATATTAGCCTCTACTTTGCTTAACTTATTATGAAGTCCTTTTATTTTTTTCTGTTCTTCATAGGATTGCTTTTTATCTTCTTTAGGCGTTTGCTTTACAACATCACGTTTTTCAACTTCTCTCAGGTTTTCAACTTTTCGTTCTTCTAAATAATAGTCAATATCTCCTAAGTATTCTCTTATAACATGATCTTTAAACTCATATACTGTTTTGGTTAAGCCTTGTAAAAAATCTCTATCATGTGACACCAGTATTAAAGTCCCTTCAAACTTTTTTAAGGCTTCTTTTAATACATTTTTAGATTTGATGTCAAGATGATTTGTTGGCTCATCCATTATCAAAACATTTAAGGGTTGTAATAGCATTTTTGCTAGGGCTAAACGGTTACGCTCTCCCCCAGAAAGCACTTTTACTTTTTTCTCTACTTCCTCACCTCTGAACAAAAAAGATCCCAAAATATCTCTAACTTTACTTCTGGTTTTTTCATTTGCTGCGTCAATCATAGTATCCTCAACAGTTTTATTACCATCTAAATACTCAGCTTGATTTTGAGCAAAATATCCTATTTGTACATTATGACCTATTTTCATTTGTCCTTTAAATGAAATATCATTGACCATCATTTTAGCTAAAGTTGATTTACCTTGTCCGTTTTGACCAACAAAGGCTATTTTACTACCACGTTCTATTAATAAATCAATATCGTTTAGCACAAGTTTATCGCCATAACTTTTAGATAGGTTTTCTGCTTCTATTACAATTTTACCTGGCGTAATTGACACAGGAAAGTTTAAGGTCATTACACTATTATCCTCTTCATCAACTTCAATTCTATCAATTTTGTCAATCTTTTTTATTAATGACTGCGCCATCGTGGCTTTATTAGCTTTGGCTCTGAACTTTTCAATTAACTTTTCAGTTTGTTCAATCTGCTTTTGCTGGTTTTTTTGTGCGGCTATTTGCTGTGTTCTAATTTCACTGCGCAACACTAAGTATTTAGAATAAGGCTTATTGTAATCATATATTCTACCCAAAGAAATTTCAATAGTTCTGTTAGTCACATTGTCTAAAAACATCTTATCGTGCGATACAATTACAACTGCTCCGGGATAGGTTTTTAAGAAAGATTCCAACCAAATAATCGATTCGATATCTAAGTGATTGGTAGGCTCATCTAATAATAAGATATCATTTTTTTGCAACAGCAACTTAGCCAACTCAATACGCATGCGCCATCCACCAGAAAAGGTGTCGGTTAACTTATCAAAATCTGCTCTATCAAACCCAAGACCTTGCAAAATACGCTCTGTTTCACCTTGATAATTATACCCCCCATGAATTTCATATTGATGTTGTAACTCTGTAACATCCTCAATAATTTTTGCATAGGCATCACTCTCGTAATCAGTCCTTGATGTTAGTTCATCATTTAATTCAGCTATTTGGAACTCAAGTGTCTTAATTAGCTCAAATGCTTGATATGATTCTTCTAACACGGTTCTCCCTGGTACAAAATCAATATCCTGACGTAAAAAACCTATTTCAATTTCTTTAGCTAAAGCAATCTGCCCGGTATCATATTCCTGATCACCAGAGATAATTTTTAGTAAGGTTGATTTTCCAGCACCATTTTTACCAATTAAACCAGCACGGTCTCCTGCTCCTAGCCTGAAGGTAATTTCTTTGAATAAATCTTCTCCTTGAAAAGAGACTGATAAGTTGTGTATATTTAACATATTTTTGTTACAAATGTTACTTAACACTGGTGAAAAAGCGTTAAATTTGTTCTTTAAGTTTAATTCACAAAAGTACATAAAATATATGCTTAAAAAAGGATCTAAATTATATAGTATATTATTTGGGAAATGTCCTAAATGTCATGAAGAAAGCATGTACGAAGAAAAAAACCCATATGTTTTATCACGTACTTTAAAGTTAAATGAGCATTGTTCTTCTTGTGGACTTAAATACCATTTAGAACCTTCATTCTTTACAGGGTCAATGTATGTAAGTTACCCTGTTGGAATAGCATTTGCTGTTGCTGCATTTATAATTAGTCACCTACTTTTAAAATTAGAGCTGATTGAAACATTCTTTGTAATCACGGGAACCTTAATTGTATTTCTACCCGTTATTGCACGGCTATCAAGAAATATTTGGATTAACTTCTTTGTAAATTACGACAAAGCCGCCAGTAAAAAAGCATCTAAATAACAGCCATACTTTTACATTAAAGAAAAACGAGCACAATCAATTTCAGCATCTAGAGGTTTATTCTGTTCTATGTGGCTATATAACTGATGGCTCACCGTAGGAGCTACCATAACCCCTCGTGTGCCCATACCGTTAAGTACGAATATATTTTTATGTTTAGGGTGGCAACCAACTAACGGTCGTCTGTCCTTCACCGTAGGTCTAATTCCTGCCAACTGATCAACTACAGTATATTCACATGTAATCAATTCATTTAATTTCTCTAACAACTCGTCCTTGGCCTGCTGTGTTGATTTCCAAGATTTATCTGTCCAATGATAGGTTGCACCTACTAAATAATGATTAGGGCTGTCTAGCGGAATTATAAACACTGATGCCTTAATAATTGAGTTGACCTCTAATTTTTCTGATTTAATAATGAGTACTTCGCCTTTTGTACCGTTAAGGGGTAAATGATTAAAATAAGGGTTTTTTAACATCCCATAGCCTTCAGCAAATACTATATGTTTTACAATATGATTTTTATAAACTATATGATCTGACTTAATTTTAATGGCGCTATAATCAAACCGCTCATTAAAGTAGCTCTGATGAGAGATAAGGTCTTTACGGTATGCCTTTAAGAGTTTTGCGACATTTAAACGTCCTGCTTTTTTTACTTCACCAAAATTACAATCAGACAGAATGGCTTTGTTGGTATTATTTTTAAAGTTTGTTGAAAGAAAAGGGGCCAAATAAGGTTTATCTGATGCAATGAGCCAATTATTCTGCTCTTCAACGGCATTAAACACACGCAATACAGGAAGCGGGTTTAATACTGAGATATTCAATCTAGATTCAATTTCTGCGTAAAAAGGGATGGCATATTCTAATTGCGGAATGGCATTCCAAGGCGATGTAAATCGTTTTAAGATGACAGGGTTATACATACCCCCAGCAACTATTGACGAAGATTCTTTTTCTTCAGATATAACAACAAATGATTTATCATGTTTACGTAACTGCTCTGCAAAAGAAACACCTGCCAAACCAAAACCTACAATTAAATAATCTAACATCTTATTTTATGTATAATGTAAAAAAAAACTCCTACAAATGTAGGAGTTTTTATGCTTATAATAAATTGGAGAAATTTATTAGTACTGCCATTGATCTAACTCAAAGTCTCTGATTTTTGTTCTAATTCTTTCAGATTCTAACAATTGCATTAATGCATTGTTAGGAATGTATTCTTCAATTTTTCTATCTTGATACACATTTTCCTCTTTATACATTGTAGAACTAAATCGTCTTGAATTCAACATATGATCAAAAGAAATTGGCATAGCTGTGTTTTTATTATTGAAACTCATAGCTTCATTTAACACCTCTCTAGTATCTGGGAAAAACACCCAAAATTGCGCAACCAAGTCACCATCTTCTGCATCAATAAAGAATACATCTGGAGTAACTGGTGACAAACCAATTAATCTGTAACGTAATTGCCCTTGACGCTTATCAAAATACCACAATCCTTTAATTCGGTATTCTTTAACATCATAAGACGTAATTTCAGTAGTATCTATATACTCAGGTGAAATAGGCTCACCAGCATTATACTGCTCATACCCTAAATCTAACGTATCAATTTTTAATAAACCCTCTCTAACTTCAGAAAATGTTTTTTTACCAGTAAAATAAGAATCTGTA